>CAYRTP010000073.1:0-11222 GCA_964427175.1 uncultured Clostridium sp. | reverse complement strand
CAAGGATATTTTCGATTTCGTCTTCTATCTCATAATCACTGATATCGGAACCGGTTACCAATTCATTTCGATTATGCTTTTCGGTTGCCCATACGGAATAACGATTGCGCGCGATCTGCCATACCCACGCCGAAAAACTCGTTGGTATCGTGCCTTTATTCAAAGCTGTGATGATTTGAAGCGCAATATCCTGTGTCAAATCCTCTGCATCAAATTGACTACCCGTTTTTTTCAGGCAGAAGTAAAACAGCTTTTCCATATAGTTCTCGGCAAATTCATTCAGTAGCCGATCACGTATCTCATTCGCTTCTTGCATTTCCTCGCCTCCTTTCATCCATATAGTGTGGCATTTTTGAATTTGGGTGCATTGATTTATAAAATTATATCATATTTTTTTGCATTTGTCTATAGGGAAACCGCCGAGGGCGGCCTTGCGGGGCTCTCGGCGGTTGATTGATTACTTATAAATGAACGCTCCGACGGACTTGATGGTATTCTCATCGTAGGTCAGCCACCCGTTTTGCAGGGCCTGCTCCACGACGTAGCCCCGCTCCATGCCGGGAGCCTCCGCAAACAGGTCGTAGATCACATCGCGCAACGCGGTCAGCTTGGTCTTCAGCTCGGGGTTGTCCGAGCCCGCCGCGGCTCTGTCGAAGATGACCAGGTTGGGGAGGACGGTCCCGTTTTCCTCTTTGAGGTAGCCGTATTCCAGGAGCTTATCCACGTAGAACTGCTCGGCCTTGTCGCGCTGATCCGTGCAGACCAGCCACAAGTTATAGGTTTCCTGCCAATTCAGATGCATGGGGGTCATATCGCACAAACAGCGATAGCCAAATTTATACTGTCCGAAATCCACGTCACAGGTCACTTTTTCGTTCTTGTATAAAAGATACCCGTGCTGGCCGACGAAATCGGGTGCGTCAAAATCACAGATCTCGTAGCCCGTCACGATCCAGGAGCCGTCGTCGGGACGTTCAGGATACTCAAGATCCCACTTGTGGTCTCCGATTCTTTCATGGGCTCCGGCTTCCAGACAATCATAGGTGTGAACCAGCAGAGCCCATTTCGCGTTCTCATATCCGATAAAATAATCATTGACCTTTGCCCCGTCCTCCTTGACGTAGATATCGATCATTTCGCAGATCTTCTCGGCCAGGGGTTCCTGCACTCGCTGATTTCTTTCAAACTCGACTCTCTGCTCTTCCCTGCTGACGATGCGGAAATCGGTCAAGTAGCGATCTCCCTCCTTGCGAAGGAACTGCTCTCTTACCAAAAACTCCAGCTCGTCCTCCATATAAGGCAGGGCGATCCCCAATTCAAGGGACAGATTCTCCGCTGTTTGAGGATTTTCATACGCTGTCAGGAAAATATTCTTATACAGCAAATGCGTGAGGATCGACCAGGGCTGACCCTTCTTTCCATCCCGACCATTCTGATCAAAGCCGATCTGCTCCGGCTTATAGCTTCTCACTCCGAACTCTCTTGCCATATCCATACCTTCTTTCAAAATTTTTCTCGCGCGGTGAAGCCTCTGCTTGACCGCGGTTTCCGAAAGGGACAGGGAGCCTGCAATGTCCCGCACGCTCTTGTTTTCGATGTAGTAGGCCACCACGATGTCCCGATACTCCCGCTTGATGAAGGCCAGCTCCCGCCTGAGCAGGGCGAGCTGTTCACGGTGGATCAGGTCGTCCAGGACGCTATCGCTCTCGTTGGGGAGCTCATAGTCGCCGATGTCGGAACCGGTTACCGACTCGTTACGTTTATGCTTCTCCTCCGCCCACAGGCTATAGCGGTTGCGGGCGATCTGCCACACCCAGGCCGAAAAATTCGTCGGGCTCTGCCCCCTATTCAGTGCCGTCAGAATTTGCAGGGCAATATCCTGGGTCAGGTCCTCGGCCTCGGTCTGCTTGCCCGTCTTTTTCAGACAGAAAAAGAAGATCTTTTCCATATAATTCTCGGCAAACTCCCGGATCATGCGATCGGGTCGCGTTTCATGGGTCTCTTGCATATCCTCGCCTCCTTTCATCCATATAGTGTGGCGGTTTGGCATTTGGTTACAGAGTTTTCAAATATTTTACCACAAATTTATGAACCTGCCGCGAATAAACCTTCCCCGCCGCAAATTTTCCCCCTTGATGTATGCCCCCGCCCAATTCATCCCATACTAATCCCATGCGTTACGCAAGCGGGCTCCTCCCGCGGAAAGGCAGGTACAATATGACGAAACCTCAGATCATGAAATGCTGTGGGCGGGAGATTCTGGACTCCCGCGGCAATCCCACCGTGGAGGCCACCGTGGTGCTGACCGACGGCACCGTGGGGGTGGCCAGCGTGCCCTCGGGGGCCTCCACGGGCATCTACGAGGCGGTGGAGCTTCGGGACGAGGACAAGAAACGCTTCGGCGGCAGGGGAGTCCGTGAGGCGGTGGCCAACGTCTGCGACATCCTCTCCCCCGCTCTGTCGGGGATGAACGCCTCGGACCAGGAGGAGGTGGACCGCGCCATGCTCCGCCTGGACGGCACCGAAAACAAGTCCAAGCTGGGGGCCAACGCCCTGCTGGCGGTATCCCTGGCCACGGCCCGCGCGGCGGCCAACTGGTATCGGATGCCCCTCTACCGCTACCTGGGCGGCGTGGAGCCCCACCGTCTGCCCATCCCCATGATGAACGTCCTCAACGGCGGTGCCCACGCCTCCAACAATATGGACATTCAGGAGTTCATGATCGTGCCCGTAGGGGCGGGGTCCTTCACCGAAGCCCTGCGATGGGGGAGCGAGATCTACCACACCCTGGGCCGACTTCTGAAGGCTGACGGGCTGTCCACGGCGGTGGGAGACGAGGGGGGCTTTGCTCCCGACCTGGGCTCGGACGAGGAGGCCATCGAGTATCTGATCCGCGCCATCGAGGGAGCAGGCTACGACACCGAGCGGGTGAAGATCTCCCTGGACGTGGCCGCCTCCGAGTGGTACGCGGGGAGCCGCGACCGAGCGGGCAACATGGAAAAAGCCCTGTCGGGCAACCGCAAGCAGGAGGTCTACGTCCTGCCCAAGGGGGGCGTGACCCTGACCCGCGAGGCACTCATCGACAAGTGGGCGGGGTACTGCGACCGCTTCCCCATTCTATCCATCGAGGACGGGCTGGACCAGTCCGACTTTAGCGGTTGGGCCGAGCTGACGGCACGGCTGGGGGCGCGGGTCAAGCTGGTGGGCGATGATCTATTCGTCACCAATACCGCCCGCCTCAAGCAGGGGATCGAAGCGGGGGCGGGCAACACCATCCTCATCAAGCCCAACCAGATCGGCACCCTGTCCGAGACCTTGGAGGTAATCCACACCGCCCGTGAGGCGGGGTATTCCTTCATCCTCTCCCACCGTTCGGGGGAGACCGAGGACACCACCATTGCCGACATCGCGGTGGCCACGGGTGCTCCCCTCATCAAGTCGGGAGCCCCCTGCCGTACCGATCGGGTAGCCAAATACAATCGCCTTTTGCGGATCGAGGGGTCTTTGGGGAACAGTTGTTTTGGGTTTGAGTAATACCAATCGCAATGTAAACCTTGAAGCTTGGAGCGTGCCTCCGGCGGCTTAAGGGCCTTTTAAAAAAGGCCCTTAAGAATCCCCAAAACTTCAAAAAGGGATTTATGAGGGATGCAAGGGGACACCAAGAGCCATAGGGAGCATCACCATGGGGCCCCTGCCCCATTGGTATGTACGAACGCTCATTCTCGGATGCGACGTTCTTATCAGAGAATCGTATGAATGTGAAAAGGGGTGGCCCGCGGTTTGCGGGTCACCCTGTTTTCAGGTCATATTCTCTCCCTGCCGATATTTCTCGGCCTGCATACGGAACATTTCCGCGTACTTGCCGTTTTGGGCAACCAGCTCCTCATGACTTCCCTGCTCGGCCAATTCTCCCCCCGCAAAGAGGAGGATGCGGTCGGCAAAGCGGGTGGTGGAGAGGCGGTGGGAGATGAAGATCACGGCGCGGTCACAGCTATCGGCGGCGTTCAGCACCGAGTGGTTGAGCTCGTACTCCGCCACGGGATCCAGGGCAGAGGAGGGCTCATCCATAATAATCAGGTCATAGGGGCGGACGAAGACCCGCGCGATGGCCACCTTTTGGGCCTCACCGCCCGAGAGATTGACTCCATCCTTTTCGATCTCTCGGGTCAGCGGGGTTTCCAGCCCTTCCTCCAGGCGTTCCAAACGCTCGCTGAAGGTCGCGCTATCCAATGCCTTGCGGATCTTTTCCTCATTTTCGGGGGTCCGCTCGTAGCCGCCGCCCATGACGTTCTCGCCCAGGGTGGCCGCGAAGATGCGGTAGTCCTGGAACACGGCACCCATGCGGTGGCGGTAGGCCTCCAGGTCATATTCCCGTATATCCCGCCCGTTGTAGAGGATCCGTCCCTCGGTGGGATCGTAGAGCCGCAGGATCAACTTGATCAAAGTGGTCTTCCCCGCTCCGTTGTAGCCTACGATGGCAGTCTTCTCTCCCCTCCGAATGGTAAAGCTGACGTTACGGAGAACGTCGGGACGGCCGTCCTTTGGCTTGGGAGTGTCAGAATCCTCGTCCGAATCGCTGATGCCCTTTTCCTTTTGCTCAAAGACCTTGATGGCCTCGGCCAGGGCCGTCTCCTCCTCGGTGAACACCGATTCGTAGACGAAGCTGACATTCTCAAAGGTCAAGGACTCAAAATCCGGAACCGGCTCGTCTCCCGACTTCATGTGGTTCTCATGCTCCAAGAACTTGAAGTATTTTTCGATGTACAGCGCGTGCTTGGGGAGCTCGGTGAGGGATTCGGCCAGGTTCATCATGATGGATTGGAGCATCCACAGCGAGGCCACCGCGGCGGCAAAGCCGCCCAGCAGGACTCGCCCCGCCGCCAACTCGTAGACCATGATGAGAATGGTGGCATAGTAGGTGCCCCATCGGGCAATATTGAAGCCCACGCCGTAGAGCAACGTGAACTTTTTCCCGTAGCGGATATCCAGCTCGGTGAGTCTGTCGGCGGTCTCGTCGCAGTCACGGGTCATCATGTCCCCCACGCGGGAGGTACGCATTTCCTTGGCGTAGTCCGAGAGGTTGAACACGCGGGTGATGTAGCTCTCCCTGCGCCACAGGGGGTTACATTCCTCCATACATTTGATCCAGAGCCGATTGCCGAAATAATCCACCACCAGGGTCACCCCCACGCCGACCAGCATGAGCAGGCCCATCCACAGGTTGATGGACAGGAGCAAGGCCGAAATGGCGGTGGCGGATATGATGCGGTTGACCACGTTCCACAGGGCCTTGACCACCGAGATGGCACGGTTATCCGACTCCCGCATGGCCCATACGAACTGATTGTAGAAATCAGGGTCGTCGTAGCAGGCCAGGTCCATGCTTTGGGCCTTGCGGTAAAGCTCGGCGCGCATACGGTAGCGCAGGCGGTTCTCTAAAATGGGGTTGATGATCAGGGAATACACGTAATCGGGAATATAGACGATGAGGTAGAACACCGCCAGGGACAGAATGAATACGGCTACGTCCATGAAATGGTCGGACACGTCCAGGGCATTGAACATGGCGTTGCGGAAATAGACGGCTACCGTGTCCACGCCCGCCTGCAAAAGGGACCACAGGGCCAAGAACACGATATAGGACGGGAGTAGCTTCCAGACCTTGGCCAGGATCTTGGCATCGTATTGCAGGATATGGCGAGCATGGCGGATCTTCTTGGGGGACTTTGTTTGAGGTTGAGAATGGGTCATGCCTTCACCTCCTCTCGGGTTTCGGAGGCTTCCGCCTCACCCGAACGGTAGCTTTCGGCCTGCTTGCGGAACATATCGGCGTAGTGACCGCCTCGCTCCATCAGCTCCTTATGGGTGCCGCTCTCCACGATGCGGCCACCCTCGAACAGGTAGACACGGTCAGCCAGCACGGCAGAGGACAGGCGATGGGATATGAACACCAAGGATCTTTGGGCGCAGGCCTGCATCATGTTTTCAAACAGGCGGTACTCCGCCACGGGATCCAGGGCCGAGGTGGGCTCGTCCAGGATGACTACGGGGCTGTTCCCCGCAAAAATACGGGACAGCGCCACCTTTTGGGCCTCTCCCCCTGACAGGACCTCGCCCTTGTCATCAAACTCGCGGGTGAGCATGGTATCCATGCCGTGGGGCATCTTCATGACCCGCTCGTAAGCACCGCTCGCACGGAGGGCGGCCTCCACCAAAGCGCGGTCCTCGGCCTGCCCCTCGGGATCGGTGCGCATGGGGCGCATGAGGATATTCTCGGCCACTGACAGGGCAAAGGTGCGGTAATCCTGAAAAACGGTCTCAAAGCAGTCCCGCCAGGAGGCGAGGCTGTAGTCCGCCATGGGAACACCGTCCAGGGTGATGCTTCCCTCTGAGGGCTCGTAGAGGTGGAGGAGGATCTTGACGAAGGTGGATTTGCCCGATCCATTCTGCCCCACCAGGGCGATCTTCTCTCCGGGAGCGATCCGCACAGACACGTCGGTGAGCGCGTCGGTCTCGGCTCCCTCGTAGCGGTATCGGATATGCTCCGCGACGATCTCTCCACCCGTGGCGCGCAGGCCCTCGGGGTTGGCGGGGATCTTGGGCTCATAGTCCAGGAAAGAGCGCAGGTTTTGGATGTACAGGGCGTGCTCATGGAAGGAGACCAGGTTGGTCACCAGTCCCTGCAGGTAGCCCGACACCGAGCCCACCGAGTTGAGGACCACAATGCAGTCTCCCACGCTGATGCTTCCCCGCACCAGGGTGGCGTGGACGGCGTAGAGGCAAGCACCCAGAATGGTGACCACCTCGTGGGAAATGCGGCAGGTGTAATCCAGGGCGGCGGTACGAAAACCGAATTTCCGCTTGATGCGCTCGGTCTCCCGTGTGGTTTGGTCCAGGTCGGAGAGCAGCTTTTCGGACATATCCGTCAAGCGGAGCTCCTTGGCGTAGTCCTGGAGGTAGAAGCCTCTTTGGATGTAATTGGTTCGCCAGGAGAGCTTTTGGACGGCCTCGTTTTCCTTGAAGGATATCTTGTTGCGCTGTTTTTTGAGGAAGCCCGCGGCGAAGGGAATAAGGGCAAACAGGATCAGAATGGGGTCGATGCTCCAAAGCAGGAGGCTGTTGGCGACCAGGGAAAAAATCTGGCCGAACAGGTTCTCCAGGGACCACAGGACCTTGAAGGCACGATCCTCGGCCTCGTTCATGGCCTTGACGTACTTTTCGTAATACTCGGGGTTCTCGTAGCAGGAGAGCTCCACCGCCCGCATTTGGGTGTAGAGGGCTTTTTTGATAGCCAGGGACAGCTTGCGGATGCCGATGGGGGCGTAGATCTGCCAAAAGGCCTGTTGGATGAAGAATACCGTAACGTGGATGACGAACATCCCCACAATGACGGCGGCCAGGCTTCCCACCGACGCGCCGCTTCCGATGTGGTCCACCACCACCTTCAAAAGAAATGAGCCGCTGAAGAACTCGATGACGCACCAGAGCAGATCCAGCACTGCGTCGAGAAAAATGTAAGCGGGGGCGGCCTTGCGGATGTTTTTTAAAATGAACAGGTTATTTTGCAGAACACGGCGAAGGGGGAGCCGTTCGGGCTTCTTTTCGTCGGGACTCAGGGACTTTTTGGTCTTGGCACTCAAGAGATCACTCCTTTCGGGGGTCGGTTCAATCGGGGGTATTTTTGACCTTTCCCGCAGGCTTCACCGCCCCGAAGGGCAAGGCGTGCCGTCCGTCCTCGTGGCGGATGAGGAGCACCATCTCCTCCCCGTCGGGGCACTCGTAGACCTCGCGGACACAGAGGTGCTTCCCTTCAAAGACCGCGATCCGCACCCGCCCGTCATCCTCCCAGGGGAGAGCGTCGATGCGGCTTTCGGCCTCGGGGTCCAGGCTGACGAACAGCTCGTCGATGGCCACGCCGAAGACCTCCGCCATGGCGGGGAGGAGGGAGACGTCGGGGCAGGAGAGCTGACGCTCCCACTTGGAGACCGCCTGGGAGGTCACGCCCAGGCGGTCCGCGAGCAGCTCCTGGGTCAGTCCCGCGGCCCGTCGGAGGGCGGCGATATTCTCACCCAATCGGGAAAAATCGTATTTCATGTCATGGATTCCTTTCCGTTGTGCAACTGCGCATATTGCCCCTATATTCTACCACATCTTACCGCCATTTGGCAAGCAACCGATGGTTGTTTTTCCCGTATTCGGCAGATACTTTCGGGTATAAATGCCCAAAACAAAAGCACATCCGTGACTGTACATACGTGTGCGGTATCATAAGGTTGATACTCCGTATGAATACAATGACAGGTGTGCTCGTGGATGCAAGGCGGTTTGGGGCCGCCTTCCGTGGTGCTCTTATATTATACTACAAATGCCTCAATTTGTAAATATCCAAATTGCACAAATGATGTGAAAAAAATTTTTTCTGTCGAATAACATGAGTTGGGGTTATGTTATAGGGGCATGGGGGAATATCATCATGAGATTTTTTGGGGATGGGCTGTGCGGGATTCTGAACCCTGCTCCCTTAGGTCGCTGCCGAGTGGATCTTTTTCGTTTTATCGGCAACTTGAACAGAGGGCTTAACCCCAAGCACGGTGTAAGGGATTCTGAACCCCGCCGAACTCCGCTTCGCTTCGTTTCGGCATCAAGTTGCACTTTGAAAATATAAATGAGATGTTTAAGCGGCAACTTGAACGAAAGTCTCACCCCAAAGCTCCGTGCCAACAGAAAAGCCCAAGGCGATTGCCTTGGGCTTTTCTGTTGGCACGGTGTAAGGGATTCGAACCCCCGACCTACTGGTTCGTAGCCAGGCACTCTATCCAGCTGAGCTAACACCGCATGCGCTTTTCAGCACTCGCAAATTATAGCACATTCTTTGGGTTTTGTCAACCCCTTTTTGAAAAAATCCTTTTTAAATATTTTCGTTGATTTCCCCGATTCGGTGCGAGCTGTGCTTGACAGGGGCGCCGAGTTATGGTATAATGGGGGAAATCTACAACCACTTCAAGGAGCTTTTATGCGACGGTTGATTGCCTTTTTCCTCATAGCGGCGGTGCTCGCGCTCCCCGCCTGTACTCCGTCGGACGATTTTTCGGCGGGCAAGCCCCTGACACGGGACGAGCTTGCTTCCCTTTCAGCCGAGTTGGGCACCGAGGCTCGAGAGCCCGAGACGGTGGGCGGGTTCAGCACCCAGGTGGTGGTCTACTGGACCGAGGGCGGGAGCGTGTATCATCTGTCGAGGGACTGCTACCATCTGAAACGGGCCGCGTCGGTGGAGTCGGGCTCGGTCAGCCATGCGTGGGAGCTTGGTAAGGAGCGGGTTTGCTCGGTCTGCGGAGACACACACGCCCCATCATGATACACGAGGTACCTGCAATATGAAACAAGATCAACGCACCCCCATATCCCGCGACGGGCTTTTGGCCAAATATCTGCAATCCGAGCGGCTCGGATACTTTTCCTTTGTGCCGCTTTTGACCCTCGGACTGATCGCTTTGATCGTAACCGCGATTACCATGAGCCGATGGGTGGGGAGCTCCACCGTGTATCGGGTATGCATCGCCATCCTCCTGGCGACCCTTTGGAGCGCGGCCCTGGTTCCTACGGGCTTTATGACCATCCCGACCCTGGTGAAACGCCACTATCTGAAAAAGGGCTGTTTCAGCCTGGAGGAGGACGAGGTCGTGGGCATGGCCGAGGAATCCGACGGCAAGCACACCGTAAAGGTGCTGTACTTTCAAAAGTACGGGCGGGCTACGGCGGGCTCCACCCTGTGGGGGCTGGTCTCCGAGGGGGACACGCTGTACGTGGCGGTGCTTCACGGGAAGAAGGACGAGATCTTGGGGGTGTATCATCCCTTGATGTACTATCGAACTGATGGGCGTTGATAGCGCAAAAGGAGCCTTGGACGGGCTCCTTTTGTCTTGCTATTTTTCTTCAAACTCCCCCCGCAAAATCGCGCAGGTCCCGATGGTGCGGTACTTCCCTTTGATCTTCATGGACTCGCGGGCGTAACCCTCAAAGGTCATGCCCACCCGCTCCATGAGGCGGCGGGAGGCATCGTTCCCTTGAATGAAATGGGCCTCGATGCGGTGGAGGGACAGTTCCTCAAAGCCGAATTCCAGGACGCGGCGGACCGCCTCGGTGGCCAGTCCTTGGCCCTGGTAGGCGGGGTTGAGGACGTAGCCAATCTCAGCGGAGTCGGCGGGGCAGTTGAAGGAGGTAAAGCCGCAGGTGCCGATCATGTGGCCGTCGGCGCGGGACACCAGGGCCCAATCGTAAAAGTCCCCCGTGCGGTAGCGTTGGCCCACGTAGACCAGGTAGTCGCGGGTCTCGGCCTCAGAGGCGTGGGGATCCCAGGTCAGATACTCGGTCACCGAGGGACGCTTGGCGTACGCGTACATATCCGCGGCATCCGACACCCGCATTCCCCGCAGGGTCAGTCGGTCGGTTTCCAGGGTCGGGATATGGGAGAAAAGGCGATAGATCAGATCTTTTTTCATGTGGTAGTCCTCCACTCGTTTTGGGAGCCTTCATTATACATCATTCGGCGGGTTTTGGCAAGGGGTTTGGACTTTTTTACCGAGAAAAAACGCTTTTTTCTTACAGACGGGGTGACAAATCCCGTCTTTTATGGTATAATAAAAAATAACTGTGATCGAATCGCCTGCGGCGGGAAAGGAGACTCCATGTACGATTCCATGCTCTACTATACGGCCGTGCCCATTCTGTTGGGCGGGAGTCCCCGCGGGGTGGGTCGGATCGCGGCGGATCTGTACATCCGCCACGGCATCAGCACCCACTGGTACGGGCGGGGATGGCATCCCCTCATCGCCGTCTACGCCGTGCGGCATCCCGTTTCCCTGCCCTTTTCGGAGGAGAACGACGGGATCATGGTGCGTCTGCTCCGTGGGTTTGAAAAGCAACAGCGGTACACGGGCGGGATCCCCTGTCTGATCCCCTGCTCCGAGGAGGCCGAACAATTCCTGTCGCGGGCGCGGGAGGAAATGGAGGAACGGTTCGTGATTCTGGACCGTCCCGCCGAGGGGGCGGATCCGCTTTGCGGGTTGGTGCACGGGTATTGAATGTTAACCCTATTGGCCTTTGTCAATTTCGGACCATCGGGGACGCCGTTCCCTACATTATAGAGATAAACATCTTCTTGGATATTTAGACAATTGTAAAACTCTATAAAGACAAGTGGCGTGTTTTCTTGCCCTCCCCAG
>CAYRTP010000072.1:0-11326 GCA_964427175.1 uncultured Clostridium sp. | reverse complement strand
GTAAGTGTACCGATATTAAGGAGCTTACTCCCGAAATCGTCAATCGACTCATAAGGCGAATTGAAGTTCACAACAGCGAGAAGGTTGACGGAAGAAAGCGAGTAAAGTTTGACGTTTATTTTACGGCAGCAGGTCTGATCGACATTCCCGATGAGAACGAACTCCGTGAAATGATGGAAGAAATCCGTAAATCCGCGTAAGGACTAAAAAAGCAAGAATACGGCATACCTCTTTCGAGATATACCGTATTCTTGCAAAACTGTCCTTTAGGGTACGACCCTAAACGGCAGGTCATTTTTTTCACATCCCCGGGAGGAATTCCAAAGGGGTTGTTTCCTCGGGGACGCGCTGGGGAACGTAGGGGATGGTTTCGGAGAGCAGATCGTTCTTGGCGGAGATCTGACGGACCGTGATGTATTTCACGCGGGTCAGATTCCCCGAGATGGAGTCCAGGCGGACCCGCAGGGTGGATGCGTCCACCAGATCGGTCTCCTGCTCCTGGCGGCCGTCGAAGGTCACCATGCTGTAGGCGGTGAAGTTGGTACCCTTGATATACAGGTACTCGTCCTGCAGGTAACAGCCCGTGACCGTAATGGGTCGGCTGCCCATGACCATGTTGGTCATGACGGGGTACTCGGTATCGCCGTAGGCCATGCGCTCGCCGTAGAGCACGTCATACTCCAGGGCGGCCAGCAGGGTCAGGTACTGGGGATCGTCGCGGTAGGCGCGGTGGAAGCGGTTCATCACGCCCTCGTTGTTGCCGATCATCTCCATGACGGCGGGGAAGATCTGGTAGGCGTAGAGGGCCTGATCGGGAAGCTCCACGGGGGGCTCGTAGTTGGAAATGATGAGGTACTCGGTTTGGAAATCCGAGGTGGAGATGATGACGCCCTCGTCACGGGAGATGCTGGGCAGGTGGTCGCCGTAGAACACCAGGACGGTGTCCTCCTCCAGGGCCATGACCGCCTCGTAGAGATCGGAGATGAACTGATCCATCTCGTTTAGCTGGTTGATGTAGTAGGTGAAGTGACTGCGGACGGCGGGGTCCTCCAGGCCCTCGGTGATGAGGATGTCATCCTCGGCGGGGGTGTACTCGTTGGGGTACTTACCGTGGCCCTGGACCGAGACGGTGTAGACCAGGTCGGCCTCGGCGGTGGAGCCCAGCAGGTAGAGGATCTCGTCGGTCAAAAGGGCATCGTGGGCCCAATCGTTCTGGTTGAAGGTGGGGTTTTCGAAATACTCGATGGAGGTGAAGGACTCAAAGCCCAGGTTCTTGTAGATGTCGTTGCGAAGGTAGAAGGAGCCCTCGTGGTTGTGGATGGCGTGGGTGCGGTAGCCCGAGGCCAGCAGATCGTAGGCCAGGGTCTCGCAGGTGGTTTCGGTCATGATGGAGCGGAAGGGATACTCGCCCGCGCCGAAGTCGGCCACCCGCATACCCGTCAGCACCTCAAATTCGGTATTGACGGTGCCCGCGCCGATGACGGGGACGGTAAACAGGCCCGAGGGATACTGCTCCTTGAGCCGGGTGAAGGTGGGGACGGGGTCCTCGGTGAAGGTGACACCCTCCATGTACTTCACGTCAAAGAAGGATTCCAGCTGGACGAAAATGACGTTGGGACGGCTGTCCTCCGCGGGATCGCCACCGACTACGGGGAGGCTGCCGTTGCCTTCGGGCAGGTCCTCCAGGATGTCGGTGATGAGCTCCTCGCCGTACTCCGTGGGGCGATCCACGCCCTTATCGATGACGCTGAGGCCGAAGCAGTAGGGGAAGCCGTAGTCGTTGTAGGCGTTGGCCAGGTTGGGGAAGTTGTCCGACAGCTGACCCGACGCAAAGCCAGCCCACACCACCAGGGCAAAGCCAGCCAGGGAGGGAAGGAAGGCCGCCAGGAACTTCTTCCAGGGGATGGTGTGCTTGGCCGACCGCACGAACAGCACGATCAGGGCGGCCACCAGGCCCAGCAGGGCCAGGCAGATGAGGATAATCTGAAGGGGGGTAAGGTAAGCGGTGATGATGGTGATGACGCTGAGGGCGATGGCCACGTCCACGGCGGTCAGGGGGGTGACGCGGGACAAGAGGACCACGCACTGGGCCGCGCCCAGCACGCCCCACACCGAGCTCAGCAGGGCTACGCCTGCCAGCCGCTTACGGAACAGGAGTCCGGGGAGCAGGGTACAGAGGATGATGCCGTAGTTGGTGAGGTAAGCGAAGGGACTTTCGGTCATGAAGACCAGAGCCGCCACGGGGGAACGGCGGGACAGGGCCTCCACCGCAAAGGTGAGCAGGGCGGCCAGGGTGAAGTAAAGGGGGAGCCGATCCATGTCCAGCAGGACCTTGCAAAGCTCTGCGAAACGGCGGCGGGCACCCATCGTCCGATGTCCCAGCTTGCGGCTAGGGGGAAGTAAGGTTTGGTTCATAGATTCCTTCCTGTTATTTGTATTTGAAAAAAGGCCATATTCATACAATTATATATTATCACAGTTCCACAGAAATGTCAAGGGCTTTTTGGTAATCTTAATAATATGAATTTTTTACAAGGGGGATGAAGGAGGAAGGATTGATTTGAAGACAAGAAACGGGAGGCGAAACGCCTCCCCTACACACTCCGCCCGACCGTTCACCGTAGTATCTTGTAACGCCTAAAACTTTAGGCTGTCGTAGGGGAGGATTCCATATCCGCCCGCCCAAAAAAGAAGGAACGAGGCAAATAATCCTCGTCCCACATATCGTTCCTCTTTACACCCCAATGGGGCAGGGGCCCCATGGTGATGCCCTCTACGGCCCTTGGTGTCCTCTCGCATCTCTCATCAATCCCTTTTTAAAGGTTTTGGGGATTCTTAAGGGGCTTTTTGCAAAAGCCCCTTAAGCTGCCAGCGGCACGCTCTCCACGCTCTCCTTACTCCTCCTCCACCTCAGGCTCGGGCATGACGAGGGGCCGTCTGTCGGGGAGGCGGAGGCCGTCCACGCCGTGGGCCTGCATGGCGTGGAAAATGCGGTGGCGGAGGCCCTTATGCTGACGCTCCAGGGAGGCCAGGAGCTGCTTCATGGACTCTCGTTGGGTGTTCTCGTTGGCGGGGCAGGCTGATTCCACCACGGGGAGGTCGGTGGCGGCGGCGAAGGCGCGGACCTCCTTTTCGGGGGTATAGAGCAGGGGGCGGATGACCCGCAGGTCCACTCGGGAGAGGTAGGTAACGGGCTGGAAGCAGCCGATACGGCCCTCAAAGAACAGGTTGAGCATGAAGGTCTCCACGGCATCGTCGAAGTGGTGGCCCAGGGCCACGGTGTTACAGCCCAGGTCCTTGGCGGCGTTATTCAGGGCACCGCGGCGGAGCTTGGCGCACAGGGAGCAGGGGTTGGACTCCTTGCGAACGTCGAAGATGATCTTCGCGATCTCGGAGGGGACCACGTGGTACTCCACGTTTAGCTCCTCGCACAGCGCGCGGATGCCCCCGTAGGGATCCTCGGGCATCTCCCGGCCCCGATTGGCTTCGATCCCTCCAAAGCCCATGTCCACCGTGATGGCAATGAGCTCAAAGGGCTGGGGATAAAAGCGGCGAAGCCCCGCCAGCGCGTACAGCAGCGTCAGCGAGTCCTTGCCCGCCGATACCCCCACCGCAATCTTGTCCCCCGCGCGGATCATGCCGTAATCATCCACGGCCCGTCGGGTGTAGCTGAGTATGTGTTTCATGTGATCCATAAAGGCTCCTTAAGGAGAACGCCAGGGCGCTGCCCTGGACCCGCTCAAGGGACTTTTGAAAAAGTCCCTTGAGAATCCCCAAAACTTTTAAAAAAATTGTATTATAAATTGTAATATGAGGGCTGACGGGAGCGAGTCCGCGTCACCGTGGGGCCCTGCCCACTGGTGTAGGGAGCGCGGGGGAACGGCTTTCCGTTCCTCCATACGCCCGCAGGGCGTATATCATACTCGCAGAGCGAGTATATCATATGCCTACGGCATATATCATACACCGCAGGTGTATATCATTTGCGATTTTCTCCCGTGAAACGGGGCGGAAACCCGCAATTCCCGTATACGTACTCCGAATCCGCCGTCGCCTTCATGGGCTCGGCAGGCTTCTCGGGCCGAATCGGGTCCGCCTCCCATAAACAAAGGGGCGGGGTGACCAGCAGGGAAGGAGCGGCGTATTTCACCGCCTCGATCAGCACCATGGAGGGGGTAGCGGCGGCGGTGGCCTGTACCAGGGTCATGCGCTTGGGCTCCAGGTGGGCGGCGCGCAGGCCCTCAAACAGGTCGCCCAGCCGTTCGGGGCGGAAGACACAGCAGAAGCGTCCCCCGTGCTTGAGGAGCCGTCCCGCGGCCTCGCAAAAGTCGCGGACGGTGCCGCAGACCTCGTGGCGGGCGATGTATTTCTCGTCGGTGGTGTTCCGCGCTCCGCTTCCCGGGGCCATGTAGGGGGGATTGGCAGTGACCAGGTCCACCTCACCGCCCACGTCCTTGGGGGCGATCTCCCGCACGTCGCGGCAGAGGGGGGACAGACGGCCCTCCATGCTATTGAGGGCGGTGTTGCGCCGGATCAGCTCGCAGAAGGCGGGCTGGATCTCCACGGCGGTGAAGCGGGCCGCTTTACCGCGCGCCAGGCAGAGCAGGGGAATGATCCCCGTTCCGCTTCCCAGGTCCACGGCGGCGGCTGAGGCTCTGCCGCGGACAAAGGCCGCCAGCAGGTAGGCATCCGAGCCGAAGGTCAGTCCGTCGGTGCGCTGGATCAGCTTGATGTGCTCGTTGACCTCCTGTAGGGTCTCGTTTTCTCGTAGTTGCATGGGGTTCTCCTTGAGGGGGAAATGTGGGGCGGTTATCCCGGGCGGCGTGCAATAGCGCTGGGTGGGAATGGTCATCCTGAGCGGAGCCGCTATGCGGCGGAGTCGAAGGATCTTTTGTCGGGTAGAAGATCCTTCGACTCCACTCCGCATGGCTCCGTTCCGCTCAGGATGACCGCCTCCGAGAGTTGCTTCTTGTTGGTTTTGACCGAAAAAACAACATCTCCCGATCTCCCGCGCACAGGGCAACAGGGGGATCGGGAGTGTCGTTACAGGGTGCATCTAAAAATTCAGCGTGCGGAGAGCGGTGAATGTTTAGAGGTGCCCTACAGTTTGACCGCAGGTTGAATTACTCAGCCTTAGGAGCCTCAACAGGGCAAGCGTCTGCGCAGGAACCGCAGTCGATGCACTTGTCAGCGTCGATCTCGTACTTGCCGTCAGCCTCGTTGATAGCCTCGGTGGGGCAGTTCTCAGCGCAAGCGCCGCAGGAGATGCAATCATCGCTAATCTTGTATGCCATTGTCATGACCTCCGAATAAGTATTTGCTCATACCCGCCGAGCAAAAGCGAATATGGCTTCCATACTATTATATCACAAATCGAAAATTTTTCAAGGGGTCTCGGGCATTTTCTTGCTGAAAATTTGCGGAAAAGATGTTAATAATCTGTGAATCTCCGAACAAACGGCTTGTTTGAAGGGGTGGAGGCGTGTGGTTTGCCCGAATCGGGGTGTTCGAGGTGGGCTTTTGTCCTCGCGTTCTCCTTCCGTCTCGCTTCGCGAGCCACCTCCCTCCCGGAGGGAGGCGTTTTGGGAAACCGAGACGCACCCTCAAATAAGGCCCCCTCCGGGAGGGGGCTCCCGCCAACGGCGGGTGGGGGAGAGTGCGAGGTCATGGGAGTGCTCGAATCAAGGATGTTCGAGGTGGGCTTTTGTCCTCGCGTTCTCCTTCCGTCTCGCTTCGCGAGCCACCTCCCTCCCGGAGGGAGGCGTTTTGGGAAACCGAGACGCACCCTCAAATAAGGCCCCCTCCGGGAGGGGGCTCCCGCCAACGGCGGGTGGGGGAGAGTGCGAGGTCATGGGAGTGCTCGAATCAAGGATGTTCGAGGTGGGCTTTTGTCCTCGCGTTCTCCTTCCGTCTCGCTTCGCGAGCCACCTCCCTCCCGGAGGGAGGCTTTTGGGGTAACCGGTGCTCCCCCGTTCCCCAACACATCCGCGGGGATGGGGCCCCGCTGACGTAAGGAATACTTCCGTCAGCAGACACACTACCCAAACAGTAAACCTTTTTTAAAAGTTTTTGGGATTCTTAAGGGCCTTTTTCAAAAGGCCCTTAAGCGGGTCCAGGGCAGAGCCCTGGTCACTCATCCGTATCCGGCTCGGCAGGGGGCTCCTCGGTGCGGTGGTGGCGGACCTGGACTTCGACCTGGTCGCGCTTGTAGCGCTTGGGGGAGGAGTCGGTTTGGTTGCGGAGGCTGACCTTGACTTCGCCCTGGAGGGGGTAGATCTCGGTCACTACGCCTGGGCCGTCGGGGGTGTTCACGAAGGTGCCCTGGGCGGGGGTGCGGCTGATCTCCTCTACGTAGGTGTCGTACTCGTAGCGCAGACAGCACATGAGACGGCCGCAACAGCCCGAGATCTTGGAGGAGTTCAGGGACAGATTCTGCTCCTTAGCCATCTTCATGGAAACCTGACCGAAATCGTTCAGGAAGGTGGCACAGCACAGGGGTCGGCCGCAGGCTCCCAGGCCGCCGATCATGCGGGACTCGTCGCGGATGCCGATCTGACGCATCTCAATGCGAATGTGGAAGACTCCCGCCAGATCCTTGACCAGCTCGCGGAAGTCCACGCGGCCCGCCGAGGTGTAGTAGAACAGGAGCTTGGAATTGTCGAAGGTGTACTGGATGGAGACCAGCTTCATGTCCAGCTTGTGCTCGGCGATCTTCTGAACGCCGATGGGGTAGGCGGCCTCCTCCTTCTCGTGGTTGTCCTTGTTGTGGGCAATGTCCTCCTCGGTGGCGATGCGGATCACGGGACGCAAAGGGGGCACCACCAGGGACTCGTCCACCAGACGGTTGGGGATGCAGATCTCACCGAACTCCAATCCTCGCGCCGTCTCCACGATGGCGTACTGACCAGCCTTGCAGGTCAGCTCTCCGGGATCGAAGAAGTAGGTCTTGCCCCCCGCGCGGAAACGAATGCCCGCAATGACCAGCTTGCCCTCGGGCAGAACCTCGGGGATCTCCTCCGCCGTCTTGGCGAAAATATCTCGCTCCAGAATGCGCTCTACCTCGGCGGCATCGGGGGCATCGTCGGGGGCTACGTGGGCGGGCGGGGTCGCCTGCTGATCCTCGATCAAGAGATTCCCCATGTCGGGCAGATCGGCCCGTGGAGCCGAACGGCGGATGTTGCGCTGGGGACGGCCCGTGGAGGGCGCGGAGCGGCGGGACTCGGTAGGAGCCTGCTGCTCGGCCGTCTTGGGCTCTTTGACCTCCTTGGCCTCACTGCCGCGGCGCGGGGAGGCGTTGTCGGCCTGGGGACGGGGCGGGTTGCCCTTGCCGACGGCAGATCTGTCACCGTTCGGCTTTTCGCCGCGGGGGGCGTTGGGGTTCTGCCCCTGACCGCGGGGAGGGTGGTTGCCGCCGCGGCCTCGGTTGCCGTTGTTGGAATTGTGATGATTGCTCCCGCCGCCCTGGGGACGCTTGCCCTCGGCGGCTCCCTCGGGACGGCCCTCAGGGCGGCCTTCGGGACGGGCGGGGTTCTTTTCGTGATTCTCCATAATGGATTCCTTTCTCGTATGGTTCAAGAGACGTGTTCGGAAGCCTTGTGTAGGGGCGGCCATTGGCCGTCCGCATATCCGCAAAAGCGTATCCCTGCGGTTTCGGACGAGCAATGCTCGCCCCTACTGCCCTGTTAATTCTAAAATTTGACATTTCATTCGACTTCGCATTTTGCCTTCCCCAGCGGGGAAGGGGGACCATCCGAAGGATGGTGGATGAGGAGAGCGGATGAAGGTCAGCTTGTCGGAAGTATAGTTTTAGAATTAACATGGTACTACACAAAGCTGTCGTATATTTTAAGGTGTCACGTCCACCGAAAGCTGCATCAGGGTCAGGCGGACGTTTCCGTTGCCGTCCAGGCTGTCGGCGGCCTTGCCTAAGGCGTGGTACAGACGGAGGAGGGAACGGGTGGTGAAGCGGGCCGCCAGGGTGTCGGCGGTGGGCTTGTCGGTGTAGTATTTCAGCTTGACCGTGTCGCCGTGGCGCAGAAGGATGAGATCCCGCACCGCCAGGGTGACGTAGGCGATGGCCTCGGCCACTCCGTCCCGCTTACTGCCAAAGTTTCCCAGCACCCCGGGGAGGGTGTCATAGCGGCGGGAGGCGCAGGCCTCCATGAACTCGTCGCAGAGAGCGCGGAGCTTGATGATGGGCTTGACCGAGCGGGCATCCGCCAGGGTCAGGGCCTGTCCGATGCAACCGTCCGCGCGGAGCAGAACGGCGGCCAGGTCCTCCTCGGAGAGGGCGCACCGCCGTGCCTTCAGGAAGGCGCGGATCTCCCCGTCGGGGACGGGACGGGTGCGGAGGATGGGCGCGCGGCTCCGTATGGTCTCCAGGAGGGCATCCGCGTCGTCGCAGAGCAGGAGGAACAGGACGTAGGGCGGGGGCTCCTCCAGGGTCAAGAGGAGGGCGTTCTGGGCCTGTACGGTCATGGTGTGGGCATCCTCGATGATGTAGATCTTGGTGTCCAGGTCATTGGGGGGGATGAGCACGTCCTGGCGGAGGAAGCGTACCGCGTCCACGCCGATGGAGGCCTTGCCGTCCCGCCCGATGAGGCGGATGTCGGGGCACTTGTCCTCGTAGACCTTGCGGCAGGCGGGGCAATCCCCGCAGGGAAGGGGCGCGTCGTCGGGGATAACACGGGGGGCGGCTGGCTCGTCGAAATCGAAGAAGCCCATCTGATCCGCGTCCTCGGCGGGGGTGAGGATCTGTCCCGGGCGGTTCTCGCAGGCGATGGCGGCGCAGATGTGCCGAGCGATGGTATGGCGGCCGCTCCCCTCGCGGCCGTCCAGAATATAGGCGTGGGAGAGCTGACCCGCCCGAATATCACGGTCCAGCCGTTCCATGAGCTCGCGGTTGCCCACGACGGCGGTCGGATTCTCTGTATGCGTGTTGGCCATGGCGGTCTCCCTTCTGTAAAACATATCTTCGCACGATATAGTATAACAGAAATTTCGCGGTTTGTCAATACGTTTTTCGTGAGGCGGGGAAAAATGGCGGGACGCTTGACTTTCGGGGGGAAGTGTGCTATAATGGATGTGTTCGGTATGTAGGGGCGGCCATCGGCAGTCCGCGTGTTCGAAAAACTGCGTGGTTGCGGACGAGCGATGCTCGCCCCTACACCGCCGAGGACGTTTCCCGAAGAAAAACCAAAATTGGAGGACCCCATGAAACACCAACTCAAAAAGCTCCTGACCCTGGCCCTGTCGGCCGCCTTGCTCCTGCCCCTGGGGGCTTGCACCACCCCCTCGGAGCCTGCCGAGACCGAGGCGGATACTCCCGCTACCGTTGAGCAGACCGAGCCCGCCACCACCGCCGCTCCCGAGACTGAGCCCGTGGTGGAGACACCCCCCTATGACCCCGACTTCCGCGTGACCGCCTACGTGGTGGGCGGGATCACCGATCTGTCCACCTTCGACACCGACCACCTGGCGCGGGTCACCGACCTCATCATGATCGGGGACGGCATGCCGACTTTTGATAACCAAGGCGGTGTGCTGATCGACCCCAATTTCGGGCTGTATGTGGAGAACATCAAGAAGGCCTGCGAGGGGCTTCCCATCCGCATCCACGTGAACCTGTTTGGTCCCGGGGCCGAGAAGCCCATTGAGGAATACGCGGACGAAAGCGCGTGGCGGACCGACATCGCCCGCCAGCACCAAAAGGCCTTCAAGAGCGGCAAGCTGGAAGGGAACATCAAGAATCTGCTGGAGACCTACGGCCTGGACGGCGTGTTCTTTGACTGGGAGTACCCGATTCTGGACAGCCACAGGAAGTGGATGGGGGATTTTTTGATCTCGCTGGATGCAACCCTGGGGGATGACTATGTGATCGGAAACGCGGTGCATCCCACCTACGCCTGGTTCTCGGCCAAGGCCCTCGCGGTTATCGATATGGTGGAGCTCATGTGCTACGACGTGTTTGACGATCAGGGCTACCACGCCACGATGGAGCACGCCAAGGACTTCGTTCAGTCCCTGTTGGACCTGGGCTACGACCCCAAGCAGATCGACCTGGGCATCCCCTTCTACGGCCACGCCACCAACGGGCAGATGACCTGGTCGCTTTACGGCGGTCTCTATGACAAGCTGGATGAGAATGGCATATTCTATTCGGAGCATTCGGGACTGTCGTATTCCCTCAACACACCCGACATGGTGTATGAAAAGACCGCCTGGTGCATCGAGCAGGGCATCGGCGGTGTCATGTCCTGGCACTATAGCTGTGACGCTCCCTCCGACAGCGGCTACTCCCTGTTCGAGGCCATCCAACGCGCCAAGGATGACGCAGGGGTGAAGTGAGCATTGAAGGCTCCCCCTCCGCGCGCTCCAACGCCGCGAGACCGACACAACACAACACCGCGTCCCGCCCCTTCGGTGCAAGGGGCGTAAGATACGTTACGTTGTGTTGTGTTTGGTTTTGTTGGGATACGATAAGATACGATAAGATACGATTAGTTTAGTTTAGATTAGATAGGGTACCACCGAAGGTCTACCGAAATTCTACCGACGGTGCTACCGAACAAAGAGGATTTTCCTTTTCCGACAAGGACTTTCCCTTGTGGAAAAGTACAGAGAGGAATCAAAAAGTTTTCCACAAGTTTTCCACATTTTTTCAATTTTTCAAAAAAAAACTGAAAAATTTTGAAAAAACCTCGCGGTTTTCTGAAAAAAATGAAAATTTTTTACTGTTTTTTTCGAAACGGCAGTTTCGTACTCCTTGTTTACCGCCTTTTTGAATTTTTATCGAATAAGTCTTTACAAATTCCGAAAAATATGGTATAATATCGGAAAGAATTCCGTTTTCCCCCCTTTTGAAAGGAGCGAATATGAAATGTCCCGCCTGCGGATGTCCCGACCTCAAGGTGTTTGATTCCCGCCCCATCGAGGAGGGCAACAGCATCCGCCGCCGCCGTGAATGTCTTGGATGCTCCAAACGATTCACCACCTTTGAGATGATCGAGACCTCCCAGATCATCGTCATCAAAAAGGACGGCTCCAAGGAGCCCTTCGACCGCGTCAAGCTGATCAACGGTATTCTCAAGGCCACCCGTAAGCGCACGGTGGATGCCGAGGCCATCGTAAACGAGATCGAGTCCGACCTGCAGAACACCCTCCACCTGGAGGTTCCTTCGGTGGAGCTGGGCGACCGTGTGCTGGCCAAGCTCCGCGACATCGACGAGATCTCCTACGTCCGATTCGCCTCGGTCTACCACGAGTTCACCGACGTGGATTCCTTCATGGAGGAACTGCAGAAGCTCAAGAAAAAGCATGGGAATAC
>CAYRTP010000071.1:0-11561 GCA_964427175.1 uncultured Clostridium sp. | reverse complement strand
GTTGCAGGTATTGGCGTTGCCGCTGTTGCAGATGACGGCCTGGGCGTAGCCGTCAGCGATGTGGTTCTTGGTGACGGTCAGGGGTGCGCCCTTGACGCGGTTGGTGGTATAGACGCAGGCGGTGGCGGCCTTGGAGTCGGAGTAGATGACCGACAGGTCGTGCTTGGTCTTATTCTTGCGGATACCGCAGTGGATGCCATTGGCAGTAAAGCCCTGGGCAGCGCACACGCCGCCGGGGATACGGGTAATGGTAGTCATGATGATCTCCTATATTATGTGAAGGAATATTTATACAACGAGATTGGACGTGGGGTCGGTGTCCAGCAGGATGTTCAGGCACTCCACAGCGGCACCGCTGGCACCCTTACCCAGGTTATCGTAGCGGGCAACCAGGATCATGCGGTCGGGATTTCCGTAAACGCTCAGCTCCATGCTGTCCTTCCCCGACATGGAAGCGGCGGAGAGGAAGCCCGACTCGTCGGCGTTGGCCACGCGGACCAGAGGGGAGCCGTCATAGGTCTTGTGGTAGAGCTCCAGGATCTCCGCGGGAGTCGCGCCCTGCACGTCGGCACCGAAGAGGGGCACCGTGACCTCCATACCCGAGTAAAAGTCACCCACGATGGGGAGGAATACGGGAGGATTGTTGAGGCCCGTAAAGGTCTTCATCTCGGGGAGGTGCTTGTGGGTCTGACCCAGGGCGTACTGGCGGGGAGCGTCCAAAAGGCTGTTCCGCTCAGGGTTTTCGTAGTCCGCAATCATGTTTTTGCCGCCGCCGCTGTAGCCCGTGAGGGAGGTGGCTGTCAGATGGGCATCGGGGGAGAGGAGTCCGCTCTGTACCAGGGGGCGCACCAAGGCGATGAAGCCGCTGGCGTGGCAACCGGGAACCGCGATGCGGTTGGAGCCCGCGATCTTCTCACGGAAGGCAGGATCCAGCTCGGGGAAGCCGTAAGCCCAAGCAGGGTTGGTGCGGTGGGCGGTGGAGGTATCCAGCACGCGGACCGCGTGATTTTCGATCATGGAGACCGCCTCAATGGAGGCGGCATCGGGCAGACACAGGAAAACAATGTCAGCGGTGTTGAGCATTTCCCGCCGTGCTTCGGGGTCCTTACGCTTGTCCTCGGGGAGAATGAGGAGGGTTACGTCGTTGCGCTCGGCCAGCCGCTCGCGGATACGCAGGCCCGTGGTGCCTGCCTGACCGTCAATGTATATTTTCTTCATTTATTCACCTTTTATGCATGAATATGCATAGTTCTTCAAAAGATACCTCATATTATACATTCAATCGCCAAATTTGTCAAGCCATTTTTGCATATTTTTTCAATCGAGGGAAGATGTTTGGAGAATTTCTGCGTTTTGGTGGGAATCCCCGAGGCGAACCGCAGTTTTTTAGTAAAAATGACGGGGTGGTTTTCAGAGATCTGCCCCGTCTCCCCAAACGGATGCAGGATCGGATGGGAATTATTTTTGCCGAAACCATTGTAATTCCGAACGGAATGTGCTATACTGTGTCTATTCTGAATTTTCCTGGAAAGAGAGGCCCGTTTATGCAATATAAGGATGCGGACATAGAGCTTCACCACACCCTGACCGAATCCCCCGACGAGGGGATGTTCCCTCTCCACGCCCACAATCGCTACGAGATCTACTGCTTTTTGGCGGGACAGGGCTACTACACTGTGGAAGGTCACGACTACCCCTTGACCCCCGGGTGCATTCTGGTCATGCGGGACGGAGAGACCCACAAGCTCCACATCAGTCCCGACCGCCCCTACGAGCGGATGGCTCTGCATTTCGCTCCCCACCTGGTGGATCCCGCCCAGCGGGAGGTCCTGCTGGCCCCCTTCCGCGCCCGTCCCCTGGGACAGCGGAATATGCTCCTCCCCTCCGATGAGCTGTCCCGCGTGATCGATATGCTCCGCCGCATCACCGACGGTTCCCTGCCCCCCGAGGCGGACCGCCCCCGCATCCTGGCCTACCTGCCCGCCATCCTCCACGAGCTCTCCCGCGCCGCCCTGGTGGGGAGTCAGTCGGGCGACGAATCCTCCACGGTTCCCCTGGTGGGGCAGATCATTGACTACATTAACCGCGCTCCCGCCGAGGTAGAGAGCATGGAGGCCCTGGAGGCCCGTTTCGGCTTTTCCCGCTCCTACCTCAACCGCACCTTCCGACGGTCCACAGGGGTGTCCATTTGGGATTACGTCATTCTCAAACGGCTGACCGAGGCCCGCAAGGCCATCCGTCGGGGGACCCCTGCCGTCCCGGCGGCCAAGGCGGTGGGATACACGGATTATTCCTCCTTTTACCGCCAGTACAAGAAACGCTTCGGCATCACCCCCGAGGAGGAGAAGCGGTCGGCACCGAAAGATATCCGAAAATAAGCAATCGAAGAAAGGTTCATAATTTTGAGTACCCAAAAGCAAAAATCCCATTCGGGCATTCCGAAGCGGCACAAGGATCGGGAGATCGCCCGTCTCAGGCAAGAACTGACCACCGAGCGCAGACGCACCGCCGAGCTGGAGCGGGAGCTGGCTTCCCTCAAGAAGGAGCAGAAGGAGAACGCCCTCGCCACCACCGACCGGCCTCTGCGCACGCTGAAGCAAAAAGCAGGCGGCACCCACAAGGAGGAACGGCTCCTGGACACCTCCGCCCGCAGGGCTTCCCGCTACCGCAAGAGCACCTACCTCCGCTACCTGCTGGAAAGTGTCCGCGAATCCCTTCCCGTCCAGCTCATCAAGAGCTTTTCCAAGTATTTCCGTCGGGTAAAGTCGGTACAGACCGTATCCACCATCGTACTTGCGCTGGCCGCCGTTATAACGGTCGCCGTCATCTCCACCACCGTCCTGCTCTTTATGTTTTTAGGCATATCGCTGGTGATCCTGCTGGCACTGCTGATCTACCTGCGGTCGCGGCGCATGAACCACATCCTCAGCCGGGAGCTGGCCGACCGACGCATCCGCGTCCTGGTCCCGCCCCGAGGTCCCGCGCTGAACCCCGGCTCCTTCTTCATCCGCAACGCCCGCGCCATGGCGGGTGAGGATAACGTGGCCGTGATCATCGTCAGCCCCTATCTCTGCTCCTGCTGCGGCGCGGGCGGGCGCGGCGGCTTCTTCATCGCCCGCAAGGAGGCGGAGGGGCTGTATATCGTGCGGCGGCACTACTTCTTCGTGTTGCGCCGCAAGGTGCTGGATGCCTTGAAGGGTGACGTGACTGCAATTTATTGATACGATTCGCAAGCAAAATATAACAGGCGAGCGTGCCTCCGGCGTCTTGAACCTTTTTTGAAAAAAAGGTTCAAGACTCCAAATTTTTCTGCATAACGTCACCGCTCTGTGACCATACTCTCTCCACCCGCAAGGGAATATGCATATTGGAGGAAATTATGGTACTCACACAGAAGGAGCTCACGCTCATTAAAGACCTCAAGGGGCAGGAGCAGCTTTGCGTCGACAAGTACAGAAAGCACGCGGAATGCGCTCACGATCCCCAGCTCAAGCAGTTATTCAATCAGATCGCGGGGGTGGAGCAGGAGCATCTGAACACCCTGACCCAGATGGAGAACGGGAGCAATCCCCCCGCGGGCGGCTCCAAGTCCTCCACCATTCCCACCTTCGCCGCCTACCACTCCCAGGCCGAAACCCCCGAGAAGAAGCAGGACTGCTACCTCTGCACCGATCTGCTCACCACCGAAAAGCACGCCTCGGGGCTGTACAACACCTGCGTGTTCGAGTTCGGGCAGACCGATCTGCGTAAGGTCCTCAACCACATCCAGACCGAGGAGCAGGGACATGGGGAGATGATCTACAAGTATATGCAGGCGAACGGGATGTACTCCTAAAGTAAAATTCGGGCAGGAAGGGACTATGCTCCCCATCCTGCCCGTTCTGTATTGTTGCTATCTTTTTTTACCGTAGGTTAACACGAGGTTTCCTGACAATACCTTTACATTCCGTCCCACATTTTGCCCTCTTATGAAAATCCATACCAGTCCACGAGTCAAAAAAACGCTATCAAAAAATTCACAATCAATTCACAAACTATATATATATACATAATTTCATGGTAAAATAAAAAGATGATATGGTATCACAAAAAACATACCAAAAACAAAGGAGAAACAACGCCATGAAACACATCAAGAAATTGGCCACCGGTATGGCCGCCAGTATTTTAGGCATTCTGCTTGTGTCCACTTTCGTGTCCTGCACGGGACGCAGCGATCCGTCCGATACAATCGGATCAACCGCAGAATCCGAACAAGGAGGAGAAAATGTGACACGTCCTTCCATTACCCCCATTTCCTTCGACCATATAAAACCCGCCGAGGATATAGAAAAATTCATAGCGGAGGTAGACTATGCAAACGGTGAACACGATAACTCCCAAAAGGAAATCGGCACAGTAGTCTCCCCTTATTTTACCATGAAGGCGGGCGGCGTTCCCGTGGATTGCTACGCGGTTCGCACCACCTACGGTGCCCATTCCTACGCCCTGATCGACGTAGCGGACGAGGCATTTCCACTTGAGATTACCGTGCAGGTGGAAACCGATTTTCGTAGGGCTACCATTCTGCCCGAGCATTACGGGGTGACGCCCACCGTGGACGGCAAAACCGTAACCGCGACCATCGATAAGTGCGGCAACTACACCCTTGTGCTGAACAAAGACAAAACCAAGGCACTCACCATTTTTGTTCGATCCGACAAGGAGTACGTTGCCCCTGAGGGCTATGAGGTGATCAAGATCGCCCCCGGCGTACATAACGAAAAAATTACCTTTACCAAAGAAAAGCAGGTTCTGTACTTTGAGGCCGGCGAGCACGAGCTGATGTACAACATCAATTTTCTGAGCAACACGGAGGTATATGTGGAGCGGGGCGCGTATATTTACGCGACTATTCCCGAAGATCTCGGCGTGGAGCCGCCCACCTCCGATCCCAACTGGGCAGGAAATCGTTGCTGGGATACCTTGTTCCATGGAGACCGCGTTGAAAACGTCCGTATCAGCGGTCACGGCATGGTGGATATGTCCCGTCTCAGCTGGCATGCCCGCGGACTCATCCAATTCAATGAATCCAAGAATATCACGGTGGATGGTTTGGCCTCCAACAACTGCCCCGATTGGGCGGTCTATTTCTCTCGATGTGAGGAAATCACCGTCAGCGAAATGATGCTGTTTGCCTACCGCCAGAACAGCGATGGCATCTGCATCGAGGATAGCCGTAATGCTCTCGTCAAGGATTGCTTCGCCCGCTCTGGAGACGACCTTTTCGAGATCAAATCCCGCTACGGCCATTGCACGATTCCGATTGAAAACATTGTGTTTGACAACTGCAACGGTTGGCCCGATAAGGCGCGCGGCATCGGTATCATCAACGAGGCCAAACGGGATATGGACAACATCACCTTCAAGAATTGCTCCATCGGCTTTGCTTCGGCCACGTGGATGGAAGACCTCGGTGCGCTGGTCGTCTTCTCCGAATACGACGGAAAGCTCTCCAACATCACCTTTGAGAACATCGAGGTTTTCAAGGCCGACAAATACGCCGTGCTGGTCACGGTTGGCGAGCAAGCGAAAGCACAGTTTGACAACATTGTATTCCGCAACGTGGTTTTCAAGGATTCCTCCAAGGTTCGCATCAACAATCGCTCCACCGTGGGTGGAGCCATCCACAATGTGATCTTTGAAAACTGCTACCGTCGGAATACCAAAATTGAAAAGATCTACCAGTTGATACCCTCCATTTCGGGGGAGAACGAATCCGTCATCACCATCGTCAATTAACCGCTTGGGAGGTAGAATCATGAACATTCTCGGGCGTGTCATCTTCTTTGACAGCTCGCTTTCCATGGCGGGAAAGGCGGAGAAAGCCATCCGATAACAATTTTCAGACCCCGCCAGTGCGGGGTCTCCTTTGTGAAGCCCATCCATTGAAAACAAAAAAGGACCCACGCGCCCGAAAGGGTGCTCTGGATCCTTTTTTTGTTGCAGGTTGAATTCGATTCGAAACCGAAATCACTTAACGTCAAGAACCTTCTTGCCGTCGTAGAAGCCGCAAACCTTGCACACGCGGTGGGGCTTGATCATCTCGTTGCACTCGGGGTTGGAGCACTTAACGAGACCGCAGGCCTCCAGCTTAGTGTTGTTCGATCTTCTGGTATCTCTGCGAGCCTTGGAAACTTTACGCTTTGGTACTGCCATATTGACACCTCCTCCTGGGCATTGCTCTTATCTGAATACCCTTACGGGCATACATTCTGAATTTGTATCGTGTTAGTTGCCTTCCTCTTCATCACGGTCCTCGTCGAACTTGAGGGAAGCCAAGACCGCCCAACGGGGGTCGATCTCCTTTTCGGGACAGCCGCACTTGCCTTCCTTCAAGGACTTACCGCACTTGGGGCACAGGCCGGGACAATCCTCGTCGCAGAGCAGGCGCATGGGGAACGCGAGGATCAGTGCTTCCCGCACCGAATCGTCGATATCCAGCATACCGTTCTGCAGGATGACGTACTCATCCACGTTGTCCTCCTCCTGCTCCTCGGTCAGGGTACCTTCGGTGACCACCGTCCGCTCAAAGGGCATGGTGAACACGTCGTTTACCTCCGACAGGCAACGGGCGCAGGTCCCGCTGTAGGGGATCTCGGCGATGGCGATGAGGCGCATATAGCCGCCCTGGTTGGTGATCTCACCCACCACGCGGACATCGCCGTCAAAACTGACACCGTAGGGAGCCTCGGGCTCAATGGGAAAATCAATGGGCATTCGGGTGATCTCACCGCGAAGCATGGGTTTCAGATCAATATTCATGCCAATTCTCCTTCCCTGTATGTAGGCGCAAAACACGACATTGTTTATTATACCCGATTTTTTTCAACTTGTCAATAGTTTTTGAAAATTTTGTTGTGATTTGTTTTGCAAATTATTCGGAGTTTGGGGGTTCAGATTTATGAAAATCGCCGTCACGCCTTGACAGGGGGCGGGAGGTGTGCTATACTTGATGTAGTTTTACGTCGAAAGGAGAGATTTATGCGCGCGACGGGGGTGATCTGTGAATTCAATCCGTTCCACGGGGGCCACGCCTACCTGTTGTCCCGTATGCGGGAGGAGGCGGGGACCGAGGGCCTGGTGGTCTGCCTCATGAGCGGACGGTTCGTCCAGCGGGGCGAGGCGGCGGCGGCCGACCCATACCTGCGGGCAAAGACCGCCATCGCAGGAGGGGCAGACCTGGTCCTGGAGCTTCCCTTCCCCTGGTCGGCGGGGAGCGCCGAGCATTTTGCCGAGGCGGGGGTACGGGTACTGGCGCGGTTGGGGATGGATTCCCTGACCTTCGGCAGTGAGTGCGGGGATCCTTCCCACCTGTCCCGCGCCGCCGAGGCGGTCTCCCAACCCGAATTCGGACACATCTACGCTACCCTGTGCCGTCAGGGCAAGGGGACCACGGCGGCCTACGCCGAGGCTCTGCGGCAGGTGGCCGACTCGGGAGGAACCCCTCTGCCCGAGGGCTTCCCCTCCTCCAACGATCTCCTGGGCATTGCCTACCTGCGGGCCTTGAAGGCGGTTGCCGCCGAGGGGGTAGAGGCTCCCGCCGCGTCGGTGGTGACCCGTGTGGGGTCGGGCTATCGGGAGGACCTGCTGACCGAGGGACAGTACCCCTCGGCCACCGCCATTCGGGTCCTGCTCCGCGAAGCGGCCTGCGATCCCATCGCCCTGGAGGCCATGCTGGAGGGGACCATGCCCGCAGGGTCCCTGGATATTCTGATGGAGGCTGTCCGCAGAGGAGAAGCTCCCCTGGAGGGTGGTCGGCTTATGGGCTTTTACCACGCCCTGTACCGCCTCAAGGAGCCCGCAGGCATGGAGGGCTTTGCCGAGTGGGGCGGCGGGCTGGCGGGTCACGTTTGCCGTCAGGCAAGGGATACCGCCACGGCAGAGGGCTTTTGGGAGGCACTCCGCACCAAGCAGTACACCGATGCCCGCCTGCGTCGGGCACTCCTGTTCGGAGCTGTGGGGGTCACGGAGGCAGACCTCCGTACCATGCCCGCCTACACCACGCTGCTGGCCGCCAATCGGCGGGGATGCGCCTATCTCAAGACCTGGCAGAAGGCCAATCGGGATGCCTTCGACGGTTTTGCCGTGGTGACCAAGCCCGCCGACGCGCCCGCGTGCCGTCAGCGGGATCTGGGAGAGCTGGCAGACAGCCTGTTCACCCTCTGCTTCCCCACCCCGCAGACGGCGGGAGCCATGCTCCGCCGCACCCCATTCGTGGAGAGATAAGGACCCGCGCGGGATGTTTCATGCCGTATATTTATGAAAGAAAAATCCAAAATCCCTTTACTTTTTATCCCAATTATGCTATAATGTGGATGTTGGAGGAGGGGTTGATTGCAGAAAGTGAACTCTCCCCCCTCCCATTCCCGTTTTTTTGACAAACTGATGCAATGCGGCTGAAAAGCATCCATCACTTGCATCGGCCAAAGGAGAATCTTTACTATGAAAGAATTTTTCGGTTCGGAGGTTCTGCTCCGCTCGGAGGCCGCCAAGGCTCTCTACGCGGAGGTCAAGGATCTTCCCATCATTGATTATCATTGCCACCTGAACGAAAAGGAGATCCAGGCGGATCGCGGTTTCGACGATCTGGGCGAGCTGTGGCTGGGCGGCGACCACTACAAGTGGCGCGCCATGCGGATGTGCGGGGTTGACGAGGAGTTCGTCACGGGCTCCGCCTCCTTTGCGGACAAGTACGCCAAGTACGCCGAAATCTTCCCCCGCCTGGCGGGCAATCCCCTGTACTACTGGACCCAGATGGAGCTGGCTCTCATCTTTGACATCCACAAGCCCCTGGGGCCCGACACCGCGGAGGAGATCCGTACCGCCGCCAATCAGAAGCTGGCCTCGGTGAAGGTCAGCGACCTGCTCAAGCAGTTCAAGGTAGAGTACGTCGCCACCACCGACGATCCCGTGTCCACCCTGGCGGCTCACGGCCGTTACGGCGATACCCTGGTGTCCCCCACCTTCCGCCCCGACCGTATCATTGGGCTGGACGAGGGGGCTATTGCGGAGCTTGCCGCGGTGTCCGGAATAGACACAAGTACCCTCGACGGACTCAAAGCTGCCTTGACCGCCAGATTGGACTATTTCGTTGCCCACGGTTGCCGCATCAGCGACCATGGTATGGATTGGCTTCCCATACCGGACTGCGGTGAAGATACGGCGCGGGAACTATACGCTAAACGAGGAGAAATGTACCCAGGACACAAATTCCGCGTGACCTCCCACCTCTTGCACTTCCTGGCCGGTCTTTACGCCGAGCGGGGCATGGTCATGCAACTCCACTTTGCCACCTACCGCAACGTCAACACCGCCATGTTCGGCCGTGTGGGCCGCGACGCGGGCTTCGACATCATGCGCGGAAGTGTCGATACCGATGCGCTGGTGGTGTTCCTGGACGCCCTGAACCGTCAGGGTAAGCTCCCCAAGACTGTGCTCTACACCCTGAATCCCGCCTGCGTGCCCGCTCTTTGTACCCTGTCGGGTGCTTTCCCCAATGTCCGCATTGGTGCGGCCTGGTGGTTCAACGACACGGTGGAGGGCATCCGCCGTCAGATCAAGCTGGCCGCCGAGTACACCGCCCTGGGTGTCAGCCTGGGTATGCTCACCGACAGCCGTTCCTTCGCCAGCTACGCCCGCTTTGACTTCTTCCGCCGCATCCTGGCCGACGTGGTGGGCGAGTGGGTGGATGCGGGCGAGTACGCCATGGACCACGCCAAAAAACTCATGTATGACGTTTGCTACGGGAACGTAAAGGAGTTTCTGGGGATCTGACCTTCTGACCATCATTTTCCCCCGAATATCATAAAGGGAGACAACATCATGCCATCAACACCTATTACCGCCATCATCGTGGGAGCCGGCCACCGCTCCCACGGATACGCCGATATCACCTTCAGCCATCCCGAGCTGCTCAAGATCGTGGGTGTGGCCGATCCCAATCCCGTTCGCAGACAAATGACCATGGAACGGTACGGATTCTCGGAGGATATGTGCTTTCACGACGCAGACGAGCTGGCCGCCCGCGGAAAGCTGGCCGACGTCATCATCAACGGTACCCTGGACCAGCTCCACGTGAAGACAAGCCTGCCCCTTTTGGATGCGGGCTACGATATGCTGCTGGAAAAGCCCTTCGCTCTGAACGAGGAGGAGGCGCTGACCCTGGCCGAATGCGCCCGACGCAACGGCTCCAAGGTCATGATCTGCCACGTTCTGCGCTACGCGCCCTTCTACTTCAGTATTAAGGAGCGCATCATGCGGGGAGACCTGGGCGAGATCATCAACATCCAGATGGCCGAGCACGTCAGCTACCACCATATGTCCATCGGCTACGTGCGGGGCAAGTGGGGCAATTCCGAGCGCAGTCACTCTACCATGCTGTTGGCCAAGTCCTGCCACGATATGGATCTGATGATGTGGCTTTTGGACGAGACCAAGCCCACGCGGGTCGCCTCCTTCGGCGGTCGGCACCTGTTCCGCCCCGAGAACGCGCCCGAGGGCACGGGGACCGTCTGCATGGTGGACTGCCCCCACGTGGATACCTGCGAGTATTCTGCCAAACGGCTGTACATCGACCACCCCGAACGCTGGGGATGCTACGTGTGGGACGCTCTGGAGCATTTGGAGAACCCCACCGACGAGGACCGCATTGCCTTGATGAGGAGCGATTCCCCCTACGCGCGGTGCGTCTACAAGTCGGACAACAACGTGGTGGACCGCCAATCGGTTATGGTGGAGTTCGCCTCGGGAGCCACGGGCACCATGAACATGGTGGGCGGCTCCGCTCAGGACCGCCGCACCATCAGCATCATCGGTACCCTGGGAGAGATCTTCGGCTCCTTTGAAAAGGGCTTCTATACATACCGCCGCATCAATCCCGCCCGCGAGGGCTTCAGCGGAGGATGCGACCAGGAGCTGGTGGATCTGAAGCGCGAGGTGGTTTCCGACGGCCACGGCGGCGGCGACGATCTCATGGTTCTGGATTTTCTGAACTTCGTCCGCGGTAAACCCACCAGCCCCGCCTGCACCTCCATCTTCGACTCCCTGACGGGACACCTGTGCGTCTACAAGGCCGACGAGTCCCGCGAAAAGGGCGGTATTCCGCTGGAGGTTTTCCAAAACTGTCATACGCCCCTGTAATTCAATCCACAAAGAAGGGATATAGAATATGAAAATGACGTTCCGCTGGTACGGCGAGGGTAACGACCGTATCAAGCTTTCCGATATCAAGCAGATCCCCGGCGTTGAGGGGATCGTGTGGGCGCTCCACCACAAAATGCCCGGTGAGATCTGGGAGGAGCAGGAGATTGCTGAGGTCAAGCGTCAGCTGGACGAGTACGGCTTCAACATGGATGTGGTGGAGTCGGTCAACGTCCACGATGACATCAAGATCGGCCTTCCCTCCCGCGACGGCTACATCGAAAACTACAAGACCACCATCCGCAACCTCTCCAAGTTTGGCGTGAAGGTCATCTGCTACAACTTCATGCCCATCTTCGACTGGACCCGCTCCAACCTGT
>CAYRTP010000070.1:0-11665 GCA_964427175.1 uncultured Clostridium sp. | reverse complement strand
GGGTGGTAGTCCTCGATCTGCAGGGTCTGATAGGCCTCGGTGTGGGCGAAGCGGTGGAGCATCATGCCCGAGGCCGCCACGAAGGCCCCCTCCTTGGGGGTCTCGATGACCGACTGGGCGTGGGTGTTGGCCCAGTTGTTGAAGTTGATGAAGTCGATGCTCTGGCCGTATCGCTGCCACATCATGAGGGTGGCGGCGGCATCCAGGGCGTAGGACCACTTGGAGAACATGAAGCACTTGTTGTGCTTCAACTCCGAGCGGGGAACCATGTTGTACACGTCGGCTCCGTTGAGGGGGAGCCACTCGGTGTTGCAGAAGCGGATATTTGTGCCGTGAGCCTTATTGAAGCGGTCGATGATGCCCAGCTTGTATTGCAGGTCCCGCTCGTCAAAGCCGCGGTCGGCAAAAAAGTCGATGTCCATACCCGCGATCTCCACCATGCGCTCCAGCTCGGCCCCGCTGTGGCAGTAGGAGATCATACCGATCTTGATGGTCGGATCGACGGCCTTCATGGTGCGGGAGTACAGCACGCAGGCCTCGGCATACTCGGTGCCGTGGAACCAGCGGTGGATCTCGTTGTCCATTTCCCAGTATTGGACGTTGTAGGGCTTGACCCGACCGTTGGCGATACGGGCGCGGCCGCCCTCGGTGGTCTCGTCGCCGTTGCAGTATTCCACCCAGGCGGCGGCCTCACGGGCACCCTGCTCGAGATCAGCGAAATGGGGCAGGTCACGGCCGTGGTGCCAGCCGCCTTTCAGATGGGGATCATTGGGATCCCCGGCCTTGGCCTCCTCGGAGGCGTGGTCGTAGAACCGCTTCAAGGGATGGAACATATTGACGCAGATCATGGACTCGCCGCCCACCGCCTCGGCGTAGGAGGCCAACTCGTCGGTGCCGATGTCGTTGTACTGGTAACCGCCCCAGAAGTAGGAGTACATGGGGGGACGGTTGGGACCCACGCCGTCACGCCAGTTGTAGAAGGAGGCGAAGCAACCGCCGGGCCAGCGGATGACCTTGGGGGAGACGTACTGACCTGCTTCTACGGCGTTCTTCTTGAAGCCGCGGACCGCGTCCGAGGGGATCAAGGAGAAGTCATCGCAGATGACGGAGGTGTGGGGAGGCAGAAGCAGGGCCAGGGTGTAGCGTCCCTCGGCGGGAACCGCCAGGGTAGCGGTCACGGGGGTGAAAGCAGCCCCGACCTCACCCAACTCACAGGTCACCACGGGATCGGAGGCGGTACCCTCGCGGTAGAGGGCCAGAGTCACCGCGACGCTACCCTCGATGGACTTGATCTTGCCCTTGAAGTGGTAGGTGACACCCGTAAAGCAGTATTTACCCTCCTGGGCCAGGCCGCCGAGATCGTCGCTGTTGTTTTCGACCTTCATGGCGTGGTCGCCGTGGCAGGCATCGGTGACGTAGCCGATGCGTACGTCGGCGGTGGGGGACTGTTCGATGACAAAGGTGGAATCATCCTCGATGAGCTGATACCCCGCCGTACCGGGGAAGGCAAACCAGGCGTTATGCTCGTAGGAGGAGTGGTACCAGTCGAACACCCGCCAGTCGGTCTCGAAGCCCGCGCCCCAGTTCTTCTCGTCGAAGTGGAGGTCGAACCAATGCTTATTGATGTCGCGGTAGGGATAGAAGGGCTCAAAGCTGCGGTTGAAGATCATTTCGGCGGCCATGCTCTCGACCTGGAGGCCGTAGCCCAGCTCGATGAAGTTGGAGGCCAGCTTTTGGCTGATGGGGGTGGAGTGGGGGATCTGCGTCGCTTTCAGTTTCATGGATATATGCTCCTTTCGGAAATGGTCTGAATGGGTTGCCTTCATGATAGCACAAAAACCCGCTTTCTGTCAAGACGTTGGTGGTATTTTCCAAAAAATATTTTTGTTCATAAAGAGTTGTTGGGAAATTCATAAATATATGGTACTATATACTTGTTTGTACCCCGTGTCTATGCGGCGGGGTACGGAAAGGATGATGATGCAATATGAAGAAAATGAAAAAAAGAAACTGGCTGGCTCTCCTGCTGGCGGGATGCATGACGCTGGGCTCTCTGGGGGGCCTTTCGGTCACGGCAGCCGCCGAGAATGGGCAGGACCTTACCTACGAGGAGAAAAAGGCCGCCTACCGCGAGCAATTGAAGGCCGATGACGTGACCACCGATGATTTTCTGATTGGATGTTGGACCCCCGTATATTCCATGGAAATCCACAGCTACGAGTATCAGATGGATCAGATGGCGGAGTTGGGCATCAATTTCAACATCCATCCCCTGGACAACTGGAACATTCTGCACGCCGGATTCTGGGATTACGTGGAGTCTGAGTACGGCAAGCGGAACATGATCTACATGATGTTCGGCAAATGGGATCAAGACATCATGAATGAAGCCGTGCAGTATGCCGCAGGTAAGGAGCATTGCATCGGCTACTATCTGGGTGACGAGCCTTCCGGGGATCAGCTCTTGCCCGTGGGAGAGGCGATCCGCGCCTATGCCGCGGCAGACTCCGAGCGCTTCCCCTACGTCAATCTGCTTCCCTCCTACGCCGGTGAGGAGCGCCTGGGCGGTACCTACCGCGAGCACGTGGAGAACTTCGTGGCGGCGGCGGGAGCCGAGAATATTGAGTACCTGTCCCACGACTTCTACCCCTTCGCCGAGAAGACCACCAATACGAATATTTTCGCCGATATGGAGGTCATCCGCGCCGTGGCCTACGAGAACGGGAAGCTCAAGACACACGCTTTCCCTCAGTCTACGGCGTGGAACGGCATGCGTATGCCCAATATCGACGAGATGCGCTGGAACGTGTACGCCTACCTGGCCTACGGCTTTAAGGCACTGTCCTGGTTCACGCTGGCGTGCCCCGGTACTTCCGACACCGAAGGTGAGGGATTCTATGACGGCATCATCTATCGGGACGGCACCATCCGCGATCCCGAGCTGTTTGAGGCCTTCAAGGAGCTAAACTGGGAAATCCGCGGTCTGTCCTCCATCCTCATGAACCTGGACACCGTCCACGCCTACCACGTCAGGACCAACACCGACGGTGTGGAGAAGCTCCCCGAGGACTTCTTCCTCCAGCCCGCCACCCGATACGATTTCGTCATCAGCGTTATGGAGCCCAAGGAGGGTGAGGATCAGTATATCATGATCATGAACAAGGACATTAAGCGGAACCTGGCGGGTAAATTCACGGTGGACCCCGCCTCGGGGGTCAAGTGGGTGGAGTATTTCGATCCCAACATCGGTGAGTATATCCCTATGGAATTCACCGACGACGGAATGCTGAACGATTCCTACCTCCCCGGTGAGGGTAAGCTGTACCGTCTGCGTTACGATACTCCTCCCTCGGAGACCGAGGCTCCCACCGAAACCTCCGCCGAGGAGCCCACCGAGCCCGCCACCGATGCGCCCGCTACCGAGGCCGTGGTGACCGAGGCTCCCGCCTCCGAGACCACCGACGAGCCTATCGCTGACGGCGGATGTGCTTCGGTTGTTGGTTTTGGCTCTGTGGCAGTTTTGGTAGCTGCCGCCGCTTTCGTGGCAGGGAAGAAGAAAGAATAAACCGCGCATGAGCGAAAGGAGAATTTGACTATGAAGCATTCTGCATGGACCCGAAAAATAGCCGCTCTGCTGGCTACGCTGACCTGTTTCAGCGGCCTGCTCACCCTGCCCTCCCACGCGGAGGAGGCCTCCGCCGACATGACCTATGAGGAGAAAAAGGCCGCCTACCGCGAGCAGATCAAGGCGGATGACGTGACCGCGGATGATTTTCTGATTGGTGTTTGGGAACCCCACTATTCCACCGATATCCACAGCTATGACTACCAGCTGGATCAGATGGCGGCGGCGGGGGTGAATTTCAACCTGAACCCGCACGATAACTGGTGGTATCTCCGCGATCCCGCCTTTTGGGATGAAATAGAAGCGCAGTTCAGTCAGCGCAATATGGTCTATCTGATGTTCGGCAGTCATTACGGCGATCTGACCGAGACCGGTGTGAACTACGCGGCCGGGAGAGAGCATTGCGTTGGCTACTACATCATAGACGAGCCCAGCGGCGATCAGCTCTCCGCTGTGGGCGAGGGTCTCCGCTTGTATGAAGCGGCGGATCCCGATCGGTTCTGCTACGTCAACCTGCTCCCCTCCTACGCGGGTGAGGAGCGGTTGGGCGGTACCTACCGCGAGTACGTGGAGAACTTCGTGGCGGCGGCGGGAGCCGAGAATATCGAGTATCTGTCCCACGATTTTTACTCCTTCGGGCAAGGCGGCACGAATACGAACATCTATGCCGACGCGGAGGTTCTGCGCTCGGTGGCCTACGAGAACGGCAAGCTCAAGACCCACGCCTGCACCCAGTCTACGGCGTGGAACGGTATGCGGATGCCCACCGCCGATGAGCTTCGCTGGAACGTCTATCTGTATTTGGCCTACGGCTTCAAGGCATTTTCTTGGTTCACGCTGGTCTGCCCCGGCGACTCCGACACCGAGGGCGAGGGCTTCTACGACGGCATCATCTACCGTGACGGAACCATCCGCGATCCCGAATTGTTCGAGGCCTTCAAGGAGCTCAACTGGGAGGTGAGAGGTATGTCTTCCATTCTCATGAACCTGGATACCGCCCACGCCTACCACGTCAAGGCAAACGTGGACGGTGTGGAGAAGCTGCCCGAGGACTTCTTCCTCCAGCCCGCCAACCGCAACGATTTCATCATCAGCGTCATGGAGCCCAAGGAGGGTGAGGATCAGTACATCATGATCTTCAACAAGAATTACCGACGGGAAGTGGACGGCTCCTTCACGGTGGACCCTGCCTCGGGTGTCAAGTGGGTGGAGTATTTCGATCCCAATATCGGTGAGTATATTCCCGTGGAATTTGTGGACGGCAAGCTGAATGATTCCTACCTGGTGGGTGAGGGCAAGCTGTACCGTCTGCGCTACGATACTCCTCCCTCGGAGACCGAAGTGCCCACCGAAACCGCCGCCGAGGAGCCTACCGAGCCCGCCACCGATGCGCCCGCTACCGAGGCCGTGGTGACCGAGGCTCCCGCCTCCGAGACCACCGACGAGCCTATCGCTGACGGCGGATGCGCTTCGGTTGTTGGTTTTGGCTCTGTGGCTGTTCTGACAGCTGCCGCCGCTTTCGTGGTGCGGAAGAAGAAGGAAGAATGATGGCGATGTCCAAGTGACCGAAAGAGCCCCCGTGCGTATATGGCGCACGGGGGCGAAATTTTCAAAAATGGTATTGACAAAATTCGGCATTTATGGTATCATACTATTTGGCTACCGACTGTCCGAAAGGATAGCCGACTGTCCTTTTGGGCAGTCACACGGAGCGGTTGCTTTCCTCGTTTTTACGGGAAAGTTCTTTTTCAGAATTGATGGCCTTTCCCGATGGAAACAGAGGGGAGGTGATAGAAATGTATATGACATGGGATTTGTTTTTCATGTTCTGTTCGTTGATCCTGGATCTTCTGACGCTTATCATTCTTATCTTTCAAAACAGAAAAAAGAAATAACCGCCCGCAACCTGCAAGTTAAGGCGATTATTTCTTGACTCGAAGGGAAGCAACCGTATCGGTAGCCCCTCGCTTATATTATACGGCAAAAGGTTTGATTTGTCAATACCTTTTGCCGAATTTTTTTTCTTTTCCTTCGCCAATCAGGTGGCTGGGCACCGTATTCGGGCGGATTCCTTGACGATTTTTGACGAAGTCCTTGACAAGTCCTATGGTGACATGGTATAATGAGCCGAATATGAACTACAGAACCGTCAAGGAGGTACACCCAGGTGAAGATCAAGACCCTGCATCGCCCCTACAATGAAGTGATGACCCTCCCGCGCCCCGAACACAAGAAACCGCTCAAGCCCCTGTGGCTCATGGGTACGGTGATGCGCGTCGCGTCCATCCCCGACCTGTGGGCGACCCATTTTACCTATACCCGCGACAAAAAGAGCGAGCCTCGGGAGCCCTGCCTGATCCTCATGAACCATTCCAGCTTCATCGATCTGAAAATGGCCTCGGGTATCCTGTATCCCAGGCGCTACGGCATTGTCTGTACCACAGATGCCATGGTGGGGAAGGGCTGGCTCATGCGGCTGCTGGGATGTATTCCCACCCAAAAGTTCGTTACCGACCTGAATCTCATCCGGGATATCAAGTATATGCTCAAGGAAAAGAAGACCTCGGTGCTCATGTACCCCGAGGCGGGCTATACCTTCGACGGACGGGCTACCACCATGCCCGCGGGCTTCGGAGGGCTCCTCAAGATGCTGAACGTCCCCGTGCTCATGATCACCACCCGCGGAGCCTTTGCCCGTGATCCCCTGTACAACGGCCTGCAGAACCGCAAGGTCAAGGTGTCCGCCGAGGTGACCACCCTTCTGACCCGCGAGCAGGTGGAGAACCTCCCTGCCGACGCGCTGGATGCCGCCGTCAAGGAGGCCTTTAGCTTCGATAATTTCGCCTGGCAGTACGAGAATCAGATCAAGATCGACGAGCCCTTCCGCGCCGACGGGCTCCACCGCATCCTCTACAAGTGCCCCGCCTGCAAGGCCGAGGGGGATATGGAAGGGAAGGGAATCAAGCTCACCTGCCACGCCTGCGGCAAGTCCTGGACGCTGACCGAGCTGGGCCGTCTGGAGGCGGACAGCGGGGAGAGTGAATACCCTCACATTCCCGACTGGTACGATTGGGAGCGGGCCTGCGTCAAGGCCGAGATCAAGGCGGGGGACTACCGCCTGGATACCCCCGTACAGATCGGGCTGATGCGGGACTACAAGGGCCTCTACATGGTGGGGGACGGTCGTCTGACCCACACCTCCGAGGGCTTTGTGCTGGAGGGCTGTGAGGGTCAGCTTCACTACGAGCAGAAGCCCCGCGCCTCCCATACCCTGAATTCGGACTTCTACTGGTACTGCATCGGGGACGTAATCGGCATCGGTGACCGCAACTGTCTGTATTACTGCTTCCCGAAACCTGTGGACGGCAAGATCCCTCCCGTGGCTAAGGCAAGACTGGCGGCGGAGGAGCTGTATAAGACCGCCATGGAGACCCGACGAAGACCGAGTACCCGAGGAGATGCCCAGGGAGAGAAATAAATTGTGAGATTGGAAAACCCCGCCTTCTGCGGTTTGCAGAGGGCGGGGTTTCGGAGTTCGGGGTCGATCTCGATACCGAGGTGCTTGTTTGCTTTATTCCTCATTTGTCAATCCTTTTTTGAAACGTCACGTCCTCCGATTTCAATCGTTCCGTGCCGTTCCTCGTATCGTTCGATGCAATCTCGGATCAAAATCAAAATTTGGCTGTTGGCACTGCGCCCTTCGTAGTCAGCTACCACGTGGAGTTTGTCTAACATGGTCTCGTCAATGCGGATGGATAAACTTTTTGTTGCCATATTTGCCTCCAAATTAACATATTATGCATCTACTTTACATCTGTTTTGCGTTATAATGTGAGAAATGAACGCAAAATTGGAAGATTGTATTACGGCTTCTTTTTTACTTCGTCCGGCACCATGATTTCGCCGTCCTTTTTTTCAAACTCGGCGATGCAACGGCGGATGAGGTAGAGGATCTGGCCGTTTCCGCTTCGGCCCTCATATTTGGCAATATAATGGAGCTTATAATGGAGTTCGGGGTCGATTTCGATACCGAGATGCTTGTTTGCTTTGTTTCTCATAAAAATCACCTTAAAGTTCATAAATTGTAAGTATATTTTAAGATGATTTTGTGTTATAATGTTGTAAGTATACTTGAAACGAGTATACTTAATTTTTGAGAGGAATGGAAAGTATGAAAGTAGCCATCGTCGGTTCCCGCGGTTTACGCATTGAAGATTTTACCCCTTATCTGCCCGAAGAAACAACTGAAATTGTCAGCGGCGGTGCCAAAGGGATCGACACCTGTGCGGCGGAGTACGCCCGTACACACGGTCTTGTCCTCACCGAGTTCAAGCCCGATTACCGCCGCTTCGGACGGGGTGCGCCTCTGAAACGGAATGTGGAGATCGTGGATTACGCCGATTTTGTCCTCATCTTTTGGGACGGAGCCTCCCGCGGGAGCCGTTTCGTCATAGATGCTTGCATGAAAGCGGGAAAGGACCATCGGGTGATTGAAATGCCCCCCATACCGTAAAACCCCGCCCTCTGCGGTTTGCAGATGGCGGGGTTTCGCATATTCAGTCATCCGCTCCCAGCAGGTACTCCACGCTGACCTCCAGCAGGCGGGCCAACTCTAACAGCAGGGTGATGTCGGGACAGCAGAGTTCTTTTTCCCATTTGGAAACAGTCTGGGCGGTAACTCCGAGCCGCTCTCCGAAGGCGGTCTGGGTCATGGCGTGGGCCCGACGGTAGGCGCGGATGCAGGGGGCGATGCGGAGGGCGATCATGGAGCGGCTCCTTTCCGTGAAAATTTAGTCCTTCAGCCGATACACGTCAAAATCCCCCTTGACCGCCCGCCGTGTCATGAGGCCGCACCCGATCAGCTCCCGTCGGACGGTGCAGAAGTCGTCGTAGACCTCCGAAATGATGGCGTTGACCTCGGGCTCGGGGTAGTCGCGGTCGGGCTCAAAACGGCGGGCGATCTCCCGCAGGATGATCTCCTGCTTTTTGCGCTGGGCGGGGAGGCGGGTGAGACGGCCGTACTTGAAGAAGTTGGAGATCACCTCCCGCTCGTAGGCGGCCTCACGGTCGGCGGTGGTGTCCTTGGTGATGACCAGCTCGCGGAGGGAACGGTCGAAGATATCCCCGTTCAGGGAATAGATGATGTAGAACTGCGACCGAGAGCACCGCACCATGCCCGCCACCTCCATCTTTTTGAGGTGGTAGCACACCGTGGCGGGGGTCAGCTCCAGCTTGGAGGCGATGAGCTCCACGTAGGAGTCCCCCTCGGCCAGGATGTTGATGACGCGGAGGCGGGTCTCGTCGGCCAGGAGCTTGAGGAGGGTGAGGGTTTCGGGGGGATTTTGGTTACTCATGGAGCAGTTCCTCCATGGCCGACATGGGCGGCAGGGCGGGGAGCTCCTCGGCGTGGAACCGCCACCAGGCCTCCCAGGAGGTCAGCACGCGGGTGACCGTGCCGAGCTTCAGGTTCAACTCAAACACGGAGTCGATGTCTTCGGCGGCTTCGGCGCGGGCCAGATCGGATTTCCATTGGATCAGAAATTGGTCAGCCATAAAGTACAGCCCGTGGATATAGGGGGTCACGACCTCACGGTCGGCGGGGGGCATATCGCAAAGGGCTTTGTAGCAGGTCTCGTCGATGCGCTCCAAAAAGCTGCTGGGCCGGAGCAGACGGTTGATCATGCCCTGCGGAGAGCGGTTGGTATGGGCCAGGAGTCCGCAACGGATGCAGAGGCCCGCCATCTCCCGCTGGATGGAGAGGGCTTTCTTCTCGGTCTTAGCCTCGGGGGCGAGGGATCTCAGCTTGGTCTCGTATTCGCTTGCGATGGTATTGGCGATGTCTGCGAGGGCTTGCTCGACGGACTGGGGGGTGTGGGTCATGTGGATCACTCCTTTCTGTTGTTCCAAGCCTCGGTCAGGCAGGCTTTGGCAAATTCGTATCCGCCCAACCGCTCGTCCAGCTCTACGGCCTCCCAATCGCTGGCGCGGGCGCGCTTTTGGCGGTTATCGGTAATCTTGTCCTCGGTGAAAGCCAGGGTGGCACCCATCAGGGCAACATCGGGGCGGTCGGCCTCGTCGGCGGTGTTGTAGGCCTCAACCCAGTCGGGGGAAGCCAGAAGCAGAGGCTCCATGTGGGGCGGGAGATAGTGGGCGTGGGCAAAGGATTCGGCTACGCGACGGCTGTGAAAGAAGATCGTTTCGATGTTGCTGATACCCGCATAGCGATACTTGGCGCATTTATACTCGGCCATGTGGGCCTTCCTTTCGGCAGGCTGTTTGTCCCATTCGCCCGTAATCGCTTCCAGGCGTTCACATTCCCGCCGCATGGCCTCCATGGCTTGAATGAAAAAGGCTGTTTGTTTCATGGTGCGGTTCCTTTCTTTGTTCGTGTGTGTGACACACCCCGCGGCGGTGCGTCATCCTTACACTGATATTATACACATCTAATCACTTTTTGTCAAGAGTGTTTCGATAAGTTTCTAATCGTTTCAACCGATGGTTGAAAATGAGGGCAGATTTTGGTACAAGCGTACGGATTGCGGTAGTTGAGCCTTCCCCAGCGGGGAAGGTGGCACGCGAAGCGTGACGGATGAGGAGAGCGTTTGCAGGAACAACCACCGTGAGGAGATAATCACCACAAATATGGATTACCGATGCCCGATCAAATGGGAAGAGTAATCCATTCGCCCGTTTTGTTGCCTTTCACGTGTTTTCCTCATCCACCATCCTTGCGGATGGTCCCCCTTCCCCGCTGGGGAAGGCTTGGAAAATTTCCCAAAGAGAAAGGCGAGACCCGAACGGCCTCGCCTCATCTGTTTTGGTTTGGTACGGCAGGGAATCACTCAATGCCCAATACCGTGTACCCTTCCTCCTCCACGGCCGCCTTCAGGACGGTGTCCTCGACGGGGGCGGACAGGGTGACGGTGGCCTTGTCGGCGGTGTGGTCGGCGACGGCCTCGGTGACACCGTCGATGGCCTTCAAGGCCTTGACCACGTGGGCCTCACAGCGGGGGCACATCATACCTTCGATCTTCATGATCTTTTCCATGGGAAATTCCTCTCTTTCTACATTTGTTTCTATATCCGAAGCGGTATTCAGACCGCCCGAGATCAGGGGGGAGAGCCGTTTGATTGCGGGGCTTGCGGCGAAAGGCCTTGGGGTTGCGGAGGTTCACGAGATTGAGCCGCAGGGCGTTGGTGACCACGCAGAAGCTGGACAGGCTCATGGCCGCCGCGCCGAACATGGGGTTCATCTCCCAGCCCAGCACAGAAATAAACACGCCGGCCGCCAGGGGAATGCCGATGACGTTGTAGCAGAAGGCCCAGAACAGGTTCTGATGGATATTCCGCAGGGTGGCGCGTGAGAGGCGGATGGCGGCGGGCACGTCGGACAGGCGGGACTTGACCAGCACCACGTCGGCGGCATCAATGGCCACGTCGGCTCCCGCTCCGATGGCGATGCCCATGTCGGCGCGGGTCAGGGCGGGGGCATCGTTGATGCCGTCGCCCACCATGGCCACCTTGCCCTGCTCCTGGAGCTGACGGATCACCGTCTCCTTGCCGTCGGGGAGTACCCCTGCGACAATGCTGTCGGGGTCGATCCCCGCCTCCCGACCGATGGCGGCGGCGGTCTTGGGGTTATCCCCCGTCAGCATGACCACTCGGAGGCCCAGGTCCTTCATCTCGCGGATGGCGGCGGGGCTGTCGGCCTTGATGGTGTCGGCTACGGCGATCACGCCCATGAATTCAGCCTCGGAGGTGAAGAACAGGGGAGTCTTGCCCTCGGAGGCCCAGCCCTCGGCCAGCTCCGCGGCGTAGGCGGGGATAGGACGGACTGCGTCGATGAAGCCCTTATTTCCGCCGTACAGGGTATAGCCTCGGGTCCCCGCGGGGGTTCCGTCGGTGTGGATAAAGCCTTGGAGGCCCTTGCCGGGGATGGCCTTGAACTCTGTAACGGGCCAGGGGGTCAGCTCCATCTCCTTGGCTCGCTCCACGATGGCGGACAGCGCCGTGGCGTCCACATCCTCCATGAACACATAG
>CAYRTP010000069.1:0-11678 GCA_964427175.1 uncultured Clostridium sp. | reverse complement strand
CGGCTGATGTATAAGACCCAGGTGTTCCTGGCCCCTGCGGGGGACCATTACCGCACCCGGCTGACCCATACCCTGGAGGTCACCCAGATCGCCCGCACCATGGCCCGCGCCCTCCGCCTCAACGAGGACCTGACCGAGGCCGCCGCCCTGGGCCACGATCTCGGCCACACCCCCTTCGGCCACGCGGGAGAGGAGGCCCTGCGGGTATGCTACGATCCCGCCTTCGCCCACTACCGCCAAAGCCTGCGGGTGGTGGAGAAGCTGGAAAAGGACGGCCGCGGCCTCAACCTCTGCTGGGAGGTGCGGGATGCCATCGTCAACCACACGGGTAAGGCGGTCGCCGCCACTCCCGAGGGTCAACTCATCAAGTTTGCCGATCGCATCGCCTATATCAACCACGATATCGACGACGCTATCCGAGCGGGTATATTAAATAAGGAAGATATTCCGCAGAATCTGACCGCCGTGCTGGGGAATACCCACAGCGTTCGCATCAATACCATGGTCACAGCCGTGGTGGAGGCCAGCCGTGATCAGACCACCATTTCCATGACACCTCACGTTCAGGAGGCCACCGACGCTCTCCGCGCCTTCCTGTTCGAGCACGTCTACCTCAACCCCCGCGCCAAGACCGAGGAGGTCAAGGCCAAGGACGTGGTCTGTACCCTGTTCGATTACTACGTGAAACACCCCGAAAAGCTCCCCGACCGCAATCGCCGCCGCATCGGCACCGAGGAGGGCGAGACGGTGGAGCGGGCGGTAGCGGATTTCATCTCGGGCATGACCGACCGCTACGCCATTGAAAGCTACGAGGAGAAATTCGTGCCTCGGGTCTGGAGGGGATTGCAGGAATGAGTCTTTATCCCCGCGAGATCGTAGAGGCCATCAAGGATCGCTCGGAGATCGTGGATCTCATCGGCACCTACGTCTCCCTCAAACGGGCGGGCTCCAATTACAACGGCCTTTGCCCCTTCCACAGCGAGAAAACCCCGTCCTTCACCGTGTTCCCCGACAATCAGAGCTTTTTCTGCTTCGGTTGCGAGGCGGGTGGGGATGCCTTTACCTTTATTATGCGCATGGAGAACCTGGATTATAAGGGCTCCATAGAATTTTTAGCCAAACGGAGCGGTGTGGACCTCCCCACCGACGGCCGCGAGGAGCGGCAGGGCGTGTCCCGCAAGCGGGTGTTCGAAATGAACCTTATCGCCGCGCGGTTCTGGCGGGACTGCCTGTTCGACCCCAATATCGGGCGGGTGGGCATGGAATACCTCACCGAAAAGCGAGGTCTGCCCATCTCCATCATCCGCCGCTTCGGCATCGGCTACGCTCCCAATGAGTTCACCGCCCTCACCGATCGGCTCCGCCAAAACGGCTTTACCGACCGGGAGATGAAGGAAGCCTTCCTCTGCGGTCTGAGTCAGAAATCGGGACGGGCCTACGATCTGTTCCGGGATCGGGTCATGTTCCCCGTGTTCGACAATACCGGCAACGTCATCGCCTTCAGCGGCCGTGACGTGGGCGGTCAGGACGCGCGGAAATACGTCAACAGCTCGGATACCCCTGCGTTCCAAAAGCGGCGGAACCTGTTCGCGCTGAATTTCGCCAAAAACCATTGCGCCGATCAGCTCATCCTCTGCGAGGGCAACATCGACGTGGTATCCCTCCACGCCGCGGGCTTTGAGAACGCCGCCGCCTCCCTGGGCACGGCACTGACCGACGAGCAGGCGCGGATCATGGCCAAGTACACCAAGCAGGTCATCCTGGCCTATGACTCGGACGAGGCGGGCCAACGGGCCGCCCACCGCGCCATGGGCATCTTCGCCAAGGTGGGGCTGGACGTTCGCATCCTTCAAATGCAGGGAGCCAAGGACCCCGACGAGTATATCAAAAAATTCGGAGCCGAAAAATTCCGCCAGCTCATCAAGCAGAGCCACACGGGATTCGAATTCAAGCTCCAATCGGTGCTGGCCAAGCACGATCTGAACATCCCCGATGAGAAGATCAAGGCCGCCGCCGAGCTCTGCGACATCATCTCCAAGGTCTACTCCTCCGCCGAGCGGGAGGTCTACATCCACGCCGTCTCGGAACGGCTGTCCATCAGCGAGGACAGCCTGCGTAAGGACGTGGAGGGGGCCATGCGCCGCAACGCCAAGGCAGGGAAGCAACAGGAGAGCCAGCAGGCCCGCCTGTCCGCCATGGCCCTGCGGGACAAGGTCAATCCCGAGGCCGCGGGCAACGTCCAGGCCGCCGCCGCCGAGGAGGCCATCATCGGTCTGCTCCTGCTCTACGGCGAGCACCGCAAGGCGGTCGCCTCGGGACAGGTCCCCATCACCTCGGAGGGCTTCGTGACCTCCTTCCACCGCCGTGTGTTCGACTGCATCATGGCCCTGGAGGAGAGCGACGGAGGCTTCGACTTCTCCCTCTTGGGTGAGTATTTCACCATGGAGGAGATGGGCCGCCTGGCCAGATTGGAGCAGGCCCGCCGAAGGCTGTCGGAGAACGGCACCTCGGTGCTCCGCGCCGCCGCCGCTACCCTGGAGCGGGAGCACGAGCATCGGGCCGCCAAGGATGCCCCTCCGCTGGACAGCATCCAAATGATCCTTGCGGGGAAGCGGAGACGCATGAAGGATTCCGCCTCCGAGGACAATCAATCGTAACCCAAAAAGAAAATATACATCCGTCCCGATTCGCGGGACGGGAAGCAAGAAAGGAAATCCAAAACATGAAGGACCAAAAGACTTCCGCCGCCGAGAAGCACGGCGGTACCGAAAAGAAGATCCTCCGCACCGAGGCCGAAAAGAACGCTCGGGTCGACGACCTGATCGAAAAGAGCAAAAAGGGCCGTCTGTCCGAGAGCGAGCTGGACGCGGCCATGGAGGAGATGGACTACGATATCGATAGTCTGGACAAGCTCTACGAATCCCTGGGCGACGGCGGCGTTCCCCTGCCTGAGCTGTCGGGCACCGAAATGACCGAGATCGAAAACGAGGTCGAGCAGTTCGGAAACAGCGAGAATATGCAGCGCATCCTGGAGCAGGAGGGCCTGGTGGATGACCCCGTCCGTCTGTACCTCAAGGAGATCGGCCGCGTGCCCCTGCTGACCTCGGAACGTGAGCACGAGCTGGCCGAGCTGATGGCCGAGGGCGACGTGGAGGCCAAGAAGGCCCTGGTGGAGGCTAACCTCCGTCTGGTCGTTTCCATCGCCAAGCGCTACGTGGGCCGCGGTATGTTCTTCCTGGACCTCATCCAGGAGGGTAACCTGGGTCTGATGAAGGCCGTGGATAAGTTCGACTACACCAAGGGCTACAAGTTCTCCACCTACGCCACCTGGTGGATCCGCCAGGCAATCACCCGCGCTATCGCTGACCAGGCGCGTACCATCCGTATTCCCGTCCACATGGTGGAGACCATCCACAAGGTGTCCCGTTACTCCCGCCAGCTCCTGCAGGAGTACGGCCGTGAGGCAACCGCCGAGGAGATCGGTGAGAAGATGGGTATGAGCGCCGATAAGGTGCGGGAGATCATGAAGATCGCCCAGGATCCCGTCTCCCTGGAGACCCCTATCGGTGAGGAGGAGGACAGCCACCTGGGTGACTTCATCCAGGACGAGGAGACCCCCGCCCCTGCCGATGCCGCTTCCCAGACCATTCTCCGTGAGGTCATCGAGCGTGAGCTTCACACCCTGACTCCCCGTGAGGAGCACGTCATCAAGCTCCGCTTCGGTCTGTATGACGGACGCACCCGCACCCTGGAGGAAGTGGGCCAGGAATTCAACATCACCCGTGAGAGAATCCGCCAGATCGAGGCAAAAGCTCTCCGAAAACTCCGCCATCCCAGCCGTGCCCGCCACCTGAAGGGCTTTTTGGACTGATTGACGGGAATGAGTTTTCTCGCACTCCGAATTTTTTGTGACACCGAGCAAAACGGAGATGGCTAAAAACGGCGATTTGCACAACAAAATCGGCGTTTAAGACAATTGGTGAGCAGAAACTTTGTGAGATGTGTATTAAAAAACGGCGCGTTTTGCGCGGTTGGTTGCGTACGCGGACGCAGAACCACATTTCTGTTCAAAAATTTCACTTGACAGATTCATAAAAATAGTGTAAAATATATAAGTATAAAACTGCGGTAATCGTCTGCCTGTCGGTGTGTGGGGGCGGCTACCATGTTCTTAAGGAGGAACGAATATGAACAAGAAGCTCTTATGCTTGACCCTGAGCATATTGATGTTGCTGGCTTGCGTTTTCACCGGTTGCTCTACGGGCAGTAATACCGAGGAAACCGGCGAGGGAACTGTGGACAACAGCGCAAAGACCATCGTGATGTGGGTCATCACCGAGAATGAGACCACTCCCGAGGCCGAGGAGCTGGTAAACCAGGCATTCACCAAGATTACCAAGGCAAAGTTCAAGACCAACGTAGTCATCAAGTTCTGCACCGAGGACGAGTACTACGAGAAGCTGGAAGCCGCCATCGAGACCCAGCAGTATGACATCCTGATGCAGGAGCAGGCTGCCAAGGAGCTCCGTAAGTACCTCAAGCTCCACAAGGGCGAGAAGAGCAACAACGAGCTGACCAAGGACTTCTACGTTGAGTACCCCGAGTACGCTAAGTACGCCGAGGTCGAGGAAGAAGAGGAGGACGAGGACGGCGACGTGACCACCGAGGAAGAGACCTTCGTGAACGAGTACGGTATCGCGGAGATCAAGTACCCCGAGCCCAAGGATAACCAGGTCGATATCTTCTTCCTCTCTGGTTACAACCGTTACTACGACTACTACGAGAAGGAGTGGCTGGCTTCCCTGAACGAGGAGCTCTCTACCTCCTCCAAGAAGCTCAACGACTACATCTCTACCTCTCTGCTCAACGGTGTGCAGATCGAGGGCGGTGTCTACGCCATCCCCAACAACGTGGAGATCGGTGAGTACACCTACATGATGATCGACAAGGCTCTGTTCGATAAGTACTATCAGAAGATCGACAAGGTCCAGAGCGTTCTGGATCTGAGCACCTTCCTCAACGACGTTCGCAACGATAACGCCGTTCAGGGCCTGACCGCCGAGGACGAGGGCTACGTCGTGCCTCTGGCCTCCACTTATTCCGAGTGCGCCAAGATGCTCTGCTGGTTCTGGGATCTGACCTATACCGATCAGTCTGTCTACGACATGTACTACGATCCCATCACCACCGACTCCAAGGGTAACGTGAAGGGTACCGGCCGCTACTACGTGCTCAAGAAGCGTTACGAGGTCAAGACCGAGGTTACCAACGCTGAGGGTGAGACCGAGACCAAGACCTCTACCGTAATTGCAAGCTCTGTTCAGCCCAACGTCATCTACAAGACGAATGAGCTGGGTCAGTACGTCGATAAGGACGGCAACGCTCTGAACTACACCTACAGAGTGGACAAGACCGGCGGCTTTATCTACAATGACGGTAAGGCTATGGATTCTGCTACCTACGATGCAGCCGGTGCAGGTGCTCTGTACCTGGTTGACGAGAACGGCGACGCCGTTACTCCCGAGACCGACCGCCGCGTTCAGATCGACGGCGAGACCAAGATGAATGCCGATGGTCAAACCCGTCCTACTTATCACTATTCCTACAACGAGGCTGATTTCTCCATCCTGGGCGCTATGATGAAGGACGCTTCCCAGCGCTCCCGTGGCGAGATCAACCTGGGCTTCAACGCTCTGTTCGCCAGCGCCGAGTTCCAGGAGATGTACGCAACTCTGAAGAACTACGAGTACCAGGAGTACTACGGTGAGGTTAAGGACGGCCAGTCCGCCGCTGTTTCCTTCGTGAAGGGCGACGCTCGTATCAAGCTGGATTACGAGGAGGACGGCATCTACGTTGACGAGAACGGTAAGGAATACTACGTTGTCGTAGCCGAGTACCCCGAGGCAACCGAGGAGGAGCTTTACGGTAACATGTACGCTGTTTACGCAAACAGCAACTACCTGGCTCGTTCCATGGAGGTTATTACCTACCTGAACACCAATAAGGAAATGCGTGACCTGCTCCAGTACGGTATCCTGGATCAGCACTATGAGCTGAACGAGGACGGCACCGTTCGCCTGCTCTCCAACGAGAAGTACGGTATCTACCGCATGGACATCGAGAAGACCGGTAACTGCTTTATCGCGACTCCTCCCGAGTCTATGGGTATCGACGCTTGGACCTATGCCAAGTCTCAGAACAACGACTCTCTGGTCAATCCTCTGATGGGCTTTGACTTCAACGAGATGACCGCTGACAGCGACTATAGCCTGGACGTTGAACTGATCGACCACATCGCTCAGCTCAACGCTGACGCGCTGGAGATGATCAGTGAGTGCACCGATAAGGCTTCTCTGCTGGATCTGCTGAGCGACACCGAGAGCGGCTTCGCTTACCTTTACACCAACCGCGCCGGTGACACCAAGCTGGACAAGGCGATCAACCCCGAGTATGATCCCGAGCAGCCTCTCGGTCCCGATGTTACGGAGGCACAGACTCCCGATATGTCCGGTAGCTCGCCTTACACCATTTACCAGAACTGGCTGACCACCTACGGCTACCTCTTTGAGGATGAAGCTGAGGACTAAGCCAATCTGAATTCCTACAGAAAAGAGCGGTCGTATCGACCGCTCTTTTCTGTAGGAACAGCTGTCAAACAGCCACATATCGGAGAAAATCATGCAACAACGAAAGAATTATACCCACGTAATCTGGGATTTCAACGGCACCGTCCTGGATGACGTTCGCCTGGGAATCGACTGTGTCAATACCATGCTGGCCAAGCGCGGTCTGCCCATCATTCCCAACGAGGATGCTTACCGCCGTGTGTTCGGCTTCCCCATTGACGAGTACTATCGCCGCCTGGGCTTTGATTTTGAGCGGGAGGATTACGATACCGTCCTGGCCCCCGAATGGGTGGCCCTGTACCTGGCGGGTGAGGAGACTTGCCCCGTCAATCCCGGGGTGATCGATACCATTGAGGCCTTACACCGCCGCGGAATCCCTCAGGTCATGCTGTCCGCCAGTGATTTGAGCCAGCTTGAGGGACAGCTCGCCCGCATCGGTCTGTCGGATGCCTTCGAGGAGGTGCTGGGATTGGACAATATCCACGCGAGAAGCAAAAAAATGCTGGCTGTCGCGTGGAAACAACGCCACCCCGAGGCCAATCCGCTGTTCGTTGGGGACACCGAGCACGATGCGGACGTGGCCAACGCCATCGGCGCGGATTGCGTCTTGTTCACAGGCGGCCATCAGTCGGCGGAGCGGCTGGTCTCCCTCGGTAAGCCCCTGATTTCATCTATCCCCGAACTGCTCGCCTATCTATGAAAAAACAGCCTATTGTCTGATGGCAGACAATAGGCTGTTTGAAGGAATCATTACTGAGCCTCGGTGGCGGCCTCAACAGCCTTTACGCAGTCGTTGCTGACGTAGTACTGCTTGATCTCCACAACGGGAGTGCCGTCTTCGCCCTCGGAGGTAACCTCATACAGGATGCGGCTCCAGTTCTCATTGGTGGCCACACGGGTAATCTTGGTACCGGACTTCAGAGAACCACGGATGGAGTGGGTGGAATCGGTGGAAGGATAGGAGCGAACGTATACAGCGTTTACGATCACTTCCACTTCCTCGCCGTTCTCAATGGTGGTGAAGGTATCCAGGATAGCGGAATCAGCGGCAACCGTCTTGGCGATGTAGCAATCCTTGGCCTCGCCGTTCACGGTGTAAGAGATGCGGTACCAGTTATCGCTCTCGCCGTTCACGTCCAGGATCATGCCCTCGGAAGGCCAGCCCACAGCGTTGCTGTCCTCTACACGGGTAGAGGTGCGGACGGTAGCCACGGAGCTGACTACCACAGCCTTGATCTCGACGTCGGTGAAGGTGGGGTTCTGCTCAGTGGGGTCGAAGCCCTCGGTCTCAGGGGTGGCATCGGTCTCGGGATCGTCCGAGGTCACAATGTTGCCGTCCTCGTTGGTGCCGACGTCAATGTATGCGCCGGTGGTGACAACGGCGGCATCATCGGTGGTGGTATCTTCATTGTTGTTCTTACCGTTCTTGCAGGCAGTAGCGGAGAGCAACAGCAGTGCGGCGGTCAGGATGACCAACAGTTTCTTGTTCATTTCAAAAATTCCTCCTCGTGAAATTCAAGTTTTTCTGTATGACGCAAATAAGGCAAACATACAAAGCCGTTTGCCGATCAAAGTTTGATTATACGCGGATGTATCTATACATTTTTTATTATAGCACATTCTCGCGCACTTGTCAATAGGAAGAACAAAAAGAATACGGGATTTTTTTAAATTTTTGCGTCATTTTTTGCTTGCGCGGAAAGGATTTTGCTCATGAGATATACCATACGCCATTGGCTCGAGCCTGAGGACGAATGGTCCGAGGCCTGCCACCATTTGAGCTATATTTTGTTTCGGACCGACAGCGAGGAGACGGGGGTAGTGGCGGCCCGCTGTCCCGATATGTACTATTTTTCGGTGGGTCAAAATCTGATCGACCTGCTCTCTCTGGACGAGGAGGCTCAAAGCTACCTGTTCGACAGCTCCAGCGAGTCCACGCCTCTGGTTGTGCGGACCCGCGTGGGTGTGGGAATCCTGGATAAGCGGTACGAGAGCCATACGGGGCTGTGCGTCTACTGGCACATCCACGGACGGCCCGAGGCGTTGGCGCGGCTGGTCAACCTGGGTGCCATGGCTGACCTGAGCGTGGGGGCCTATCGAATCAGCGCGGCTCTGCGGGCGATGAGGGGGGACCTGAAGAAAACCGATATGCCCTCCTACCACGCCCTGCAGGATGCCAAAGAACAGATGCGCCGTGCTTTGGACCGGTGGCCCGCTTGCGACGGGAACGGCTGTGTGTACCGCCGCGATCTCTGTGACACGATGGAGGGTATGGCGGATTTCGTGGGATGCCGCCTGGTTCCCGACCTGGCGGAGGATGCCCCCGCGCGGGTGCAATGCCGTCGGCCCTTGCTGTTGGAGGGGCTATTGCTCTGCCTGCTGACTGAGGCGCGGACCTACTCGGCTACGGGGGAGGCGGTGTATCGGATGAGCACACTGGGCGGTCGGGAGGGTGAGGGGCTGTTCTTGGAGCTTTCTTATCCCATCGCAAAGACCGAACGGTATGCCGCTGCCCTGGCCATGCTCCACCGCCACCTGAACTGGGTCAGCGACCTGGGCGGCTTGGACCTCCACGCCGAGGAGGTCCCCCTCCGCTACGGCGAGGGCAAAACCGGGAAGCTACCCCAAATTCGCATCACCCTGGAATGGCTGCACGATCCCGCGGTGCTGGCCACCTCGGATCTGAAGGCCAAGATCCGCTTCCTCTACGATCGGGAGGAACAGGATTCGGGGGAGGACTACCCCGCCGAATGACAAGAAGCACTTATGACCGCCGTACTTGGCAAGGTCATAAGTGCTTTTTGCGTGTGATTTTTTTTAAATAAAAACATGAACTCTGAGATTGAGAACGCGTTTATATACACCAATGGGGAAGGGGCCCCATGGTGATGCCCTCTATGGTTTTTGGTGTCCTCTTGCTACCCCATAATCCTTTTTTTGAAATTTTTGGGATTCTTAAGGGCCTTTTGTAAAAGGCCCTTAAGCCGCCGGAGGCACATTACGACTCCGCTTGATTCCCGTATTTCAGACACTCGTCCAGGTAGGCATCGATGTTCTCGTAGGGGGTACCGCCCACGATGCCGTTACCGGCGGCGTAGAGGAATCCGCCTTCGGGGGAATCGAAGGTGTCCCGCATGAGGCGTACCTCGCGGCGCACGTCCTCGGGGGTGCCGTTGATGAGGGTGTTCTGCACGTCCATGCCCACCCAGAAGGCGATCTTGCCCTTCCACTTGGCGGCGACCTCGTCCCAATCCATGGTGTGCTTTTGGAGGGGATGGAGGACGTTCAGCCCGCACTCAATGAGATCCCCGATGATCTCGGAGACATTGCCGCAGGTGTGGAGCCAGGTGTCCACGTCATGCTCACGGCACAGACCCCAGATCTCGGTGTAGTAGGGCTTGATGAACTCACGGAAGGTGGCGGGGCTCATCATAAGGGCGTTTTGGGTGCCCAGGTCGTCGCTGATCATGTAGCCGTCGGGCTTGACCTCCTCAAACGCGCGGTGGAGCAGCTTGATCTCGGTGTCGGCCACAGCTCTGTTGAGGGCGTGAACCTCGTCGGGATAGTCATAGTAGTCCATCAGGAGGGTCTCCATGCCGCGGAAGTTCCAAATGCGCTCGTACATGAGGCTCCAGTGATGCATGAGGACGTATTTTCCCTCGGCGCGAGCCTGTTCGGCCGCGCGCTTGGCACCGTCAAACAGGCCGGGGGCATCGGTGTTGGGGAGATGCTCCAGAAAAGCGGGCAGATCGTCCCAATTGCGGAAACGGGCGTTGGAATCGTGACCCGTGACTTTTCGGTCAATCTGAGGAACGTACCAGTAGAAGCCGTCCTCGCGGGGATCGTACCAAGGGTAGGGAAAGCCGACGACCACCACGTCTTCCTCGTATTTTTTGTCGAGCAGATTCAGCTTATCGCCGTGATGCTGCCACAGACCGTCGCCCCACCATTTGGTGAAGGCGCGGGGAGGACGGGGCGGACTTTGAAAGTGAATAGCAGCGCGGACTTCATCGCGTGTCAGCATAAGGATACCTCCGTAGAATAAAAGTGTTGGGAGAGATCAGAACAGGGGAGGCAGAATCTTGAAATAGGCCAGGGCCACGATCAGAGCCACCTGGAGGACAAAGATGACGGGAATACCGATCATGAAGGACAGGTGCTTGGTCTTGTGGCGGATGAGCTTCATGGTGATGAACATGGCCAGGGATCCGCCCAGGGCGGACCAAATAAACAGACTCTTTTCGGGGATGCGGAGCTTGACGTCACCCCGCTTGGAGATCTTCTTGTCGTAGACGCAAACGATGATGGAGATCAGGGAGATCACGGCAATATAGCCGAACAGAATGAGCCAGGGGAGAGGCAGAGGCATGGTGAGTTCTCCTTTCAAGTGGTGTCTTACTTTTTCGCGTTGTCCTTCAGCGAGACCACCTGGTTGTAGGTGTTCTCATTCTTGGTGTCCTTGCAGAAGTAGCCGAAGCGAACGAACTGGAAACGCTCGCCGGGGGCGGCGGACTCCAGGGAAGGCTCGACCATGGCACCCTCAATGGTGGTGAGGGAGTTCTCGTTCAGGAAATCCAGGTAAGTCTTGCCCTCGGGCACGTCGGCGGTGTTCTCAATGTTGAACAGGCGGTCGTAGAGCATGAGGGTGGTGGGCTTGGCGTACTTGGCGGAGAGCCAGTGGATGGTACCCTTGACCTTGCGGCCGTCGGTGGGCATACCGCTGCCCGTCTCCAGGTCGGCGGTGGCGTGGATGCACTGGATGGAGCCATCCTCGTTCTTCTCAATGGCACCGCACTTGATGATATAGCCGCCCATCAGGCGAACCTCGCCGTCGGGCTTGAGACGGAAGAACTTGGGCGGAGGAACCTCGGCAAAATCGTCGGCATCGATATAGACCTCACGGGTCATGGGGACCTCACGGGTACCCATCTCGGGCTTCTGAGGATGGTTGGGCAGGGAGATCATCTCCTCGCGGTCCTCGGGGTAGTGGGCGGTGACCACCTGGATGTGGGGGGCTGTAGCGACACGGCGGAGGGCGGGCTGGGGCAATTC
>CAYRTP010000068.1:9637-11694 GCA_964427175.1 uncultured Clostridium sp. | reverse complement strand
GGGGTATCCAGGATGTTGATGCAGAAGCCCTCGTACTCAAACTGCATGACCGAGGAGGTCACCGAGATACCTCTTTTTTTCTCGATCTCCATCCAGTCGGAGGTAGCGTGGCGGTCGGAGGACTTGCCCTTGACCGCGCCCGCGGACTGGATCGCGCCTCCGTACAGGAGGAATTTCTCGGTCAGGGTGGTCTTACCCGCGTCGGGGTGGGAGATGATGGCGAACGTCCGACGGCGTTCGATCTCTTGCTTTATATCTGCCATGGTGGTGGTTCCTTTCGTATTTGTGTCTATCTTATTTATTATAGCCGAAAAGAGGGATTCTGTCAATGGGGGGGAGGAAAGAAATTTTGGGAGAAACGGGGGTTTTGGGGACGGGAGGTTATTGGATCCACGTCGGGGCACCTCCGTAGGGGCGGCCATTGGCCGTCCGTTTTTTTCTCCCCGTCCGGGGGTGGCGGACGAGCGATGCTCGCCCCTACGGGAGAGGCGTTTGTATCGTCCGTGGCGGCTCGTCCTGAGCGGTCATCCTGAGCGAAACGAAGTGGAGTCGAAGGATCTCCATTTTGCCCTCCCCAGGGGGGCCACCCGCAAAGCGGGTGCTGGGGCCGCGATAGCGGTGGGTGAGGAGAGCGGTTTTACGGGTTATTCGAGGAAACCTATTCTCCTCATCCACCATCCTTCGGATGGTCGGCCCCCTTCCCCGCTGGGGAAGGCTTGGAGGACGAGGATGTGGTGGGTTGACAATCCTGCCACTCTATGGTATAATAGAATCGAGGCGGTCCCCCGCGCCTCGGAAAACCTGTGTAAGGAGGAACTTTTATGTTTGGTTATTTGGACTTTTTCTTAGAAGCGTACCCATTCACCCTGGGTTTGTTTTTGGTTCTGGCCGTCCTGCAGATTGTTTTTTGCCATACGGTCAAAAACTTTTGGGTCAGCGTCATTCCTTCCATGCTGTTTGCCCTGCTGTTCGTGGCCGTCGGGATACCCTGCATGGCCTCGGTGGTGGACGCGGTGCCCACGTTGATCCTGGCCTTTGCCGTGGTCATGCCGATCCAGTTGCTGCTCTGCTTCAAGGTACGGTGGCTCATCATTCGTCTGATCCCCACCATTTTGCTTCCCCTCCTCGGTATTGCCTGCCTCATCCGCGCGCTCACCATCTCGGGCTGGGGGAGTCTGGGGTACCTGCTCCTCATGATCTACATAGCCTTTATCTGGATCATCGACGGCGTGGCCTGGGGGATCTGGGGAATGATCAAGCACATTCGGAAGCATCGCAAGACAGCCGTTACGGAATAAGAATTTTGAAACAAAACCGCCCGTTCCCTTTTGGGGTCCGGGCGGTTTTTTGCGCGTGTGTATGCGTGTGCGCGGGTCATTCCTCTGTGGTCAAGGCGGGGCGGGTGGGGATTTCGACCAGATACGCCTCGATCAGCTCGTTCCACTTGTCTTGATCGTAGTTATAATTTTTTTCGCTATAGTCCTCTCCGGAATCAAAAAGCTGGCAGTTGGCGGACAGGATATCGTAGTTCCCGTTTTCGTAGGTGATCTTGACCGTATAGCCATTGTAGTAGTATGAGGGGGTCGTGGGAGCCAAAATGATCACATCCGTATTGTCAAACACAAGGGATTCCAGTTTTTCGATGAGGCTGGGATATTGCGCGGTGTCCAGCACCTTGACGGGCTCATGCTCCTCCTCCATCCGATCGATGTCATCATCCATACCATAAAAACGTCCGCAGTATCCCCCGTCCCCGAGGTCATACACCTCAATCGAAACAATCGCGGAATCTTCGTCGCGCACCTCGATGGTCTTGATGCCTGGGATAACGATACACCCCGACAAATTCACGGTCAAGAATAGTACCATGCAGAGAACATAAAATTTTCGGAACATAGCGTTTCCTCCTTTTCGATTCGGGCCGCTTGGGCCTCTATCTGTAAAGACGCATTTTTTGGGGGATGATTACGCTGTTTGAAAAAATTTCGTGCTATTGGCGCACAGGGAGAGTGCGAGGATTTCTCGTTTACTCGAACAACCGATTGCCCGAGGTAAGC
>CAYRTP010000068.1:0-9537 GCA_964427175.1 uncultured Clostridium sp. | reverse complement strand
TCGCTGGCTCCCCCACCCGCCCTTCGGCGGGAGCCCCCTCCCGGAGGGGGCCTATGAGCGACAGTTTCCGCAAAAGGCTCCCTCCGGGAGGGAGCTGTCACGAAGTGACTGAGGGAGAGTGCGAGGATTTCTCGTTTACTCGAACAACCGATTGCCCGAGGTAAGCTCTTGTCCTCGCTGGCTCCCCCACCCGCCCTTCGGCGGGAGCCCCCTCCCGGAGGGGGCCTATTGGGAGATTCCCGTTCCCTTTTGGGGTTCGGGCGTTTTTTCACGTCATTTCCCCACCACGTTCTCCTTCCCCAGGATGGCTTCCATGCGGGCAAGGACGAAGGGAGTGGCGCGGAGTTTGAGGTTTGTGGCGAAATACTTCCCCGCGCTTACGTCGTAGAAGATCACGGCGGTGGTGCCGTCGCAGAAGATCTCGCAGAGGTTGAGGGCTTTTTGGTAGGGCTCGCCTTCCATGTCGGGAACTCGGAGGTAGAGCTTTTGCGGGGGATTGGCAGGACGCGGGTTTGCGGGTCCCTCTGCCTGGGAGGGTCGGGGCGCAGGCCCCGCCGAGGCTTGCCTCGGCGGGCTTGCGGCCGCGGGCATGGCTTCGTAGGGGTTATAGCTCCCCGCGGGGGGCATGGCCTCGTAGGGGTTGTAGCTCCCTGCGGGGGCCCGCGGCCGCCGGGCCGCCGCGCTCTGCGCGGCGGCCTCCTGCGCCCCGAGGCTGGGTCTCCCCTCGGCCTGCGGGGAGGGAGTTTCGCTCACCTCGGGCTTGGGCTCGGCCTTGGGCTGATCCGAGGCGTTGAAGTGGACGTTGTCCACCAACAGTCCCATCACCGATACCAGGATCTTGGGGTCCTCGTCCTCTCGGACCGACAGGTTCCCTTCCACGAACACGGCGTTATCGGTGCGGATGATCTCGCTGTCCCGCTGGAAGGTCTTGGGGAAAGACAGGCACTCAATGGTGCCGCCCGCATCCTCCAGGGTAAAGAAGGCCATGCGCTCCTCCTTCTTGGTAGTCTTGAGGGTGACTCCCGTGATGATGCCCGCCACCTTGACCTTGGCGCGGTCGGGCAGGGGGGATGCTTCCCCCTCCTCCTCGGCGGGGATGATCTCGGTGACCGACATGGGCTCCAGGGCGGTGACGCACTTGGAGTAGTCATCCAACAGCTGGCCCGAGAAGAACATACCCGAAGCCTCCTTCTCCAGCATGAGCATCTCGCGGAGGGTGTAGGGGCGGATATCGGGGTACTCAAAGGCGGGGATGGGGGCGGCCTCCTCGCCGCCCATGGAGAACATATCCATCTGGCCCGCCAGGTTGGCGCGGTTCTTGGCCGACAGGGTATCGATCATGGTCTCATAGACCGCCAGAAGCTGGGCGCGGTGGGTGGGGAATCCGTCAAAGGCTCCCGCCTTGATGAGGGCTTCCACCTGGCGTTTATTGAGGTCCTGACCCGAAAGCCGCTCCAAAAAGTCGGCAAAGGAGGTAAAGGGCTTACGTCTGCGCTCGGTCAGGATGGCCCGCAGGAAGGCCTCGCCCACGTTTTTGAGGGCCAGGAGGCCGTAGCGAATGTGCCCTCCCCTTCCCGTTTCGGAGGCGTGGAAGTTCATTTCGCTCTCGTTGATGTCGGGAGGCAGGACGCGGATATCGAACTTGGCGCACTCGGCGGTATATTCCGCCATTTTGGGCTGGTTGCCCAGCACCGAGGTGAGCAGGGCGGCGAAGTAGGCCCCGGGGTGGTGGGCCTTGAGGTAGGCGGTGCGGTAGGAGATGAGAGCGTAGGCGGCGGCGTGGGACTTATTGAAAGCGTAGTTGGCGAAGCTCCCCATATCGTCGAAAAGGGCTTCGGCCTCGGCATCCGTCATGCCGTTCTGCATGGCACCCGCCACGAAATCCGCCCGTTCGGCCTCCAGGACCGAGGCTTTTTTCTTGGACATAGCCCGTCGGACGATGTCGGCGTGGCCGTAGGTATAGCCCGCCATGACACGGAAGATGCTCATGACCTGCTCCTGGTACACCGTTACGCCGTAGGTGGAGGACAGGACGGGCTCCAGGAGGGGGGAGGGGTAGCGGACCGTCTCGGGATTCTCCCGACAGGCGATGTAGCGGGGGATGGCCTCCATGGGGCCGGGGCGGTAGAGGGCGATGGCGGCCTCGATGTCCCCGATGCGGCGGGGGCGCAGGCCCGTGAGCATCTGCCGCATTCCCCCCGACTCCAGCTGGAACACGCCCAGGGTCTGGCCGCGGGAGAGGAGCTCGTAGGTCTCGGGATCGTCCAGGGGGAGCTTGTCCAGGGAGAATTGCGGGTTCGATTCCCGCACTTGCTCCTCGGCATCGTGCATGATGGTGAGGTAGCGGAGGCCCAGGAAGTCGAATTTCAGCACGCCCAGCTTGGCCACGGTGTCCATATCGTACTGGGTGACGGTGGTACCGTTATTGACCGCCAGGGGGACGAACTCGCTGACGGGGCGGTCGGTGATGACGATACCCGCGGCGTGGACAGAGGCGTTGCGGGGCATACCCTCCAGGGAGATAGCGGTATCCACCAGCTTTTTGATCTCCTCCGAGCCCTCGTAGAGGGCCTTGAGGTCGGGGAGGCGGAGGGCCTCAGCGATGGTGATGCCCAGCTCGTGGGGGACGGCGCGGGCCACCACGTCCACGTCGCTGTAGCTCATGCCCATGGCCCGTCCCACGTCGCGGATGGCGGCACGGGCGGCCAGGGTACCGAAGGTAATGATCTGGGAGACGTGATCACGGCCGTAGCGTTCGGCCACGTAATCGATGACCTCATCACGGCGGTTGTAGCAGAAATCCACGTCGATATCGGGCATGGAGACGCGCTCGGGATTGAGGAACCGCTCAAAGAGCAGGTCAAAGGCGATGGAATCCACCTCGGTGATGCCGATGCAGTAGGCCACCAGCGACCCGGCTCCCGAGCCACGGCCCGGGCCCACGGGGATATCGCGGGACTTGGCGAAGCCCACGTAGTCCTGGACGATGAGGAAGTAATCGTCGTAGCCCATACTGCCGATGACCCCCAGCTCGTATTCCAGGCGGGCGCGGTAGGCGTTTTCGTTTCGGTCGGGGTTGGACTCGTCGAAGGTGATCTGGCCTGCGGCGACACGGCGGGCAAAGCCCTCGGCGGTGAGGCGGGCCAGGTAGTCCCCCGCGGAAAGTCCATTGGGGCAAGGGAATTTGGGGAGGTAGGTCTTGGAGAAGTCGAATTCCACCGAACACCGCTCGGCGATGCGGACGGTATTCTCGATGGCCCCGGGGTAGCGGGAAAAGAGCATTTCCATCTCACCCGTGTCCTTATAGTAGAACTCGTCGGTGGCAAAGCCCACGCGGCCCTCCTCGCCCACGGTCTTACCCGTCTGGATGCAGGTCAGAATCTCCTGCATATAGGCATCCTCGCGGCGGAGGTAGTGGCAATCGTTGGTGGCCACCAAGGGGAGTCCGCACTCACGGGAGAGGCGGAGCAGGGCGGGGAGGATCTGCCGCTCCTCGGCCAGGTTATGGTTCTGGAGCTCGATGTAGTAGTTCCCCTCCCCGAAGATCTCGGCCATGGTCTTGGCGGCGTTTTTCGCGCCGTCGAAGTCCCCCGCCAGGAGCTTTTTGGGGATCTCGCCCGACAGGCAGGCCGACAGGGCGATCAGGCCCGTATGGTACTTACGGAGCAGCTCCATATCCACCCGCGGGCGGCCGTAAAAGCCCTCGGTAAAGCCCAGGGACACTAAGGTCATAAGGTTACGGTAGCCCTCCATATTCTCGCAGAGGAGCACCAAATGGTGATAGTTCCCCTCACGGCCTTGAGCAGCGGACTTATCGAAGCGGGACCCGGGGGCGACGTAGACCTCGCACCCGATGATGGGCTTGACCCCCGCTTTACGGCAGGCCTCGTAAAAAGAGACGGCACCGTACATCACGCCGTGGTCGGTAATGGCCACAGCGTCATGGCCGCATTCCCGAACCCGCGCAGGCAGGTCGGCAATCCGGCAGGCACCGTCCAAAAGGCTATATTCAGTATGCAAATGCAGATGCACAAAGGTACTCATAAGAGACTCCTTATAAAAAGATACAAGTGACAAGTGACAAGATACAAGATACAAGATACAAGATACAAAGATACAAGATATATGATGTGAAGATACAGGATTATGCTAATTGCTTCTCTCTCCGTATCTTAGTATCTTGTATCTTGGTATCTTGGTATCTCAGTTTGTATCTCAGTATTTTTTCCACCCCATCTCCACCACCACTCCCGTCATCTTCACCTCGGCGGGCACCTCCTCGGCTCGGAACAAAAGCGTGGGATTTCCCTGCTTGTCCACGGCCAGGATGGCTTGCTCGGCCTCGCCGTCGGGGGAGACGATGCGGAAGGGCTCGCGGCGGGCGGCACCCAGGGCCAGGGGGCCCGCGGAGAGGTCAAAGGCCTCTCCGTCCAGGGTAACGGTCATACGGCCCGTCAGCTTGTTGAGGGTATAGGTCACGGTATGCTCGGCATCCTCGGTTCGGATGTGCCAGACGGTCAGCTTTGCCATGGCGCGCTCCTTACCCCTGTACAGCCTCGGCGGCCGCGGTCAGGGTGTTCTGCATCAGCATGGTGATGGTCATGGGACCCACGCCCCCGGGGACGGGGGTGATGTAGGAGGCCTTGGGCTCCACGGTGGCGAAATCCACGTCGCCCGTCAGCTTGCCGTCCGCGCGGCGGTTCATGCCCACGTCGATGACCACCGCCCCCTCCTTGACCATATCGCCCGTGACAAAATCGGCCTTACCGATGGCCACCACCAGGATATCGGCGCGGCGGGTGACCTCGGAGAGATCGCGGGTACGGCTGTGGCAGATGGTGACGGTACCGTTGGCCTGGAGCAGGAGCATAGCCATGGGCTTGCCCACGATGTTGGAGCGGCCAACTACCACGCACTCCTTCCCCGTGCAGTCAATGCCCGAACGGCGGATGAGCTCCATCACGCCCGCGGGGGTGCAGGGGAGGAATTTCTGATTCCCGATCATGATTCTGCCTACATTATAGGGATGGAAAGCGTCCACGTCCTTTTTGGGGTCGATGCGGAGCAGGATGGACTCCTCATCCAGGTGACGGGGCAGGGGGAGCTGGCAGAGGATGCCGTGGATCTTGGGGTCGGCGTTGAGCTTGTCCACCAGGGCCTCCAGCTCGGCCTGGGTGGTGGCCTCGGGGAGCTCGTAGGCCTCGGAGTAGAAGCCCACCTCCTCGCAGGCGCGGCGTTTATTACGGACGTAGACCTGGGAGGCGGGGTCGGTGCCCACGATGATGACAGCCAGGCCGGGGGTTACCCCCGTTTCTTCGATGAACGTCTTGGTGTTTTCCTTGATCTCCCCGCGGACCGCGGCGGAGATGGCTTTTCCGTCGATGAGGGTTGCCATGGTTTTAGTCTCCTTTATCGGATTGGTTTGTTTCGTCCTCGGAATCGGCGGAAGCGGGCTCCGAGGGGGTATCGGTTACGGTTTCGGGGGTTGCGGGCTCGGTAGCGGCCTCGGCGGCTGCGGGGGCAGCCTCAGCCGAAGCAGTCGCCCCATCCGCCCACCGCACCTTCAGCCACTTGTCCAGCTTTCCCTTACGGGTCAGGATGAAGCCCGCCACCAGGAGGGCGGAGCCCGCCAGGAAGCAGACCATACCCACCAGCTGAGAGATGCGGAAGGGTCCCACGTAGAGGCTGTCGGTGCGGAGTCCCTCGATGAACATCCGTCCGAAGCCGTACCAGGCGAAGTACATGAGGGTCACCTGGCCGTTGAATTTCTTCTTGCGGTACAGCAGGGTGATGATGATAAAGCCTACGATGTTCCACAGGGATTCGTAGAGGAAGGTGGGGTGGTAGTAGCCCATCTCGGGGCCTGTGTAGTCCGAGATCAAGCCCATACGGAAGGGGTAGAGGGGACTTCCCTCGGCCACCTCGTAGCCGTAGGCCTCGCCGTTCATGAAGTTACCCCAGCGGCCGATGGCCTGGGCCAGCCCCACGCCGGGGGCGATGGTGTCGGTGACCTTGAGGGGGTTGATCTTCTTGTACAGAGCGGTCAGCACGATGGCGGTTGCCCCCGCGATGATGCCGCCGTAAATGGCCAGACCGCCTTCCCAAATGGCGATCACGTCGATGAAGCTGTCGTAGCTGTGCTCCTTCAGGGTGGTCAGCACGTAGTACAGGCGGGCACCGATGACACCGAAAACCACGGTGAACAGTCCCACGTCCAGGATATCGTCGGCCTTGATGCCCTCCTGCCTGCACCGCAGGTAGGCGTGGACAAAGGCGGCGACAATGCCCAGCATGATGAGGACACCGTACCAGTAAATGGGCTTGCCGAACAGATCAAAGGCCACGCGGTCAAAGGAAAATTCCTCGATCCCCAGGCCGGGAAAAGAAACGGTAGTGCTCATAGTTTTTCCTTTCGTTTATCGTTTATAGAAATCAAGCAAGAATTCGCATAATTTTATCTTTGTATCTTGTATCTCAGTATCTTGTATCTTGTCACTTGTATCTTGTATCTTGTCACTCGTCACTCCTCCGGCATCACCGCCGAAAGCGTATACCGCGCGGGGACGAAATGCGCCTCGAACAGGGCGCAGACCTCCTCGAAGGTGACCGAAGCATCTACCTCAGCCAGCTCAAAGAGCCCCACGCCGTCCATGGCGGTGGTCATGAGGGAGGAGGCGATGCCCTCGGTGGAGTCGAAGCCGTAGACGAAGTCGGCGTACAGAGTCCGACGGGCGCGGTGGAAGGCGGCCCGGTCCAGACCCTCTCGGCGGAAGCGGTTCACGTGATCCACGAAGGCGGTGTAGACCGCCTCGGGGTTGTCGCACTCACCCGAGAGGTAGAAGTAGCCGTAGCCCTCCCCCGTATTCCCCAGGGCGGGACGGCCCAGGGAGGAGCCGTAGGCCATGCCCGGGCTGACCAGGCCCTCCTCAAAGAGGTGATCGTAGAAGTCCCCCGAGCGGGAGAACAGCATCTCGCAGAGCAGGGTCATCACCCGCTCCAGGCGGACCAGGGCACGGGGCTCGGCGGGGATGTCCGAAAGCTTGATCCCGATGGAGAACAGGGGCTTGGCGGTGTCCATGGAGGCGGTCATGCGGGGGCGGTAGACCCCGATGGGATCGCGGGGACGGCGGCGGGCGGCAGGGACTGCCCAGGGCTTGGCGGGCGGCTCGGTCCCCAGGACCTTGTCCGCCACGGCCAGGACCTCCTCGGGGGTCACCCGACCCGAGACCGCCAGCACCATGTTTTGGGGGTGGTAAAAGCGGCGGTGGGCCTCAGTGAGGGAGGCTTGGGTGATGCGGCGGATGGAGGCCTCGGTCCCGCAGATCTCCTCGCGGACGGGGTTGCCCCCCGTTTTGACCCCCGTTTTGACGGGATCGTAGAGCCCGCGGAGCATATTGGCGTAGCAGACCTCCCAGGGATCGTCGGTGTTCATGCGGATCTCCTCGGCGATGATCCCCCGCTCACGGGCCACTGAGGCTTTGGTGACCGACAGGCTTGTGACCATGGACAGCAGAGCCTCCAGGGCCTCGGGGAGGCGGTCGGTGGTTTGGAGCATATAAGCGGTGGAATCGTCCGAGGTGTAGGCGTTGACCTCCGCACCCAGGGCGGAAAATATATCCTCCCAGCTCTCGCCACCCGCCCGCTCGAACATTTTGTGCTCCAGGAAATGGGCGGTGCCCATGGGGAGGGTCCCCCCTGCGAAGCGGTCGCGGGAGCCATAATTCACCCCCACGGTGGCGTAGGCCGCCGACAGGTCCTTGGGGGCCACCAGGACGCGGAGCCCGCTTGGACGGGTGGTCTCGCTGTACCGCTCACCCAGCTTGGGGTTTTGGTAGTGGGTCCACTCATACGTCGAATCACTCATCGAGATCCTCCTCTCCCTCGGCGGACGGGTCGGTTCCGTTGAGGAAAAACACCGTGTCGGGCCGGAAGGTTTTGGCGACACGCACCACGTCCTCGGGGGTGACGGCCGTTATGCGGGCCATCTCCTCCTCGGGGGTATCGGCGGTGCGGTTCATGAGACGGCTGAAGGCGAAGGCCTCCACCGAGGCCTGACTGTCCCCGATCTGACGGTAGCTGTTCAGGAGGGACAGCTTGGCCAGCTCCACGTCGGCGGGATCCAGCTTCCCTGCCTGCAGATCCGAGAGCTGACGGCAGATGGCCGCCTGGGCCTCGTCCCGACGGTCGGGACGGATGCCGCAGGACACCCACAAGATTCCCTTGGTCATGTCCAGGGCGGAGTCGCAGAAGTAGCAAAGCCCCAGCTCCTCCCGCACGCGGCGGAACAGAAGCGAGCTCTGCATGACCCCGAACAGCTCGTTGCAGACGGCGTAGGCCGCCAGGGTATCGGGATCCTCCCGCAAGGTCCCGTAATTCTCCCCGCAGGACCAGCCGATGCAGAGTTTGCCCTGGCTCACCGCCATGTCCTCGGTAAAGGTGTCGGGCCATTCGGGAGGCCGATGGCAGGCGGTCTCGGGCAGGTCAGCGGGGGCGGGGCTCCAGTCCCCGAAGGCCCGATTCCAGGCGTTCACCACCTGCTCCTCGGAGGACCGCCCCGTATAGAAGACCTCTATGCGGGTGGACTCCAGGAGCGCGCGGTGGCGGGCGGTGACCTCGGCGGGGGTGATGGAGGCTACCTGCTCCACGGTTCCGCCGATGGAGAGGCCGTAGGGCTCGCCTCCGCACATGATCTCCCGCAGGCGGTTGCCCGCGTAGGTACGGGTATCGTTTTTCATGGATCGGAGGCTGTCCATGAGGGACTGCTTCTCCTTCTCCACCGCCTCGGCGCGGAGGGTGCCGTCCTCATCCCGAAGGGGGTAGAGGATCATGTCGGCCAAAAGCTCCATAACCCCTTGGAGGATGTCCATCTCCCCGTCCCCGTCGGGCAGGAGGGCCTGCTCCAGCATCTCGGCGGTGTAGCAGACCACGTGGGCATCCCCGTGGAGGTAGTTGCGGATGGTTAAAGTGGTGCCATAGAGCTCGTCCAGCCGTCGGTTGAGGAGGGAGAGACGGCGGTAGCGCTCGCTCCCCCGACGCAGGATACCGAACAGGAGGGTAGTCAGGGGGGACTGCTCCCGCTCGGCGGGCATGACGGTAAACAGGCTCAGACGGGCGGTCTTGAAGCGGTTATCCCGCGTATGGCGGAGGGTGACAGCGGGGTTTAAGGGAACGGGGGGTAGTCGGGTCATGCCTTATGCTTGATGGAGTCCCAAATGGCATCCAGTTCGGGCATGGTCAGGGTCTCCATATCCTTTCCCGCGGCGATGACGGCACACTCTACCTTCTCGAAGCGGTCGATGAACTTATTGGTGGCGTGGAACAGGGCCTCCTCGGACTTGACCCCCAGCTTACGGGCCAGGCTGGTGACGGTGAGAAGCAGGTCCCCCAGCTCCTCCTCCACGGCGGTCCGGTCCCCCGACGCGGCGGCGGCCTTGACCTCGGCGATCTCCTCGTCCAGCTTGGCGTAGACCTCCTCGGCCGAGCCGAAGTCGAAGCAGGCGGCCTTTTTGCCCAACTTCTGGGCCAGCATGAGGGCGG
>CAYRTP010000067.1:0-11777 GCA_964427175.1 uncultured Clostridium sp. | reverse complement strand
GCATTGGTACGACGTGCTGGACTCCTGGACCTTCGGGGACGAGTACATCGGCAAGCCCGTTAAGTGCGAGGTCTACACCATGGCCGACGAAATCGCCTGGTTCGTCAACGGCCGCGAGGTGGGCAGAAGCACCCCCGAAAAGGCCATCGCTACCTTGGATATCCCCTACGAGCGTGGTGAGCTGGCGGTCATTGCCTACAAGAACGGCGTGGAGTGCGGTCGTTCTTACCTCCATACCGTGGGCGCGCCTGCCGCCATCGAGGTGGAGGCCGAGACCGAGACCCTCAAGGCCGATAACCGCGACCTCTGCTATTTCGACATCACCATCGCCGACCAAAACGGCCACCGCGTCCCCGACGTCAAGACGGAACTGCATTGTGCCGTGGAGGGCGGTACCCTCCTGGGCATCTTCAGCGGCGATCCCGCCAACGAGGATCAGTACGGCTCCCCCGTATGCCATACATTCGAGGGCCGCGCCGTGGCCATTGTCCGCGCGAGTACCCCCGGTGAGGTGAGGATCACGGTCATCGGACAGGGCCTCAATGCGGGGAGCGCCACCGTTATGGCTGAATAGGAGGAATCCATTATGGAAACAAACATCTACCTAAACATACCGAAAGCGTATACATACGAACAGGAGAACACTATACTATGAAAAAAACATATATCTGTAGGTGCTGGGGCGTTGGCCTTTCTTATGCTGGTAGGCTGCCAATCCAATAAAACCCCCGTCGAGACAAACGACGGATGTACGAATCCCACCCTCCCCGCCGTAACCACGCGGGAGGAGAACACCGAGCCCAACGAGCCCCAAGGCGAGGAGATCATGTTCGTTCCCGGTATCGGAAGGGTAACAGACGGCATTAAGCGAGACGGCCCCGCCGACGTGAATTGGGTTGGAAAATGGATCTGGGACACGGATCCTACGTCGGGGCACAACTGGGTCTGCATGAGAAAGGTTGTAACCTTGGACAGTGTTCCCGAAATGGCGGTGACACGGATCGCAATAGATTCTCGTTATTGGCTGTGGATCAACGGTGAGATGGTGGTATACGAGGGTCAAGTCAAGCGCGGCCCCACCGAAAACGATACCTATTTCGATACCATTGATATTGCCCCCTATCTGAACACGGGGGAGAATACCATTGCGATTTTGGGCTGGTATTTTGGCAATGACAGCGATTATTACTCCTATAATTCCTCCGGAGCGGGGGGCATGCTGTTCCAGGCGGAGCTTGGGGATCAGATTCTGACCTCCGACAGCTCCTGGAAGGTGCATAAGCATACGGGATATCAGATCTCCACCGAGGAGTCCGATCCCGGCTCCCAGCCGAATTACCGTCTCCCCGAGGAAAATATTTTCTACGATGCGCGACAGGCTGAGGTGCTGGAGGGCTGGTACCTGCCTACCTACGATGACAGTCAGTGGGAAAATGCTACTGAATACGGCGTGGCAGGGGATGAACCCTGGAATGACCTATGGCAACGCTCCATTCCTCTGTTGATGTGGACGGAGATCCTGCCCTACGAAAACCCCAAGGTTTATACAAGACTTGACGGGAAGCCCACCAAGGGAACCGTGTCCCTCTCTATGAAGTGTCCCTACAATATGCAGATCCAGCCCTACTTGAAGGTAGACGCTACGGAGGGTAACCAAATCCGTATCTTCTCGGATGGTACCGAAACTGTCCGTACTTCCTACATAACGAAAAATGGAGTCCAGGAATTTGAGGGACTCGGTTGGATGTCCTGCCAGACCGTGACCTACGAAATCCCGGCAGGTGTCAAGATCATAGAACTTGGGTACCGTCAGACGGGCTACAATACCGACTTCGCCGGTTCTTTTACCTGTGACGATGAGGATTTCAATCAACTGTGGATGGAGTCCCTGTATACCCTGTATATCACCATGCGCGACAACTACATGGACTGCCCAGACCGCGAGCGTGCCCAGTGGTGGGGCGACGTGACCAACGAATCTCTCATGACTTTTTATTCGTTGGATCCCGATGCGTATCTTCTGTACCGCAAGGGTGTGGATTCTCTGATACAATGGCGGGGTCACAATGGAACGGGAGAGGCTGTTTTGCCCACGGTGGTGCCCATCAACCAAGGCCATTTTGAACTGCCTATGCAGCAACTGGCAGGTCTCATCGGATTTTGGACTTATTACCAATACACGGGCGACGAGGAATTCCTGAAGCAAGTATACGAGCCTGCGGCCGTCTACTTGATGACATGGGACATGTCATCGGACGGTCTGGTTGTCCACAACGGAGGGTCCTGGGACTGGATGGACTGGGGTAACCACTGTGACGTGCAGGTCATGGAGAATGCATGGTATTACTGGGCCTGCTCCTGTGTCATGAAGATGGGCAATGTGATCAGCGATCACACCTATGATAGCCAAATCACCGAGCGCATGGATCAGATCAAGGCCGCCGCTCCCGGTCTTTGGAATGAAGAGCAGAACGCGTACTATAGCGTTACCTCCTCCGGCAAGCCTGATGACCGAGGTAACGCGCTGATGCTCTTGTCGGGATTGGCCGACGAGGCTCACTACGATGCCATTTTGGATGTGTTGATCAACATCCGCGAGGCTTCTCCGTATATGGAAAAATATGTAATGGATGCCATGTTCAAGTTGGGCGCGGAGGAGGAGGCCATGGAACGCCTCAAGGATCGGTACGCCTCTATGTTGAAGGACAGATGGACGACCCTGTGGGAGTATTTCCCCGCGGGAGGAACTCACAATCACGCGTGGTCCGGCTCGCCCATGATTGTGATGTCTGCTTATGCGGCAGGCATCGCCCCCGATGAAGCGGGGTATAAGACCTACCACGTGATTCCCCAGTTGGGCCATTTGAACCGTGTGAACTGTACCGTACCCTCAATCAAGGGCAATATTGTATTAGCTTTGGAACGGGGGGAGAACGGAACTGTGGCTATGACGCTTACCTCTCCTGAGGATACCGTGGCCCGTGTGGGTGTTCCCTGCGGTGCCGATGCCACGGTCACCTGTGGCGGCGTGACGGTCTACGAAAACGGTACGGGTACGGGTGCTGTGGAGGGGGTGGAATTCCTCTTCGCTGACGGCGAGTACGTTTACTTCAATATCCAACCCGGGACATGGGCGCTGGAAGCCTCCGCTGTAAATTAAACATACCGAATACATACGAAAAGGAGAACACTACCTGATGAAAAAACGAATCACCCTGGCCACCCTCCTGCTGGCTCTCGTGATGCTGGCAGGCTGCCGCTCGAACCAAAAACCGACGGAAACGACTACTGACCAGCCGAAGGCTACAATCGGTTGGACGGAGTCAGAAACTCTGTCGCCGGACGTACAGGAAGACATGGATGGACGTTTGCCCTATACTGTCTCTACTGCCCATCAAGCTGGTGACACCATTTTTACCGGAAATGAATGGACGGGAACCCTGTCTCCTTCCATTGACGGAACAAACATGCGGCAGAGTGAGGTATTCTACGCCAACCGTATGACCCCCCATTCCTCCGAGACCCTGTTCTACCAATCCGCAGAGGCCGCGAGACTGGGTGCCATGAATTATGATTACGCCCAATCCGACTATTACCAGCTTTTGACCGGGGAAGGGAAGCCTTGGCAACTGGCGGTCTATAAGAATCTGGACGAGGCCAAGTCGGCAGGTGTCTACGGCTCCTTCCAAAAAACCGACTACAATATGGCAGCCGCGCCGCAATATAGCGGAAATAACACCGTTGGTACCGAGAAAAAGGCCTACTACGGCGGCTTCAAGGAAGTGACCCTGCCTGCCTCGTGGCAGACTCAGGGCTTCGATTTCCCCATCTATTCCAACGTGATGTATCCGTGGGAGGCATTTGATGGCAACGAGGTGAGCATTCCTGAAGCACCTACCGCGCTCAACCCTGTGGGCTTTTACCGCACAACGTTTACGGTGGACGAGCGCTGGCTGGAGTCAGACCGCTCGGTCTACATCGCATTCGGCGGCGTGGAGAGCTGCTACTACATATGGGTCAACGGCTATGAGGTGGGCTACGCCGAGAGTAGCTACGATCTCGCGGAATTTGATCTGACTCCTTACCTCAACAAGGACGGTTCCGAAAACCTTCTGGCCGTCATGGTCCTGCGCTGGTGCGACGGTAGCTATTTCGAGAACCAGGATATGTTCCGTCTGGCGGGCATTTTCCGTGACGTCTGGCTGTATTCCACCCCTTGCGTCCAACTGTACGACTATACCGTCACCACCGATCTGGACAAGACCTACACCGACGCCACCCTGGCGATCTCGGTGGATCTTCTGAACAAGACCACGAGCGAGATCCCTGCCGACTTTTGGGTGGACGTGGCCCTGCTGGATCACACGGGAAAGAACCTCTTTGCCGACGATCCCCTGACGGCCTCCATGTCCGCGGCTCTCGCCTCGGGAGATACCGCGGTGCTGGATATGACCCGCGTGGTCAAGAGCCCCCGCCTGTGGTCGGACGAGGATCCCTACCTCTATACCCTTGTTATCTCCCTCTACGGCGCGGACGGCGCCTACTATGGCAGTATGGCCCAGCAGCTGGGCTTCCGCGAGCTGGAGTTTACCCCCACCGTGGGAGACCGTCCCAACGATTCCTACGGTGATGTCCTGCTCAACGGTAAGAAGATCCTTCTGAAGGGCGTGAACCGCCATGATAATGACGGCGCGACGGGTAAGTACGTGTCCCACGAGCTCTACCAAAAGGACGTGGAGCTCATGAAGCAGCTTAATATCAACTCCCTGCGCACCTCCCACTACCCCAACGACAAGTATATGTACTACCTCTGCGACCGCTACGGCATTATCGTAATGTCGGAGGCTAACATCGAGTCCCACTGGGGCGTCGACGTGGAGGAAACCGAGACCTATTTCCGCGATATGCTGAAGAACCGAATGTTTTCCATGGTGGAGCTGGAGAAGAACCGCACCTCGGTGCTATTCTGGTCTCTGGGCAACGAGGTACATGGCACCCAAGCGTTCAAGGAGATGGCCGCCGAGACCCGTGCCCTGGATCCCACCCGCATGACCACCCTTTGCGGCTTTGACGGCGGCGAGGATCTTGCCTGCAATATGTATAGCGACATTGCATTCGTGGAGTCCAAGGGGCAAGCGGCCAATCATATGCCCTGGCTTCTGAACGAGTACGCCCACGGTATGGGCAACTCCATCGGCAATCTGTACGAGTACTGGGAGGCCATCCGCGCCTACGATAACGTGCTGGGCGGATACATCTGGGACTTTGTGGATCAGACCGTCTATACCCCCGTTCCCGGCAGTCAGAATGACTATTTGGGTACGGGCTACTACTACGCCTACGACGGTGCCTGGGGCGGCTGGGAAAACGACGGCGACTTCTGCCAGAACGGCATCGTCTCCCCCGACCGAACCATTCAGCCCGAGGCCATCGAGGTCAAGTACGTCTACCAGAATATCTGGTTTACCTCCGAAATCACCGATCTGAAGGCAGGGAAGGTGTCCGTCTATAACGAGTTCAAGTTCACCGACCTGTCGGCCTACGCTTTTACCTACGAGCTGAGACGAAACGGTCAAGTGATCGGAAGCGGAGATTTGACCATATCCTGCGCCCCCGGCGACACCGTGGAGATCACCGTTCCGTACAAGCTGCCCGCGCAGATCGAGGCAGACGACGAGTTTGCCCTGGTGCTGTACGCCAAGCTGAAGACGGATACCGAGTGGGCTTCCGCCGGTTACGTGATCGCAAGCCAGTCCTTCGATCTCCCCGTGGCCATCACCCACGTATCCGCCGATCGTAATGCCATGGCCGCCGTGACCGTTACCGAGGATGACGAGGCTATCGTGGTCAAGGGCACCGACTTTGAGGCGCGCTTTACCAAGGATGACGGCGCCCTGGCGGCCTATATCTACAAGAACGAAAGCCTGCTGACCAAGCCCCTGACCCCCACCTACTACCGCGCCGCAGTCTCCAACGACAAGGGCGAACTGTGGAAGAATGTCTCGGTTGACGCGGTGCAGTCCATGACCTGGGAGCTGTCCGCTGACCGCAAGAGCGTGGAGATCACCGTCACCGTATCCCTCGCGAACGCGGGCGCATCCACCCAGACCCTGCGCTATACCGTCTACGGCGGCGGTGAGATCGGGATCGAGGCGATCCTGGATGCAGACCGCGCGGCAGGTGCTATGTCCCGCTACGGACTGACGCTGGCGCTCCCCGCCTCCTACGAGCAGGTTCAGTGGTATGGCTACGGCGAGCAGGAGGGCTTCGTGGATCGCATGCGGGCGAACATCCCCGGTGTGTTCACCTCCACCGTAACCGCGAACCTCTTCCCCTACGGCAATCCCCAGGATACGGGCAACATGATGGGCGTGCGGTGGTACGCGCTGACCTCCGAGGAAATGAACACGGGTCTTATGGCCGTGGCTGATTCCATGGAGGCCCAGGCACTCCATTACACGGTAGCCAACCTGGATAACTGGAAATATACGTACCGATTGTCCAATAACCCCCAAAACACCTATCTGACTCTTTCCTACATGTCCCGCGGCACGGGCGGCGAATCCTGCGGCCCCGGCCCTCTCCCCGAGTATCGACTGCCTGTGGGTGAGGAGCTGACCTTCCACGTGACCCTGGTGCCCTTCGCCAAGGGAGCTGACACCGAGACCTTGACGGATATCTCCTGCATCTGGCGCGACAGTGTATCCTTGGGTGACGCGGAGATTGATCGGCTGTTGGCCGCCCGCGTGGACGAGGCCATTCGGGAGCTTCTGTTCGATGCATCTGACCTTCCCGCGGTTCGCGCCCGCTACGACGCGCTGACCGAAAGTCAGAAGCAGTTCGTGACCGCCTACGAGATCCTGACCGCCCTGGAATCCGGCGAGGGGAAGGACACCCTGATCCGCGACATCTCCGGGAACGGCCACGACGCGACGGCGCAGAGCAGCATCGTCTTTGCCGACGGCTCGGCTCCCTCGGGGAATATTTTCAGCGGTAATTTCATCATTCCCGATGAGAACGGCGACGTTAATACGACCCTGTCCGGTACCAACGAATTTACCATCGCGGCATGGGTGAACTTCGCCGACCTCAATTCCCACAACGTCATTTTCGCCAAGGGAGATACCCAAGTGTCCATCAAGACCGATATCAGCGGAAAGCTGGAGTTCTGCGTGTACGAGGGTACATGGATCGTTCTGACCGCCGAGGCCATGCCCAGAAGCTGGACCTTCGTTGCGGCCGTGCGGGATTCCGAGGGGCTCAAGCTCTACGTGGACGGCATGCTTATTGCCAAGCAGGCTTATAAAGGTAGCGTCAACAGTAACAGTACGGCTCCCGGTGTGGGTGTTGACGAGTCGAACCGACACAACGGCAGAGTCCTTCGCGGTCTGCTGTCTGGCATACACATCTACTCCCGCGCCCTGGATGCTTCGGAGATCCAAGCGCTTACGGTTAATGCACCCGTTGACGGTGCCGTTGTGGCTTACGACTTCAGTAACTCTGAAACGGATCCTACGTAAGCGCGGTCCGGGATATCGGATCCGAATTTGAATTTGGTAAGCGATTCGTTGATCATATTTTGTCTTATCGCTGTAGAATTGTATATTTATACTGGGGACGAAATTTTGAGGTTCACTAAATTAACACCCACCCCAAACAAAGGAGAAATCCATGAAAAAATCTAGAATCAAACGCCTCCTTACCCTGCTGTTGGCCATCGTCACTCTCCTGAACCTCGGCTCGGCCATGATCTTTTCCACAGCCGCTGCCACCGAGGTCTCGGTGCAAAACGGAACGGGTACCAATACCGCCGTACAGGCTTCCGAATACCTGGCCTACCGTGCCAAGGTGAATGGCGAATTTTCCGGATTTGCCTACAGTATGCCCACGTGGGCTACGACCGATTCGGATTGTACCCTGGCTCTCTACAAGTGGGACGGAAATCTGACCTCCTCCCTCGCCGCGGAGCCCATTGCCTCCAAGCGGTTTGAAAATTTGGTGGACAACGCTACCAACCGCCTGGATTTCTCTCCCCAGCCCGCAGACGAGTACCTATTCGCTATTGTGGAAATAGAGGGAAGCGTTGGTGTGTACGCCAATCAAGGCTGTACCGATACCAAAGGCTTTACCTATGTCGGCAAAGCCGAGCAGAACATCGAACCCAATTTGAAGATCACCTTCACCACCACCCCCACCGAGCCTTTTGGCCAATGTGAATCTATGTACGACGGAAATCATACATCTCCCGAAGAATACGTCATCCCCGAGGACAGCCCCATCTACACCCACGAGGTCATGCCGGACACCTGGGTGTTCACCGACGGTCTGGGCCGCACCTCCCTTACCAATGCCGAGGTAGGCGACCCCCGTGAGGACAAGGAAGTAGCCATGTTCTACTGGACCTGGCACCTGGGCCGCGCTCAGCCTCTGAACGTTAACGAGGCCGTGGAGCAGTATCCCGAGTCTGTCCGTGACTCCAACCATCCCGTTTGGAATCAGTATTATTTCGCGGGCTCATGGAACGAGTCCATCTACGGCTTCTATGAGAGCGACGACGCTTGGGTAGTCCGCCGCCAGGGCGAGCTTTTGGCCAACGCGGGAGTAGACGCCATCTTCACCGACAACACCAACGGCTCCTTCACCTTCCCCGAGGGCTACAACACCGTATTCCAAACCTGGCTGGATGCCATGGAAGGCGGTGTCAATCCACCCAAGGTATCCTTCATGGTCTCCTTCATGGGCCGGGATGACGCCGACACCCTCTCCCAGCTTCGCAGTATGTACCTGGACTTCTTCCGCGACGGCAAATACCACCCCCTGTGGTATTACCTGGACGGCAAGCCCATGCTCATGTCCCACGGCAACTCGGTACTCAATACCGCTGACAATGTGGAGAAGGAGATCAAGGACTTCTTTACCTGGCGCGGCGGATATTCGGGTTATATCAACCCAAAGCCTGGCTACGGCCAATGGGGCTGGCTCTCCACCTACCCCCAGCCCTCCTATTACGGCACCGTCGAAAACCGTAAAGCCAGAATCGTGGAACAGGTCACGGTAGGCACCGCCATGAACCACAACTACGAGCTAAACATGATCTCCGCCATGAGCGGCAACAACGTTATGGGCCGCTCCTACACCCACGATTATCAGAATCGCTATGAAGTCGAGGGCAAGGAGGCCTCCAAGTGGGGCTACAACTTTGCCGAGCAGTTCAACCACGCTTTGGAGGTGGACCCCAAGGTCATCTTCATCACGGGCTGGAACGAGTGGGCTATGGCTCGCGCTCGCACATGGCCAGAGGGTTGGGAGTCTGCCGTAGACAACGCCTTCTGCGACCAGTTCAACGACGAGTTCTCCCGCGACATCGAGCCCACCAAGGGGGATCTGAAGGACCACTACTACTACCAGATGGTCAATTTCATCCGTCAGTATAAGGGTGTCCGTCCCATTCCCACGCCCAGCGGCATAGCCAGCATCGACATCACCAAGGGCAACAGCCAATGGAGCACCGTTGAACCCTACTACGCCGCTTACATCGGCAACACGGGTGACCGCGACAACGCCGACGGCTGGGGAGACCTGACCTATTCCGAGTATTCGGGTCGAAACGACATTATCGGTGCAAGAGTAGCAAGAGACGAGGAGTTCGTCTACTTCTACGTTGAGTGCAACGAGGACATCACGCCCTACACCGATCCCCTGTGGATGGTGCTCTACATCGACTCCGACCAACAGAATCAAGGTTGGGAGACCTTTGACTACGTGTTGAACAAGACCTCCCCCACCGCAACCAAGGCATACCTTGAGAAGTTCACCGGCAACGGCTACGAGACCGAAAAGGTGGGCGAGGTGGATTACACCGTGGACGGTAAGCATATGCAGGTCAAGGTGCCCAAGTCCATGCTGAATCTTTCGGGCTATGATTTCACCATCAACTTCGCCTGGACCGACAACGTCCACGACGAGGCCGACAAGGGTGAGAACGGCGACAGCGACTATGTTTACACCACATTCTCGGGTGACATCATGGACTTCTACATCTCGGGCGACGTAGCTCCCTCGGGACGCTTCAAGTACAGCTACATCTCCACTGCTGAAAACGCAGGGGCGGAGGATCCGACCGAAACCGCTGATCAGCCCGCCGTCACCGACAAGGACACGAATCCTGCCGAAACCGACGCCTCCGACAAGGGCTGTGGCTCGGCCGTCGGCGCAGGCGCCGCGCTCCTGGCAACCGCCGTGGCTGCGGCTGTGGCGCTTCGTAAGAAGGACGAATAATCTGCTTTTCAAAAAGCGGCTTGCCGAGTTTTATCTCGGCAGGCCGCCTTTTCTTCAGTATTACATCATTGTATCAATTCTTATCTCTGCGGGACGAGTTGAAGCAAACGCTGGTGATCGTTACTCATGATGAGCGATTGGCAGCCCGCGCTGACCGAGCTTACCGTATGATCGAGGGAGAGTTGTACGTAAGACGGTAACTCCCAAGAAAATTTCAAACAGAAGCTGGTATTCTTTGAGAATGTTTGTATCTTTTAGGATACGAGCCAAAGGCGCATAAGAACGATGATTATCAGCGGTAACCATGCACACTTATGACCAGCAATCAAAAGAGTCGGCTCCCAAAAGGGCCGACTCAATTTTCAATTTAAGAAGAATATTAGCAAAAAGACAGCTTTTTACATCACACCGAATCATTTCGACTCCTTGAACCTTTTCTTATACATCTGCTTTAGGTAGTTCTTCCGCATATCCCTCATGGAGCCGAAGAAGGCTTCCTCGGATTTGGACATAATATGGTACTCGTCTTTGAGGCAGATCAGTTCTAACGTGCAGAAAAGATCGGCAACTTGGAATAGTCTGTAATCGGCGGGCATTACCTTGCGGAATTCAGCTTGAGGAAGCATTACCGTAAAAACCGATGCCAAGATCTTATTCAACTCAACTTGTCCGTTATCATAGTAAACGATAATTTTATCAAATCCGGCAAAGAAGGCGTATTCTTCACGGATGAATGCCGAGAGCTGTTTGGAAAGCGCGACTGTCAAGTTGAGCGAGTCGGACATATGCTTCTTCTCAACCGAGAAGGTAATGTAGGATATTTCGCAGTTCTTGGCAAACGTTAAAATACGGTTGAGGCATTTCCTTCGTTCCGTAATGGAGAGATTCTGATAATCTTCCTCGCGGCGGATGATAGGCCCGGCGTGAAAACAATGCTTCACGTCAAATCCAACGTCCGCAAGACCGTGTTCCAAATGGCTGATCTGATCCTCAATAGAGTTGCTTTGGTTATGGAATACCAGTGTAAACAAATAGAACGGCGCGTGCGGCTCATATGCACCGAAATCGCCCGACTCGTCAACAAATATACTAAGCTGATTCATTGCTCACACTCCTTCCCAAAGAAAATGGCGGGGAACATCCCCGCCGCAGGTGGACCCGGGTCCGAAGACCAGCCCGTTTCCCTTGTCTGTATTATACCATACTTTTAAGAAAAATGCAATACCTTTTATCGAAAAATTTATTCCATTTGTCTTATGGGATTTCCACCCAATAACAGTATATGTACTGACCAGGGTTTTTACACGAGAACCATTTGCTTGGAGGTTATTTCCTTTTAGAGCCTTATACATAAAGCAATTCATTTGTGACGATTTCCTCTGCTTGCGTTCTGACGTTGTTCATCAGTTGCACCCACCGCATTTGGTCGGTCGCCTTTAGGTGTTCGTCGATACCTTGAGTCTTGGCAAGCTCTGCTGTCAGAGAGGTCAGCATTTCGT
>CAYRTP010000066.1:0-11930 GCA_964427175.1 uncultured Clostridium sp. | reverse complement strand
AGGGGGCATCACCATGGGGCCCCTACCCCATTGGTATATGGGGGCTGTGTTCAAAATTTTTATTGAAAATGGTATCAGAATACAAATCGGTTCTCACCCGCAGACAGGGGATAGGTCTCGTCTCCCCATACGAGGGTTGCGTCCGCATCCTCGGACAGGGTCACGGTCAAGTGGACGCTTCCCTCCTCCTTGGTGTAGGCCACGGAGATCCGCACGCCGTCCACCACGCGGGAGCCGCTCAGGCGGTTCACGGTCTCGGTCATGAAGGGGGAGACGCGGACCGAGGCGGTATGGTCGGCCTTACGGGACACCCGAATACCCAGGAGGTAATCGTACAAGTAGGCCGTCACCGCGCCGAACATGGGGTGATTGTGGGAGCGGTCTACAGGCTCCCAGGCGCGGGTTGTCTCGGGCCAGTATTCCCACAGGGTGGTACCGCCTCGCGCCTGTATACGGGCGAAGGAGTGGGCGGTCTCGGAGGTCAGCAGGCGGCAGGCCAGTTCCCCATCTCCGTGTTCAAAGAGGACACGGGTCACTATGTCGGTGCCGAAAATGCCCGTATCGTACCCGCCCAGGTGGGTGTAGCAGTTGACCAGGCTGGGGTAGGTCCGATGGTCGCCGATCCCGATATCCACCGCGAAGGCGTTTGCTCCCTGGACGCATCCCAGGAAGTTGCCGTTGAAGGGGTTGTAGTAGGATGCCATCAGGGCATCCTTCCGCTCCTGTATGCGGGCCTCAAAGAGGGGAATGTCCTCCTCCCGCCCGATGATCTTGGCAATCTCGATGGCGCGGTTCAGGGATTTGACGTAGAAGTAGTTGTTGACGAAGGGGGCGGGCAGGACAATCTCCTCGGTCGTACACCAGTCGCCCAGGCACCATTCGCCCGCCTTATCGCTGACCACCAGGCCGTTCTTCGAGTGGGCCTCCAGGTAGTCGAAGTACCGCAGCATCCGCGGGTAGCAGGTTTCCAGAAGGGTGGGGTCACCGTAGTGGAGGTACATCTGATAGGGCACCTCCACCATGGCGCATCCCCAACCGCCGGGGCCTCCGCCCGCACGGCCGTAGGGGGCAATGTTCTGGACGTGACCGCTGATGATGTCTTGGGTGTCCAGGATATCTCCCAGCCACTTGCGGTAAAAGCGTTCGGCATCCAGGATATTCATGGCCGCGTGGCAGGCCAGCTGACCGTCGCCCGTGTATCCCCGACGCTCCAGGTGGGGGCAATCCGAGGGGACACCGCCGTGCATATTACCCAGCTGGGTACGGATAAAGGCCTCGTTGAGCCAGTTCAGCGTGGGATTGTCGGATTCAAACTCGGACACCACGTCCGCCTTGGTGTGGACGACCTCTACGCAGTTGACCTCGGCGGGGCCGCTGACCGCGAAGTAGCGGAAGCCGAACCAGGTAAACAGGGGACGGACCGCACGGGTGGTCCCATCGCAGATCACGCGGAATCTTTGGCCGTGGATAAACCGCCAGTCAAGTCCGCCGTCCTCGGTCCGCTCCTCGGCAAAGGTCACCTCAACGGCCTCCCCAGCTTCCCCGCTGATCTGCAGGACGGGGTAGCCCGTGATATTGTAGCCGCAATCGTAGACGGTCTGCTCGGCGGACTCCTTTTGCAGAGTCACGGGCAGGACCTCCCGCACGCCGTCGGCGGGGCAGTCGGAGAACAGGTATTCGGTTTCCACGGGCGAAACCTCGGCGGCACTCTGCCAAGGGAGGTCCACGTGGGTCAAGTCCTGCACCTCGTGGGTATGGAGGGCGTAGTCGATGATGAAACTCTCGGAGATCTGATCCATCGCGGAGGAGCCGTAGGCGAAGTCGCCGCCGCGGTCGATGCCCGCAACGCTCCAGATGGCCTTGGGATCGCCGAAGTTGATCTTTCCGCCCTCGGTGTAAAAGCCGCCGCCGAAGTGGATGAGGATCTCGTTCTCTCCGTCGCGGAGCAGGTTTGTTATATCGTATGTGGGCACGTAGAGCCGATGGCCCGTCAGAAGCTCCTCCGTGGGGTAGTTGGGCCGTGCCTCGTAATCGGTGTAGAAGGGCAAAAACAGATCGTCACTGACCGCGCGGCCGTTGACGGTACAATGGAAATAGCCCAGGCCGACTACCCGAAGCTCGGCGTGTTGAACCTCCTCCACCGAAAAGGTCCCGCGCAGGAAATAAAAGCTCTGACGGGTGGCGTTGGCTCCGCTCACCCATCGGGCATCCCGAAACATATCGTATTGATTCATGGAGGGTCCTCGCTTTATTTGTACTTTCTTCCATTATAACAAAAAGCGGGACAATTTGCAATAGGATGCAGAAAACTTATTCGTATTTTTTGTCGGAATTTTCAAAACGCCGAAGGGCTCCCCGTCCGAATTTTCCCGATTCCGGTGTGTCGAACGGGGGTTCGGCTTGTCGGATTTTGGAAATTTTGATTCCTGTTTTGGTATTATTATTTCGGATTTTGTCGTTTTGATTTTATTTATATCCCTGTGATATTATCTCTTTTGGAATATTTTTCGATATTGTTTTCTTTTTGTTTACAAATTGTCATTGCAATATACACAATTCGTATGGTATAATAGTAGCACAAGGATAAGAGAGCCGATGGGACGCAGGTCCCGTCGATACGGATCTCAAGAACGGAGGTTAACATGACGAAGTCCCGCTGCATCTGCACCTATGGTATTGATATGGCCGAATGCGCCAAGCTGTTCTCCTACGCGCCCCTCTCCGAGACCACCTGCGCCGTGACGGGGTGCGGTTCGGATTCTGCTTCTCTTTTCATTCCCGAGCGCGACCCTATGGGCCGCACCGTGGTTGCCATCAGCGACCGCGCCTTTGCGGGGCGGACGGCTCTGCGGACCCTGATCCTGCCCGATTCGGTCGAGTCGGTGGGGGCCCGCGCCTTTGCCTTCTGCACGGGGCTTGTGGATATCCGCGTCTCTCCCGAAAGTCATCTCGCGTCCATCGGCGACCGCGCTTTCATGGGCTGTGAGCGGTTGACGGTTCTGCGCTTCGGCGGTCTGCGTCGGCTGCACCACATCGGACGCAACGCCTTTGCTTACTGCACCCGTCTGCGGACCGTGGCTCTGCCCGAGGGGATCTGCGAGCTGTCTCCTTCCCTGTTTGAGGGCTGTACCGCCCTGGAGCACGTCCGTCTGCCCGAGGGTCTGACCGCCCTGCGCCGCGGCGTATTCTCGGCCTGCTCCTCCCTGCGCGCCCTGTCTCTGCCCGCCTCGGTGGTGGTCATTGAGGATTGCGCCTTTGCCTGGTGCGGCCACCTTTCCGAGCTGAATCTGCCCGAGTCGGCCTGTATGGTTTCGGCCTCGGCCTTCATGGACTGCGTGGAGCTGGGGGACGTGCTGAAGGTCGGATAAAATCGAGATATCAAGACACAAAGATACAAGATATGAGCAAGCGGAAACCCGCTCCATATCTTGTATCTCTGTATTTGAACATCTTTATATCTCAGTATCTAAGTATCTTTGCCAAAGGAGTGCCCATGATCTACCTGGAATCCTTCCGTTTTCCCTCCGAGGACGACGAGGTCGAATACATACTCGACACGGATCACAAAAACAATATGAAGCTGGAGATGACCTGCTACTCGGTCAACAACATTTACCCCTTCAAGCTCTTTCCCCAGCGGGGGCTCCGGCGGTTGGAGTTCTCGCCCATTACGCTGTTGTACGGCGGCAACGGGTCGGGGAAATCCACGGTGCTGAATATCATCGCGCAAAAGGTGAGGCTGGCGCGGGTGTCGCCCTTCAATCGGACACCGTTTTTCGATGATTACCTGAAATTCTGCCGTGCCGAGCTGGCGAGGGACAAGGAGCCGCCCGAGGAGAGCTGTATCATCACCAGCGACGACGTGTTCGATTTCATGCTCAATCTCCGCACCCTCAACGAGGGGGTGGACCGCCGCCGTGAGGAGCTGTTCGAGGAGTGGCAACGCCTGCGGGACAATAGCGGGGGCAATCGGTTTCAGATGAAGTCCCTGGATGATCTGGACGAGCTGGTGCGCCGTCGGGATGCCTGGAATCACACCCGCTCGGATTTCACGGCGCGGCGCATTCCCTCCAACATCCGCGAGCAATCCAACGGAGAGAGTGCCTACGGGTACTTTGCCGAGAAGATCCGTGGGAACGCGCTGTACCTGCTGGACGAGCCCGAGAACAGCCTGTCGGCCGAGCGTCAGGCCGAGCTGGCGGATTTTTTGGTGGACAGCGCGCGTTTTTACGGATGCCAGTTCATCATTTCCACCCACTCGCCCTTTTTGCTGGCCATGCGCGGGGCGAAGATCTACGATCTGGACGGCGGCCCCGTGCGGGTACGGCGGTGGACCGAGCTTCCCAACGTGCGGCTGTATTATGAGTTTTTTGAGGCTCGCAGGGGGGAGTTTTTGGAGTGAAGGGATTCCCTTGGAATCCTTGCTCACAAAATATTTTCTACCGACAGCTTTTCCAGGCGGGCGATTTCTTGAGCCAATTCGAGGAGGAGAGCTCGGGTGGAGGCGTAGTCGGCGGGGGAAGTTTGGGCTTGGGTCTCCAGGAGGATGAGAGTTTCTGTGACGCGGTCGAGGGTGGAGTAGGCGACGGTGATGCCCAGGTAGGGGCGGTGGCTTTCGAAATCCTTGCGGACGGCGGCAACGGCCTCGGGGGTTTGGATCAGATCGGGGATCTCGGGGAGGGCGGCAAGGCCTTCCAGCAGGGACGTAGTGGCGTGGCGGACAAAAGCGGCGTTGGCGATGACCGCGCCGAGGATCAAAATCAGGATCGCCAGGGCGATGATGCATCCTTTCACGGCTTTTTCTCCTCCTTGGGGTAGATACGCACGCGGCCGCGATCGTCCACCAGCAGGAGAAAGACCTCGTCAGGGGCTTTGCGGTTGGTCAGCAGGATGGCTTCCAGCCACCGTTGGTCCTTCCCCGCCATGCGCAGGTTTTGAGTGTTGATCCGCCCGTCCGAGATGATCAGATGCATCATGCCCTGCTCGGTGGTTTTGATGTCCAGATCCTTCATGGTGGCCTGCTGATGGCAGGCTTTTTTGATGACGCTGATCTGGCCGTTGGCCTCCAGGATGGCGTACTCCACCTCGTCGGGGTCGGTCACGTCCTTTTGGCGAAGCTGGGAGAGCAGCTCCTCCGAGGAGATGCGCACCGAGCGCATAACCTTACGGTCGGGGACTCCGTGGCGGATCAGGACCGCGGGACGGACGGCGAACAGCTTTTTCAGCGTAGGAATTTTCAGGAGTACACCCGACAGCACCACCTCCAGGGAGGTGAGGACCAGGATGGGGAGCAGGGCGTGGGACAGGGGGATGTCGGTATTGGTCAGCGGCAGAGAGGCGACCTCGGAGATAAGCAGGGTGGTGACCAGGTCGGTGACCTCCAGCTCCCCCAGCTGGCGTTTCCCCATGAAACGCATGATCATAATGAGAGCCGTATAGATGATAAGGGTTCGGATGAGTAGAGTAATCATGGTGCCTCCCGCTTTTTGGGTTAGTGTGCGCGGGGAGGCGGGGATGTATGCGAGTATGGTGGGAAATTGATGGGGGAGCTTGCCTCCGGCGGCTTAAGGGCCTTTTAAAAAAGGCCCTTAAGAATCCCAAAAACTTTAAAAAGGGATTTATGGGGGTGCGAGAGGACACCAAGAGCTATAGGAGGCATCACCATGGGGCCCCTGCCCCATTGGTATATGGGTGGCATTGAGGATTTGGAATAAAAAAAGAACGGCGCGGCTCCCGCAATGGGGAATCGCGCCGATTCTTTTGATCATAACCGATTACTTCAGGCTCTCCAGGTAAGAGGCAACGTCACCGACGGTTACCAGCTTATGGATATCGTCATCATCGATGGTGATGTCGAACTTCTCCTCACAGATCATGATGAGGTTAGCCAGCTCGATGGAGTTGATGCCCAGATCAGAGGACAGCTCGGCATCGGGGGTGATGGCGGCGGGATCGATCTGCAGCTCCTCCACGAGGATCTTCTTCAAGGTCTCAAGCATTTTGTGTACACTCCTTTTCTCCGCTACGCGGCATGATAGGGCGCGTGGCCGCACCCTCCCTTATAACAACAGTTCTATTATAGCTCAATGAAGTTGATTTGTCAAGATATTTTTGAATTTTTTTGTAAAAAAGCGTGTATTTTGCGTGAATCGTGCATCGTGAACAGAGGGAAACAGGGCGGTCAGTTGCTTGCATCGGGGATCGCGTCCTGCGTCACGGTGGCCAGGACTCCCAGGGCATCTCCGTCCACCAGGAGGCGGAGGCGTGGGGCGTTACTCGTGGGGAGGGTGACCGACAGGTAGCTGATGGAATAGCCTGCCCGGGCGGCGGTTCCCTCTGCGGGGGTATAGGTCAGGTTGAGGATATAGCCGCTCTTGCTCTCCAAAAGCTCGGGGGAAGCCGCCACGGCGGAACCGCCGTGGGGATAGTATATGAGGTAGGTGAAGGTGGTATGCCCGTCGGCAGAGGATTCGTGGCGGAGGGTATAGGCATCGAACTGCTCATCACGGTCGGAGGCGGAGCAGCCCGTCAGCCACTCGCCCGCGGGGGTATCGGCGGGGTAGTCGGCGGTCGTCAGTCCGTCACGGAAGGTGATTTCGGTGCCCTCTACGGCGGTGTAGGTCTCCTTGGCGAAGGTCTCGCGGTCGGCGGGGAGTTCCCCGTCGGAGGGCTGACTCTCGGTGCAGGACACGGCCGAGCAAAGGAGCAGGGCGGCGGTCAGCAAGGTAGGCAGAACACGGATTTTTTTGTTGGACGGTTGCATCATAACAGTCATAACTCCCTTGGGCGGCGCATAGGCTCGTCTCGGACGAGGCGCGTCGTTTTTTTTAGGGAGCCTTTCGGTTCCCCTGCCTCATTATACCCGACTTTGGCGGCCGAGTCAAGGGGGTTTTTGAATTTTCTTGTCGGGAGGCGGATTCTGTCAATCATTTTTTCCCTGCGGGCGCGCAGTCCGACAATCCGCGCGGGGCGCGGGGGGTATAATGGAGGCATCGCATGGGGCGGTCAGGCCCCGAAGGAGGGGCTATGGAGGTTGAAGTATACGCGGACCTGCTGTTTCTGGTCAACGCGGGGATGGACGGGCTCTGCTTTTGTCTGACGGGGCGGTTGCTTCACCGCAAGCTGAACCCGCGGCGGGTGGTTTTGGGGGCGATTCTGGGGGGGATCTACGCGGTAGCGGCTCTGTTTTTCCGCGTGGGACAGGCAGTGGCCTTGGGGCTGGACCTGGGGGTCTGTCTGCTCATCTGCGGGCTGGTCTTTGGGGGACGGCGGCAGGCGGGGCGGGGAGGATTTCTCTCGGCTACGGCCACCTACTTTCTGCTGTCCATGGTTCTGGGCGGGGTGATGACCGCGCTGTACAATCTGCTCAACCGTCTGCTCCCTTCCCTGCCCCTCACCGCCGAGGAGGAGGGGATCGGGACCTGGCTATTCGCTCTGCTGGCGTTGGCGGGAGGCGGGATCGCCCTTTGCGGAGGGCGGTTTCTACGGAGGACTGCTACGGTACGGCGGTGTCGGGTGGCGGTGGAGCTGAACGGCCGTCGGGTGAATTTGGATGGCTTGGTGGACAGCGGGAATCTCTTACGGGACCCCATGGGCGGTCGGGCGGTGATCTGTTGCAAACGGCAGGCACTGACCCCCATTCTCTCCCCCGCGTTAGCCGAGGCCTTGGGTGGCGGGAGCATGGAAGGGCTGACCGAGGCCTCGGACGGGGGGCGAATCCGTTTGATCCCTGCCACCACCGCTATGGGTGGGGGGATGCTGGTGGGATTTTTGCCCGATCGGGTGGAGATCACCTACCTGCTCAAGTCCCGCGAGGTGATGCGTTCGGTGGATGCCGTGGTTGCGGCGGCCGAGACGGGGGAGGTGGAGGCGTTGGTGCCGGGGGAGATGGTGGAGTGACAAGATACAAGTGACAAGATACAAAGATACAGAGATAATGGAGGGGACTATGAGAATTGGTTGGATCTGGCGGGGGTTGGTTCGGATTTGGGCTCGGCTTTTCGGGCAAAGGCGGGGTGGGATTTACTACATCAATGGGCCCGACGTGCTTCCTCAGCCTTTGACGCGGGAGGAGGAGGCCGAGGCCATTGCCGCGCTGGAGGCGGGGGGAGGGGCTTACGAGGAGGCTCGTTCCCTGCTCATTGAGCGGAATCTGCGGCTCGTGGCCTTCATTGCCCGACGGTACGAGAACTCGGGGGTGGGGATCGAGGATCTGATCTCCATCGGGACCCTGGGGCTCATCAAGGCGGTGGGGACCTTCCGCTCCGACAAGAACATCAAGCTGGCGACCTACGCCTCCCGTTGCATTGAGAACGAGATCCTGATGTATCTCCGCAAGATCGGGGGGAGGCAGGAGGTATCCATTGACGAGCCCTTGAACACCGATTGGGACGGCAACGAGCTGTTGCTCTCGGACGTGTTGGGAAGTGACGAGGAGCCCATCGTACAGGAGCTGGAGGAAGCCGAGGAGCGGGTGGCTCTCCATCGTGCTGTGGCACGGCTTTCGGAGCGGGAGCGGTTCATCATTGAGCTTCGCTTCGGCCTGGGCGGTCGGCGGGAGCGGACCCAAAACGAGGTGGCCGAGATGCTGGGCATCTCCCAATCCTACATATCGCGTTTGGAAAAGAAGATTCTGAAGAAGCTGAGGGAGGCTTTGGAGGAGGGGTAGTTTTTTTGGGGGGGAGCGTGCCTCCGGCGGCTTAAGGGCCTTTTGAAAAAGGCCCTTAAGAATCCCAAAAACTTTAAAAAGATTGTAGGGGCTACGAGAGGATACCAAGAGCCATAGGGGGCATCACCATGGGCCCCTACCCCATTGGTATATGGAGAACGGGTTCAAAATTTTTATATGGGCGCTCCCCGTACTTTTTCACAGAATCCTCACCCCGAAGCCCCAAAATATTATTTTGATTGACAAACAAATTTCGACAGCCGTTAACACGCAATTCATGATTTCGTGATATAATTAGAAGAAAAGTATCCCACTAATGATGAGGAGTGAATCGGCTATGACGAATACGGATCGCACGCTGTTGCCCTGGGAACGCATCGACGCGCCTGCCGCGGTTGGCGCGGGGAGCGGCTTTGCGGCTATCGGCATTGATATTGGATCCACCACGGCCAAAATCGTGGTTTTTTGCGACGGGAAACTGGTATATTCCTGCTATGAACGGCATTTCTCCCAGGTGCGCCCCAAGACCTTGGAGCTGCTTCTGCGGGTCAAGGATATGGTGGGCGACCGCCCTGTTTTCGTGTCCATTTCGGGCTCGGCGGGTCTGGGTCTGGCCAACGCGGAGGGAATTCCCTTCGTGCAGGAGGTCTTCGCCACGGGCGAGACGGTCAAGCATCTGGAGCCCGACACCTCGGTGGTCATCGAGTTGGGCGGTGAGGATGCCAAGGTCATTTTCTTCAAGGGCGGTATTGACGAGCGCATGAACGGCACCTGTGCCGGCGGTACGGGCGCGTTCATCGATCAGATGGCCACCCTTCTGGACGTGACCGTGGAGCAGTTGGACGAGCTGTCCCTGCATCACACCCGTATCTACCCCATTGCCTCCCGCTGCGGTGTGTTTGCCAAGACCGACATTCAGCCCCTGCTCAACCAGGGCGCGGCCAAGGAGAACATTGCGGCCAGCATTTACGCCGCCGTGGCCTCCCAGACCATTGCGGGCCTGGCGCAGGGCCGCAAGATCGACGGCAAGGTGATGTTCCTCGGCGGTCCCCTCTACTACTGCCGCGGTCTGCGGGCCGCTTTCAAGACGGCTTTGGAGCTGGACGACGAGCACGCCGTGTTCCCCGAGTACGGTCGGCTGTCGGTGGCCCTGGGTGCCGCTCTCTACGCCTGCGGTCTGGGTCAGAGCACGACCATGACCGCCCTCATCGACGGGGTGGAGGCCTCCACCCACGAAAAGCTGGAAGCCGCCCACACCCCTCCCCTGTTCGCAAGCGAGGAGGACTACCGTGAGTTCTGCGAGCGTCACGCAAAGGCCTCGGTCAAGACGGTCTATCCCGCGGACTACGAGGGCAACGCGTACCTGGGTATCGACTGCGGCTCCACCACCACCAAGCTTGTGCTGATGGGCGAGGAGGGTGAGCTGATCTACTCCTACTACCACTCCAATCGCGGTAACCCCGTGGGCATCGTCCGCGAACAGCTCTCCGAGATCTACAAGCTCTGCGGTGACCGCATCACCATCATGGGCTCGGCGGTCACGGGCTACGGCGAGGAGCTGATCCGCCACGCCTTCCACATCGACCGCGGTCTTGTGGAGACCATGGCCCACTTCACCGCCGCCAAGTATTTCAATCCCAACGTGGATTTCATCCTGGACATCGGCGGTCAGGACATCAAGTGCTTCAAGGTCAAGGGGGATGCCATTGACTCCATCATGCTCAACGAGGCTTGCTCCTCGGGTTGCGGATCCTTCATTGAGACCTTCGCCCGTTCCATGGGCCACGAGGTGGACGAGTTCGCCCGCAAGGGTCTGTTCGCCAAGGCTCCCGTTGAGCTGGGTACCCGTTGCACCGTGTTCATGAACTCCTCGGTCAAGCAGGCCCAGAAGGACGGCGCGACTGTGGGTGACATTTCGGCGGGCCTTTCCCGCAGTGTGGTGAAGAACGCCATCTACAAGGTCATCCGCGCCAGCTCCGCCGAGGAGCTGGGCCGTGAGCTGGTGGTCCAGGGCGGTACCTTCCTCAACGACGCGGTGCTTCGCTCCTTTGAAATGGAGATCGGATGCAACGTCATCCGTCCTCAGATCGCGGGGCTTATGGGTGCCTTTGGCGCGGCTCTGTTCGCTCGTTCCCTGGGGCTGGAGAAGTCCGAGACCATGACCGCGGCCGAGCTGGCCTCCTTTACCCACGTCTCCAAGGCCGCCACCTGCCGCGGTTGCGGCAACAACTGCGCCCTGACCATCAACACCTTTGCGGGCGGGGAGCGGTACATTTCGGGCAACAAGTGCGAGCGGGGCGCGGGCATGAAGATGCCCGAGGGTGCCGACATCATCCCCAACCTCCACCAGTACAAGCGGGAGAAATTCGCCGCCCTGGAGGAGCAGAGCCGTGACGGCGGACGGGGCGTGATCGGTATTCCCATGGCTCTGGGTATGTACGAGCTGGCTCCCCTGTGGCACGCGCTGTTCACCGAGCTGGGCTTCCGCGTGACCTTCTCGGGTCCTTCTACCCGTGATCTCTACCTCAGAGGTCAGTTCTCCATCCCCTCCGACACCGCCTGCTACCCCGCCAAGCTCATGCACGGTCACATTGAGCAGTTGGTATCCCGCGGCGTGGATGCCATCTTCTACCCCTGTCTGACCTACAACATCGACGAGCACACGGGCGACAACCACTACAACTGCCCCGTGGTGGCCTACTACTCCGAGCTTCTGCGGGGTAACATGGAGTCCCTCCGCAAAACCAAGTTCCTCCACCCCTACCTCAACATCAACGATCAGAAGCAGCTCTGCAAGGAGCTTTCGGTCTATTTCGGTGAGCATTTCCCCGGCATCAAGAAGACCGAGATCAAGCGGGCCGTCAAGGCCGCCTTTGAGGCCTACGATAAGTGGATGGCCGACATCCGCCACGAGGGCGAGTCGGCTCTCAAGTGGGCGCGGGAGCGGGGGAGCCGCATCATGATCCTCTGCGGCCGTCCCTACCACACCGACCCCGAGATCAGCCACGGCATCGACAAGCTGGCTACATCCCTGGGCTTTGCGGTGGTCACCGAGGACAGCATTGCGGCATTGACCTCCAACGCCCCCGTCAACGTCCTCAACCAGTGGACCTACCACGCCCGTCTCTACGCCGCCGCCCGCTACGCGGCGGACAATCCCGACGTTCAGCTGGTTCAGCTGGTGTCCTTCGGTTGCGGCATTGATGCCGTCACCCCCGACGAGGTCTGCTCCAATGTGGCGGCGCGCGCCGAGATCTACACC
>CAYRTP010000065.1:0-12238 GCA_964427175.1 uncultured Clostridium sp. | reverse complement strand
TTGGAGTTCTTAGAACCTTTTTGCAAAAAGGTTCTAAGCCGCCGGAGGCACGCTCCCCTATTCAAGTTTTTTGGGGGTAACAAATCCCCGTCACATCACCCTCGTCGCGGTCTCCTCGACCTGCAAGAGCTTTTTGTATTGGCGGATGTAGGCATTGAACCCCTCCACGTCGGCGGGGTCGGGAGCCAGGACGCTACCCTCGGTGTCCTTGAACACGCGGTTGGAGAGGAAGTCCTCCAGGGGTACTTCCCCGCCCGTCTGCCCGCGGTAGGCGGCCAGCAGGGCCATACCGTAGGGTCCGCCCTCGCCCGCTGTCTTCATGCAGGTCACGGGCGCGTTACAGGCGGCGGCCAGGTAACGCTGGCCCACCCCCTCGGTCTTGAACAGTCCGCCGTGACCCGTCAGGGAGTCGATGGCGACGGCCTCCTCGGCCAGGATGTCCATGCCCAGCTTGAGGGTGGCCATGGAGGAGTAGAGCATGGAGCGAAGCAGGTTGGCCAGGGTGAACTTGGCCGATGGATCCCGCAGGACCAGGGGACGGCCCTCGTCAAAGTGGGTGACCCCCTCCCCCGCCAGGTAGTTGCAGGTCAGCACCCCGCCGCAGTCGGGGTTCCCTTCCAGGGATTTGCGGTACAGCTTGGTGTACAGCTCATCCCCCGAGGGGTCTGCGCCGAACAGAGCCGCCGTCTCCCGCAGAACGCTGATCCAGGCGTTGCTGTCGCTCGTGCAGTTGTTGCAATGGACCATAGCCACGGGCCGTCCCGCGGGAGTGGTGACCAGGTCGATCTCCTCATGCACACGGCTCGGGAGCTTTTCCAGCACCACCATGGAGAAGATGGAGGTGCCCGCCGAGACGTTGCCCGTACGGGGTGCCACCGCGTTGGTGGCCACCATGCCCGTCCCCGCGTCGCCCTCGGGAGGTGCCAGGCGGATCCCCGCGGGAAGCAGACCCTCCAGGAGCTCGGTTCCTTCGGGAGTCAGAGTTCCCGCGTCCTCCCCCGCCGCCAGGACGGTAGGGAGCAGGTCGGTCACCTGCCAAGGCAGGTTGCGCTCCGCAAGCAGAGCCTCCAGCTTGGAAAGCATTTCGGGGTCATAGCCCTTCCCGTCCGCGCCGATGGGGAAAATGCCCGATGCCTCCCCCACGCCCACGGCGTTCACCCCCGTCAGCAGGTGGTGGATATACCCCGCCAGGGTGGTGATGTGGGCGATACGGCCCACGTGGTCCTCCCCGTTCAGTACCGCCTGGTACAGGTGGGCGATGCTCCAGCGCTGGGGGATGTTGAAGCCGAACAGCTCGGTGAGCTGTCGCGCCGCCTCCCCCGTCATGGTGTTCTGCCAGGTGCGGAAGGGGGCGAGGAGGTTCCAGTCCTCGTCGAAGGCCAGGTAGCCGTGCATCATGCCCGAAATACCCATGACCGTGATCTCGTCACGGTGCTCTATAGCCGAGAGGGCCTGCTTCAGGCCCGTCACGGCCTCGGCCAGCTCGTAGGTCCACACCCCGCCCACCTGACGGGAGGCCCAGGTGTAGTCCCCCGAGGAGACGGGGCGGTAATCCTCGTCGATGACGGTGGCCTTAATGCGGGTGGAGCCGAATTCAATGCCTAAATAGTAGTTCATATCCATCATTCCCTTTTCATAGCTTTATTTTACGTCCGCGTCGGGCATGGGAGGCGCATCGTAGACACCGTCCTCCGATTCCGCCGCAATCTTGACGCTGTTGAAGGTATCCACCACGGCGCGGATGTAGGCCAGGGTGGTCTCATGGTAGCTGATGAGCTGACCCTCACCCCCTCGGTCGGGGAGCATCTCGCCGTAGACACGGAGGTATTCCTCGGCGGCCTCCATGGACGCGGCCAGGATCTCCTTGACGCGGGCCATCTGTCCGTCGGACAGGGGCTTGGGAGCGTTGTAGTCGTAGATTTCGGTCAGCTCGTCCAGCACCATCATGGCGCGGATGTGGAGGATGCTGGTATAGCAACGGTTGGCCATCAGGCGAAGGAATCCAATGCCCTCGGGGGTGGTCGCCGAGGGGAGGAGCTCCTCAAAGCCGCGGACCAATGCCTCGTATTCAGCGATGGACCGCTGTTGAGGCTCGGCGGCGTAGCCGCGGGGCATCATGCCGCCGGGACGCTTGTGCCAGTTGAACCAGCAGACCACGGCGCAGAAGCCGATGTTGAACAGATTGTCCCGATTGTAGGTGTCCAGCTTCGCCAGGCGGCCGCAGGTCTCGGCAAATCCCTCTGCATGGCCGATGCCCACCTGCGCCGCGTAGAGGCGGTAGAAATCCTCGGCAGGCAGACCGTCGATGGCGGCGCGGGCGGCGTAGCTGATGGCCAGATTATTCTCGGCGGTGCGCCAATGGTTGATGCAGAAGCCGTAGGCCGACTCGGCCTCGGGCAGATTCGCCAGCACCTCAATGCCGTCGGTGGACAGCTGTTGGAGGAACATATTCCCGTCAAACTCGGCCCAGGAGTAGTACATGGTATTCTGCCAATCCTCGGCGGTGTTGCCCGTGTTCACGATGTTACGGGCCACGGCCAGGGCACCGTGGGCCGACAGCAGGCTCATGGTGGTGTCGGCGGGACGCTTCTTGCGGAGGATGGGGCGCAGGACCCGCAGGGTGTCGGGGCAGGTCAGGTACAGACCCGCGCGAAGCGCGGGCACGCGGGCAAGCCCCGCCGTCCACACGTCCCGCGTCTCCAGAGCGCGAAGCAGACGCTTGAGGCTGACCGCCGAGCTCCCCAGCTGGTGGGGCATCTCGGGAGGCAGACCGGGCAGATTGCCCTCGGAGTCCAGCACGTCCGCTCCAAAGAGGTCCACGATGAAATTCTGGATGTTCTCACGGGTCACGCCGGGCTGGTCGCGGAAGCCGCCGCACTCCTCGGTGATGAGCTCCAAGGTATCCACCAGGGGATAGGTCTCGCAGATCACGCGGAGCATATGGGCGGTAGCCGTCTCGTCATCCCCCAAGATCTCCACCGACAGGGTAATGGTCATCCCCGCCTCCTTGGCGGTGGCCATGACCTCGTTTAACCAGTAACGGGCGTAGTCGGCGCGGGCGGCCTCGTCCTCAAAGATGGCCTCGGCCTCGGGGATGCAGAAGACCTTGCGGTTGTCGATACGGCTGACCAGCAGAGGGTTATCCGCAGGCAGAGGGTGGACCTGGCCGTAGAAGAAGTGGCCCGCGTGGTCGGTATCGTCATAGGGACGGGTCTCGTGCCACTGCCCGGGGTAGCTGTGGAAGGTGATGGCGTTGTACTGCATCCGCGCGATGGAGCGGATGTACTCCTTGGCCTCCCGCAGGGAGTAGGAGGAGATATCCATGGGGAAATTGATGTGCTGGCGGATGCCCCGCAGGCGGAACTTAGGGCGAATGACCTTGCAAAGCCCGAAGATGGCCTCGATGTCAAAAGCCAGGGGCACCGAGTAGCCCGTGGCGCGGAACAGAATCCCCGCCTGCGCCAGGGCCTCGTAGACACCGCAGAGCACCGAGGAGGGGTTGCCGCCTCGGATCTCGGTGTGGACACCGTCGCCGTTGAGAGCGTAGTGGTGGGCGGGCAGAGTCTCGTCCACGGTCAGGGTGACGGTGCGGTCCCCGCCCTCGGCGTTGAGGATCTCGGCGGTGGTATATTCGGTCAGGAACTTGGCCAGCTCGGAGGCGGCGTAGGCTAGTTGACAATTTTGGTGTAGGATGGAAATTTTCATAGGCAACTCCTTGTTGTGTCGGGGGACGCGGGAGGAGCAAGCCCCTCCCCTACGACCTCGGTTCCATGTTTTTGTAAGAGAAGCGTATGAGGGATTCATCTCCCTCAAAAAACCCGCTTCATTATACCACATTTTTCACAAAATGGCAATAGGAAACCCCACATTTTTGGACGAAATTCAAAGTCCCCGCCTCGGACTCCGAGGCGGGGACTGATACTAATTCACAAACAAAAACTTGAATGGAAGAGCGCGCCTCCTGGCATCCGACAGGCAAGCCTGTCAGGGCCTTTTGAAAACCTCCTCACTTCGTTCGGGGCAAATTCGCCTGCAGCGAAGTTTGCGAGGCCCTTAAGAATCCCAAAAACTTTAAAAAGGGATTTATAAAGGATGCGAGAGGACACCAGGAGCCATAGAGGACATCACCATGGGGCCCCTGCCCCATTGGTATATGGGACTGTATTCAAGATTTTATTGTAAAATAGTATGAATATTCGCTATGGGAATATGGGGACCTGCCCTTACCGCTCCCACTTCTCCATCAGCGCGCGGATCTGGGCGGCGAACTTGGCGTTTTCCTTGTTGGGACGGCTCTCGCACCGCTGGGCCAGAGCCAGGAGAGCCTCGGCCTGGGCGACCAGGTCGCGGTGGATGCTGGTCTTGCGGGAGCGGGCCTTGGCCACGTCGGCGGCGGTGACCCGCTTCTTTTCGGTGTAGGCGGTCATGATGCCTCGGACCAGGTCATACTCGGTGCCGCTGTAGGGGGTCTCCACGGCGTAGCCCCGCTCCTTCAGCTCGTCGGCCAGCACCGCGATGGACTCCTCGTTGCCGTGATTGAGGAACACGGTGCGGGGCTTGCGCTCAAAGCAGGACAGCCAGTTCAGAAGCCCCCGACGGTCGGCGTGGCCGCTGGTGCCCTTGAGGGAGCGGATCTCGGCGCGGACCGCGATGTCCTCCCCGAACAGACGGACGTTGGGGACACCCTCAATGAGGTTGCGTCCCAGGGTCCCCTCGGCCTGGTAGCCCACGAACAGGATAAGGTTTTGGGGCCGCCACAGGTTGTGCTTGAGGTGGTGGCGGATGCGTCCCGCCTCGCACATACCCGAGGCCGACAGGATCACCTTGGGCTCGGGATTTTCGTTGATGCGCTTGGAATCCTCCACGGTCACCGACAGGCGGAGGTTGGGGAATCGGATGGGATCGACACCCTGCTCGATGAGGGCGCGGGTCTCGTCGTCAAAGCAGGCGGGATCACACTTGGAGAAGATCTCGGTGGCCTCAATAGCCAGCGGGCTGTCCACGTAGACGGGAAACTCCCGATTTTGGGTCAGCCCCCTCTGCTTGATCTCGCGGATGGCGTAAAGGAGCTCCTGGGTGCGCCCGATGGCGAAGGAGGGGATGATGACGTTGCCGCCCCGCGCCAGGGTGCGGTCGATGAGCTCGGCCAAGGTCTCGATGATGCCAACGTGGCGTTCGTGGTCCCGACTGCCGTAGGTGGATTCCAGCACCAGGTAGTCGGCCTCGGCCACGGGGGCGGGGTCCTTGATGAGGGGCTGGTCGGTGTTGCCCACGTCACCGCTGAAGACGATCTTACGGTCGGCATCCCCCTCGTGGAGCCACAGCTCAATGGCCGCCGAGCCCAGGAGATGTCCAATATCGGTGAAGCGGATATCCACCCCCGCGGCTACCGTGAATCGCTCATCATACTCCACCCCGCGGAACAGGGAGATGGCCCCCAGGGCATCCTCCATGGTGTAGGTGGGGGTGAAATTCTCGTCCCCCGACCGCTCGGCCTTGCGGTTTTTCCACTCGGTCTCGGTCATTTGGATGTGGGCACTATCCTGGAGCATAATATTGGCCAGCTTGGCGGTGGCCACCGTGGAGTAGATGATGCCGCGGAAACCGTCCTTGTACAGCCTCGGAAGCATACCCGAGTGGTCAATGTGGGCGTGGGTCAAAAAGACCGCGTCAATGCGGCTGGCGGGCACAGGCAAGGCGACGTTCTGAAATACGTCGATTCCCTGCTCCATGCCGCAATCGACCAGGTAATATCGGCCATGGACTTCCAGCAGCGTACAGCTGCCCGTAACTTCTTGTGCCGCACCGATAAATTGGATCTTCATAAGTACACCTTCCCTTTCTATATGATGTGCTTGGATACAAACTTCTCTTGCGGGGCGGCTCTCACCTCCCCACTCTTATTATACCATATTTTCGCCAATCGGTCAATAGTTTTCGCGCACAATCCACAAGAAGCCGATCTTTTTTATCGCATAAACGGTCAAAAAGACGGCGGAACCGCATGGATTCCACCGTCTTTTTTATATTGTGACTTTACTTGACCAAATTCTCCACCGTCGCTGTCACGTCGGCGCGAATGGCGTTCAGATGGGTCACCACCGCCTGCGTGAAGCCTTCGTAGCGGCGCAGGTCCTCCCCCCAGAAGTCGGCGCGGGACGCGGCGGCATCCACGAAATCACAGGCGGGCAGACTGCTGTTCTCGGCAAAGAACTCCAGCACGGCCCGATCGTCGCGGATGACGTAGGGAGTCCCGTCGGCGCGAAGGGCGTAGAGCCCGTCCTCCCGCAGGTCGGATGCCGTGTAGAAGGCCAGCAGAGCCGCGAAGGAGAAGGTCAGCCGCGGGGGGAGAGTCCCGTGGACCGCGTAGTGGTCCCGCAGGGAGGGCAGAACACGGGCCTTCCACTTGGATACCGAGTTGAGGGAGATGGCCAGGAGCTCGTGGTCAATAAAGGGGTTTTCAAACCGCTCAAAGACCGCGGCGGCGAAGGCCTCCACGTCGGCACGGTCCAGGGGCACCAGGGGCGCAATCTCCTCGGTCACCGCCTCACGGACGAATTTGCCCATGACGGGGTCCTTCATCATGTCCCGCACGATGCGGTGGCCGTACAGCCAGCCCGCCAGCACCGAGGAGGTGTGAGCACCGTTGAGGATGCGGACCTTCCGGTCTCTGTAGGGACGCTGATCGGTGGTAAAGACCACGGGCAGGCCCGCGGCCTCGAAGGGGAGCTCGGCGCGGATGTCGGCCGTGCTCTCAATGACCCACAGCCCGAAGGGCTCGCCCACGTCCAACAGCTTGTCCTCGTAGCCCAAGGCCTCCCACAGGGCCTCGGCCTCGGCGGCGGGGTAGCCCGTCACGATGCGGTCCACCAAGGTACTGCAAAAGACGCAATGGCGGTCCAGCCAGGCGGTAAACCCGTCGGGCAGGTCCCAGACCTCGGCCAGACGGTGAACGCAAGCCGAGAGCTTGCCGCCGTTGTCCTCGATGAGCTCCACGGGCAGGATGATCACCCCGCTCTCGGGAGAGCCCCCGAAGGCTTGGTAACGCTCCCACAAGAACTTGGTCAGCTTACCGGGGTAGGTGGCGGGAACCCCCGCCATGGTGTCGGTCTCGTCCAGCACGATGCCCGCCTCGGTGGTGTTGGACACCACGAAGCGTACCGTGGGACAGGCGGCCAGCTCAGCCAGATGGACCCAGGTGTCGGCACCGTCCACAGCGCGGTCCACCGAGGTAATGAGGCGGTGGGTGTTGACCACCTCGCCCCCTTTCTGCCCCCGCAGGATGACGGTGTACAGGCAGTTCTGCGCCTCAAAGGCGGTCAGCGAGCCGTGGGAGATGGGCTTGACGATGGCAACCGAGCCGTTGAAGTCGGTCTTCTCGTTGAGAATATCCACCATGTAGTCCACGAAAGCGCGGAGGAAGTTCCCTTCTCCGAACTGCACCACCCGCACAGGGCGGGTGGGCTTTTGAATATGCAGATCCGTAATGGTTTTCATACGCTACTCCTTACAGGGTCAGAATCCGAAATAGTGCTTGGTGTTGTAGACGCAAATATCCGCCACGATCTTGGTCAAGGCCTTCATGTCGCAGGGATAGAGCCCATCCTCCACCCAATCGCCCAGCAGACCGCAGAGGATGCGGCGGAAATACTCGTGACGGGGGTAGGAGGTAAAGCTGCGGGAGTCGGTGAGCATACCGTTGAACTTGCCCAGGGCCGAAAGGCTGGCCAGGGTGGTCATCTGACGGCGCATCCCCTCCAGGGTGTCGTTGAACCACCAGGCCGAGCCCTGCATGACCTTGGGGTAGCCGTCCGACGTGGTCTGGAAGGCACCGATCACCGAGCCCAGGGCGGCATCGTAGGTGGGGTCGATGGAGTACAGAATGGTGCGGGGCAGACCCGCGCCCGACTCCATGTGGTCCAGCAGATGGACCAGGGCGGGGACGTTGGTGTCCCCGATGCAATCGTAGCCCGTGTCAGGGCCCATCAGGGCCATCTTGGGGCTGTTAGCGTTGCGGTAGACACCCATGTGAAGCTGCATGACCCAGCCCCGCTTGGCGTACTCGCCCGCCAGGAAGCCCAGGATCTCGGCCTTGACCATGCAGACCTCCTCGTGGGTCACGGCACGGCCGTCCGAGGCAAGGGCGCAGATCAGCGCGTCATTCACAGCCGCCTCGTCGGGGCGCAGGAACAGATCGAAGCCGTCCAGGGCGTGATCCGAGGTGCGACAGCCCATGGAGTCGAAGAAGTCCAACCGACGGCGCAGAGCCTCCTTGAGGGTAGCCAGGTCGGTGATCTCCAAGCCTGCGGCCTTGCCCAACCGCCGGTAGTAGGCGGTCACCCCCGCCTGGTCCACGTTGAAGGCCTTGTCGGGGCGGAAGGCGGGGAGCACGCGGGTGGCGAAGCTGTCATCCGCCGCCAGCATTTGGTGGTATTCCAGGGAATCCGCGGGATCGTCGGTGGTGCAGAGCACCTCCACCCGGGACTTGCGGATGAGGTTGCGGACGCTCATGGAGGGATCAGCCAACTTCTCGCAGGTCAGATCCCAGATCTCGCGGGCGGTGTCGGCCGAGAGGATGAGCTCGCAGTCAAAGTAACGGCGGAGCTCCAGGTGGGTCCAGTGGTACAAAGGATTGCCGATGAGGGAGGGCATACAGGTGGCGTAGGCCAGGAATTTCTCGTAATCCGAGGCGTTTCCCGTGATGTAGGCCTCGTCCACGCCACAGCTCCGCATGGCGCGCCACTTGTAGTGATCCCCGCCCAGCCACAGCTCGGTGAGGTTGGTGAAGTGCTTATCCTCGGCGATATCCTTGGGCGGGACGTGGCAGTGGTAGTCAATGATGGGCAGGTCGGCGGCGGTCTCGTGGTAGAGTACCTTGGCCGTATCGGTGTTCAAAAGGAAATCGGGTCCCATAAATTGTTTCATAATGTGTCTCCGTTCTGAGTTGGTTGAATGTCTTATACTATTTCACAATAAAAATCTTGAATACAGCCCCCATATACCAATGGGGCAGGGGCCCCATGGTGATGCCCCCTATGGCTCTTGGTGTCCTCTCGCCCTCTATATAATCCTTTTTTAAAGTTTTGGGGATTCTTAAGGGCCTTTTTCAAAAGGCCCTTAAGCCGCCGGAGGCACGCTCTCCCATTCATGTTTTTTGAATTAGTATCAATCCTCGTAAAACGCCATAATGGTATCCAGCATCTTCTGCTCCTTGCGTTGCTTGGACTTGAAGAAGGAGGACACCTTGTTGCGCTCCACGGTGTCCGCGATGAAGCGGTACTGCATCCCCTGAGGCACCGCGTTGGCAAACAGGTAGGCAAAGCTGATGACCTGGCTCTCCAAAATGAGATTCAGCATCTCGGCACAGTCGGGGTCGGTGGCGAAACGGGTCTTGAGGGTCTTTTCGCAGTAGGCGGGCAGGATGTGCTTGTAGCCCGCGTAGGCCATGGCCTCCAGGATGATGCCCACCCGCTCGGTATCCCGCACCGTGGTGGGGATTGTCATCAGGCTGGAGTTGGCACTGGCGTAGTAGTCCTTCTGATTCTTGTTCAGCTTAGGCATGGGCACGATGCCGTAGTCGATATCGGCCTCCACAGCCTGAGGAGCCAGCAGGCCAACCGACGCAAAGGTAAAGGCCGCCCGATCCACCGAGAAGATTCCCCTGCTTTCGGCGGCGTCGCCGCCGAAATTCACCCACACGCCGTCATAACCGGAGTAGAACCAGGTGTGGAGGGTTTCGATCAGCTCGTAACAGCGCTCGTCTCCCGTCTCCAGCGTCAGCACCGACGAATCGGGTCCCTCCTTATGGTACAGCTCAATGCCGAAGGACTCCAGCCAGCCGTAGGGATAATGGGTGTACGCGAAGCCGAACAGGTCCTCGGTATTCTGCTGACCGTCTCCGTTGACGTCGGAGTAGATGGCGGTGGAAAGGGCCATCAGCTTATCCAGGGTCCAATCCCCCGCGCGGACCAGCTCGTAGGGATCCTCCGACTGATACTCGGTCAGAATCTTTTGGTTAAAGAAGCACGCCTGGGTAGCGGACATGGATTGGTAGGAGGAGTAATTGGCAAAATGGTACATCTTGCCATTGAGAGTCAGGGACTCCACGATGAATCGGGGCCACCAGGGCGCGGAGGAATCCAGGTAGGGCAGATCGTTGGCGTTCAGGAACCAACCGTTGAGGGTCATGGTGGCGGTGGTGCAATCGTGGAGGTAGGCCACGTCATACTCGTCGTCCCCCGCCATGATGTAGGCCTGGATGATGCCGGAATCCATATCGCTGTCGATGGTGATGGTGTCAAACTTGATATTGAACTGCTGGCTCACCGACAGGTTGGCTTCGGCTACCGCATCGTTGACCACCTCGCCATTGGTCTTGGAGGCAAGCAGGTATGGAAAGGAATCCTTCTTGGCCAGGATCGTAAACGCATCCCCCTTGTAGTCCATCTTGGGCAGGTCGGGCTTGAGTTCTTCGGTTCCCTCCCCCTCGGTGACGGCGGCTACGGTTTGGGAGCCGACCTCCCCCGCGTCAGGTTCGGGAGTGCCGCAGGCAACGGTGCTCGCGAGCATCAGGCCCGCCAGGAGCAGGCATAGTAATTTTTTCAGCATAATTTTCTCCTTAAAATTATTTGCAACCCGTTCTCCTCATCCACCATTCTTCGGATGGTCCCCCTTCCCCGCTGGAGAAGGCAGGGGAACGCGTAAGCGTTACAATTGCGTAATAATTACCGATCCTTTTCATAGAATCGTGCGATATTCTTCACCGTCTTTTCCTCGATCTTCTGCTTGGACTTGAGGTAGGAGGCCACGTTGTTCTGCTCGACCGTATTGGTAATGAGGTAGGACTGCAATCCGCCGCCGCTCACGTACTGGGAGAACAGGTAGGCAAAGCTGATGACCTGGTTGTCCAGGATCAGATTCAGCATTTCGGCACAGTTGGGGTCGGTGGCGAAACGAGTCTTGAGGGTCTGCTCGCAGTAGGCGGGACGGACGTACTTGTAGCCCGCGTAGGCCATGGCCTCCAGGATGATCCCCACCCGCTCGGTCTCGGTCAGAGTGATCGGGATGGAGAAAAGGTAATCGGTGCAGGCACCAAAGTACTGCTTCTGATTTTCATCGATCTTGGGGAACGGAATGATGCCGTACTGGATGTCGCCCGCAATGGCCCGCTTGACCTGAGCATCCAGATCGATGACCAGGGTAAAGGCCGCGCGGTTGGAGGCGAACATATCCATGCCCAGCTCTCCGCCTCCGTTGAACTCTACCCACACGCTGTCGTTGCCCGAGTAGAACCAATTGTGGAGCTTGTCGATGAGGGTATACACCCGATCGTCGATCACCAGCGTCATGTCCGCTGAATCCGCCGAGTCCTTCTGATACAACTCGATGCCGAAGGCCTCCAGCCAACCCCAGGGCGTATGGGTGGATGCAAAGCCGAACAGGTCTGCCTCATCCTTCAGACCGTTGCCGTTCTGATCCGAGTAGATGGAGGTGGACATTTTGATGGCCTGGTCCAGCGTCCAGGTGCCCGCGCGGACGTAATCGTAGGGGGATTCCACGTTGTAATCGGTCAGAATACTCTGGTTGAACAGGCAGGCGCGGGTCTGCACCATGGAGCGATAGCCCGTGTAGTTGGAATAGAAGTACATCTTCCCGTTCAGGGTCAGGGAATCCACCGTGAATTGGGGCCACCAGGGATTGGTGGGATCCATGTAGGGGATATCGTAGATGTTCTGAAACCATCCCTTGAGGGACATGGTGGCCGTGCTGCAATCGTGGAGGTAGGCCACGTCGTAGGCATCGTCCCCCGCCAGAATGTAGGTTTCCGCGTTGCCGTCGATGCGGGCGAGTTTGACGTTATACTGTCCCGTGACCTCCATGTTGGCCTCCAGGATGGCATCGTTGACCAGCTCGCCGCCCGTCTTTTCGGAGACGATGAAGTGATAGCTGTCCTTGTCGGACAGGATGCGAAATTCCTCTCCGCCGAAATCGCGGTCAGGCAGATCGGGCTTCAATTCGGTCTCGGCGTCCTCAGTGACAGCGGAGGCGGTGGTTTGAGCACCCGTCTCATCGCCGTTCGGCTCAGGAGTGCCGCAGGCAACGGTGCTTGTGAGCATCAGGCCCGCCAGGAGGAGCGCAAGGATGCGTTTTTTCATATACGTTCTTCCCTTCTTATATTTTTTTCAATAAAAATCTTGAATACAGCCCCCATATACCAATGGGGTAGGGGCCCCATGGT
>CAYRTP010000064.1:0-12380 GCA_964427175.1 uncultured Clostridium sp. | reverse complement strand
TGCGATTTGTTACCTTTTTGAAAACTATTGCAACTTGCTATTGCAATTTGCGAAAAAATCATTTTACAATCGCATAAATCATGTATGAAGGTCAGCACGGAACCCGTGTGATGCCCGGTTGGAGGGTCAGCTTGCGGGTCCAATCGCCGGATAGGACGGTCAGCTCCATGGCCTCGGTGGCCTCCAGGGTACAGTCGGTCAGGTGACCATCCTCCCAGGCAAAGCTGACGGTCAGGCCGTCCTGGGCGCGGAATTTCTCCACCCGTCCGCGGGGCCATGCCGAGGGCAGGGCGGGGAGCAGTCTCAGCTCTCCGCGACGGCTTTGCATCAGCATCTCGCAGACGCAGGCGGTTCCGCCCATGTTGCCGTCGATCTGAAAGATGGAGGGAGGGCACAGATCCAACAAGGAGATGGTGGCAAAATCTCCGATCAGATGGATGAAATGCTCCCACGCCTCCTCGCCGCGGCCCAAGCGGGCCATCAGGCATGCCACCCAGGAGCGGCTCCAGCCCGTATGGCCGCCTCCGTAGTTCAACCGAGCATCCAGGGAACGCTCAGAGGCCTTCCACTCGTCGCTGTCGGGCTCGAAGAGCTGGGAGGGGTACAGGCCGTAGATGTGGGACAGGTGGCGGTGCCCCGGCTCCACCTCCTCCCGCTCGGTATCCCATTCGTTCAACCGACCGCGGCTGTCAATGGTCAGGGCGGGCAGACGGGCCAGGATGCCCCGCCATTTGGTGGTCAGCTCAGCGTCCTCACCCAATATCTCGGCGCACTCGATGGCACTCCTCAAAAGCTCAATCACCAGTTCAATATCCATAGCACTGTTGATGCCGATGGAAACGGGCCAGTTACCCGTCCCAGCAAAGCGGTTCTCGGGGGATTGGGAGGGTAGGATCCACAGCTCACCGTCTTTTTCCATGAGGTAGTCCTCGTAGAAAGCGGCGCATTCCTTCAGGTAGGGGTAGCAACGATTTCGCAGGAAGTCCATGTCCTTGGTATAGCGCCAGTGCTGGAACATGTGCTGACCCAGCCAGGGTGCGGCGCCCAACCATACCGCCCAGCCGCAGGACTCAGGGGTGACCCGCCCCCATACGTCGGTTTGGATGGCAAAGGTAAAGCCGCGGCAATCGTACAGACGGTGGGCCATGACCCGTCCGTAGGGAACGTAGGATTCGATCAGATTGAACAGGGTCCCCGCGGCGTGGTGGAGACCCAGAGTCTCGGCAAACCAGTAGCACATTTGCAGGTTAACATCCAGGTGGTAGTCGGAATCCCACGGCGGGGTCAGGTCCTCGTTCCATTTGCCCTGGAGATTCAGGGGAAGCTCCCCCGAGGAGCCGCTGACCATGAGGTAGCGTCCGTACTCGAAATACAGCAGGGGCATGGAGGGCTCCTTCCCTTCGCGGAACAGTTGGATGCGTTGGTCGGTGGGCAGATGATCGCCAGCGGGCAGGTCTATGTCTAGCACGGCCTCCCCTCGCATGGCGGCAAAACGGGGCTTGTGGCGGGTAAGCAGGGTGTCAAAATCAAGCTCCGCAGGCCAGGTGATCTCCTCCGAGGGGGCGGAGCCCTTGGCATCGGTGCCGATTTGAATGAGGAGAGTCAGTCGCTTGGCTCCCTCTACCCGCAGGCGGTTGTCCGCTACGGTCAGGATGCCGTCGGTGTCCGCACGGACAGCCGCCTCGAAGGAGATCCCGTCGAGAAATGCGCCGCAGAGGGTCAGTCCGTCTCGGGCGAGGCGATAGGTAACCGTACAGCGGGGATCCTCTCGGCGGGAGAGGATGGCCGTCATGTCGGTGGGCTCCTCGGATGTGATCTCGGCTACGATGCAGCCGTCGGCAAAGCTGGCGAATAGCCGCTGGGTGATCCGCCCCGTGGGGGCTTGGAAGGCGGTTTGGGCCAGGCCCGTGGCAAGGTCCAGGGAGCGCACGTATTCCCGGGCATCCCCCGCGTCGAGCTCGATCCACAGGTCTCCGACGGGCTGGTAGGGATCCACCCGATTGGGGATCCCGCTGACACCGCCCGCGCCGCCCATATATTCGTTGGCCAGGCGGGTACCTCGCTCAAAGTCCCCCTGCAATAGGGCCTCGCGTATCTCGGGCAGGTGACGGGATACGTCGGGATGCTCGCGGTAGCGGTTCTCACCCCGCCACATCCATTCGTGGTTGAGGGCAATGCGGAGCTTTTTGGGTTTGCCTAACATCATGGCGGCCAAGCGGCCGTTTCCAACGGGAAGACCCTCCCGATACAGCTCGGTCCAGGTCGTGTACCATAAGTTATGTTTCATGTGGTGATTTTCTCCTTTTTGTAGTGGCTAAATATAATTTCATCATAAGCATCGTTGAAGCGGTTGGGAGTCTACTCACAGCGTGTATTCCATGCACGCTTGAATATAAGCCACAACATTTTCCACAGGAACATCCGGCTCCAGCATATGTGTGGGGCAGACGTACAATCCTCCCTTTTTACCGACGATGTCCAGGTTTTCAAAGACCTTACGGCGGATATCCTCGGGTGTTCCGAAGGGCATCACGCTTTGGGTACCGATGGTACCGTGGAAGGACAATTGCTCGCCGTACTTCTTATAGATCTCCTTGAAATCCATACACTCGGGCTGTATGGGATTGAGCACGTCTACGCCTGCCTCAATAAAGTATGGGATCAGTTCGGTCACGTGTCCGCAGGAATGGTAAAAAATGAGGATTTCGGGATTGATGGCGCGGGCGGCATCAATCACCCGCTTCAGGCGGGGCTTGAGCCATTCATTATAGAGCCCCTCGCTCATCATGATGGTGCGCTGCATACCGACATCGTCTCCCAGGAAAAGCGCGTCCGCGCCCGCCTTGGCGTAACTGACGGCCAACTGCACAGACAGATCGGTGACACGGTCCAACAGCACCGTTGCCATCGGATCCTCACTCATCATGTCGCACATCAGATTCTCCATCCCGCGCATATACCATGCTTTTTCCCATATGGTAGTTTCCATATGGCCGACAGCGGCACAATCCGCCTCGTGAAGCCTTTGTACCTGCTCGATCTGCGCGGCAAGCCCTTCATCATGAAATACGGGCATGGGATACGCGAGAATCTGCTCGACCGAGTCAAAATCTTCCATCGGGTGATGCATATACGTCATGTGATAAGCAGAGGCCGACCCCGGCTCGTATGCGACTCCCCAGGCACTGATGTGCGTACCGGGCTTGAAAGTTTTGTTCTGATAGTATGTTGTCAGAAAAGTCTCGGCAGGGGCAACGGTCATCGGAAGACCGATCACCGAGCCTTCGCCGGCAGGAAGCCGGAGATCATGTTCACGGGTATAGGCGTTGAATTTTTCACGCAATACCGGGCACATTTCGAAATGCACGGGCATATAGTCGTAGCCGGTTCGCCGGGCTATAGACAGATAATTTTCTCGATTGGTCATAGATACTTCTCTTTTCTAGTAGGATGAAAATCACAGAAAGACTGTTTCGTTGAAGCAATTCCACGGGGCTCTATCTTGATTGGGAATAGCCTGCGCCGAAAGGCTCTTTCCCGTAATAGGATGCGGGAAGGTCAATCTGAACGCCCACAGGCCGATGTAGGGGCATTTCTCCCGACTGCCGTACTTGCCGTCCCCCACGAGAGGAAGTCCTCTTGAAGCAAACTGCACGCGGATCTGATGGGTACGCCCCGTATGTAAGCGAACCAGAACCAACGTATACCCGTTTTCCGCGGTAGCCAATACGCGGTAATCCAGGATCGCCTCCTTGCTTCCCTTGCGGTTCCCCTCGGTCACGTAGGATTTATTCGCCCGCTTATCGTGATAGAGGAAGTCCCGCATCTGTCCCTCGCTCTCGACGGGGGGCTTAGCCAGGACGGCCAGGTACTCCTTTTGGAACTGTCCATGATCCTGCACCATGGCGCAGAGCTTGGCGGTGGCCTTCGGGGTCAGGCCATAGACCATAACGCCTCCCGTGGGTGTATCCAAACGGTGAATGAGGCTTGCGGTCTTGTGGGTGGCCTGCAGGGCCGTCAGCAGGTCGGTCTGTCCCGAAGGATCGGGCTGAGTCGGGACTCCCGCCGGCTTACAGCAAAGAAGGAGGTCCCGATCTTTGTGAAGAATGTTTATGTCCATAGCTATCTCCAACTTTAAATTGTATATATTATACCATACATCTTTTTAGATGTCAATGGTTTTTAACGCTTTCTATTGTCTCGCAAAAAAATCACAAAACTTTTCGAATATTCATACGGAGTTCACGATTTTAGGCTATAATAATGCTAAGTATATGGGTCATTGTACCCCTATCAAAATATAGGAGGATACATTCATGTTCTGCTTCCGCAAGAAAAAGAAGGATACCACCAAGATCTTCGTGATCATCGGCATCATCATCGGTGCCGCTGCCGCTGCAGTGGGTGCTTACTTCCTGTTCACCAAGGTTCTCAAGGACAAGTTCTGCAAGAAGAACTGCGAGGAGATCGAGGAGTGCTGCGACTGCGAGGAGATTCCCGAGGAGGTCTGTGAGGAGATCGCAGAGGCCGCTCAGGAGATCGTCGAGGTCGAGGAGTAATTCCTCCCAAATAGAAAAACCACCGTTTCGTGCGGTGGTTTTTCTATTTGAAAATTCCTATCTATTCGAAGTATTTCTCCAAAATACCCTCATATTCGTCCGGGATCTCGTAACAGCCCACTAAATAAGGATGAGGGTAGGTAGGTTGCTCAATGTCCGTTGTCATCACCCACCTACCGTCCACCTTGCCCAAATAGCCTTGAAAAAATGTCGCAACGGGGCAGGCTTCGTAGGCGTAGTAGACTTCTCTCATGTGCTGCCGATCCGTAACTATGAATATTCCTTCCGTTTCATAGGTAAACGAAGTGGATTTTTGAACGTTAATTTCCAATATCGCCTCTAAAAATTCAGAGTCTGTCACAGGATCACCGTGCCAGTTCACCATGGTCAATTTACCGCTTGAAGGAATGGTATAATCATCCGCAACCATGAGATACTGGTCCAAGAAAGAACGGACCACTACAAAATTATGATCGGGATCCTCCCGAACCTCGTTGACATCCCATCCGTCCGAGGTCTTGGCAATTCTTTTCCCCTCGGTGTAGACACCGCCTGCAGACGAGTAGGATTTTCCATTCCAAGTCAGTTTGCTCCCCGTAAATACAGCGGAATCATCGGTTACAAACGCTCCCTTGGACCCAAGGCGGTAGATCATGCACAACGTCACGATTATCAGAAGCCCCATCAAACACACGATACGTCCTGTGGAGCTTGTTTTCTTCTTTATATTCATTTTTTAAAAACATCCCCGCTCTGCTTGAGTCTGGACCACATAACGATGATGGCCTGTCCGGGAATGCCCAGCATGAAAATGATCCAGGCGTTGTAGTCAGCCAGCCGCCAAATGGTCATATAAACTGCGGCAAGGGTTGACCAAGTCAACATGGAAATGATGAGGTAGTTGCGACGGCGATTGAACCACACACTGTTCAGTACCAGCCACACGATCATGGAGGCAGGGATTGCGTAGATGAAGATCAGCCAATGCGCCGTGTCCTCGGGGCTGACCATATCCGCAATCATAAACAGCACGGTTGCGACCAGCCAAACCAGCAGGACACTCATTCCCGTCACAACACCACGGGTACGAATACTTTGCTGTTTTTGGATGGTTTCCTGTCCTTGCTCTTCGTCAACGGCAGTAGGAATCGGGTGCTCCTCCTCCAAGAGGTAGTCCACCGTGACCTCAAACAGATCCGCGATGTTTTTGAGCACCAGCACGTCGGGAATGGACTCGCCACGCTCCCATTTGGATATGGCCTTGTCGGTATAGTTGAGTTTTTCGGCCAGGTCAAGCTGGGTCATATTATGCTTGCGCCGCAGGTCTGAGATATTGGCGGCAACCACTGCCTTAAGGCTGTCGCTTTTGCTGACCGGAGTCATGTCCGTATTCATTTCGGCTCCTTTCCGCATTTTCCGCCCAAGCGATCTTTCCAACCGTTTAGCGGACGTAAATTGCCGTTTTCATCATTCTACCTATAGTATAGCACAAATTCATTGGAATGTCAACACTTTTTGGCCACAGAAACGCGCTCTCTACTGCCAGTAGAGTCGCTTTTTTGGCGGTTTACAAAAAAATCTACCGTCTGTAGACATAAATTCATAATTCGTTTATTGACTTGTCAACATTTTTCGTGTATAATATTTTTATAAACCTTGCGCGGGATTCCGACGCATGAACCGAAAGGAGACTTCCTATGAGTAATTACGTAATTTTTACCGACTCCGCCTGTGACATTGTTCCTTCCCTTCTCGCTGAGTGGGGTGTCCGTTGTGTGAGCCTGGCTTTCCGCTTTGACCACATCGACGAGGATTTTCTCAATGACGATATGCCCATCAAGGAGTTCTACCAGAACATGAGGGACGGCCACGTGGCCAAGACCAATGCCGTCAACGCCGAAACCTTCCGCGCAAACTTCGAGCCTGTCCTGGCCGAGGGTACCGATATTCTTTACCTGGGCTTTTCCTCGGGTCTGAGCACCACCTTCCAGCAGGGCCGCCTGGCCGCCGAGGATCTGGCCGAGAAGTACCCCGAGCGCAAGATCATCGCCATCGACACCCTCTGCGCTTCTGCAGGTGAGGGTCTGATCGTCAAGCTGGTTCTCGACAAGAAGAATCAGGGTGCTACCATCGAGGAAGCCGCTGCTTATACCAATGAGATCATCCCCAAGCTGGCTCACTGGTTCACGGTAGAGGACCTGGTTTACCTCAAGCGCGGCGGTCGTGTCAGCCCCGCTGTGGCTTTGGTTGGCGGTATGCTCAACATCAAGCCCATCATGCACGTGGACGATGAGGGTCACCTCATTAAGGTCGGCACCATCCGCGGCCGTAAGGCTTCCCTGAACGCCCTGGCTGATAAGCTCATGACCACCGCCGAGGATCCCACGAACGGTACCTTCTTCATTTCCCACGGTGACTGCGACGAGGACGCGCAGTATCTTTGCGACCTCATCAAGAGCAAGGGCGGCAACGAGGTGCAGGTCATCACCAACGTCGGCACCGTCATCGGCGCGCACTCCGGCCCCGGTACTATGGCACTCTTCTTCCTGGCCAAGCAGCGCTGATCCTTCCCCATCATAGGTTATCCCGCCTTCAGGCGTTTTTGATAACACTCCTATAACAACCGGAAATCCACCGACCCTTGGCCGGTGGATTTTTCGTTTTATGGGTTATTTTTCGCTCGCCTTAAAGTTGTAGATAGGCTTTAAGCAGGCCTCGATCTCCACGCATTCCGCCAGGTACGGCAGAATGCGATCCGCGGATTTATAAGCCATAGGACATTCGCCCAAGGTCTCCTTTGTGGCGGTTGTGGTGTAAACACCCGCCTCAGCCATGGTGGTTTGATAGGCCTCCACGTCATAGGCGTGCTTGGCATCGGTACGGCTACAGGCCCGTCCCGCTCCATGGGGAGCCGAAAAATTCCAATCAGGATTCCCCAGTCCATGGCCAATGAGAGCTCCGTCCCGCATATTCAGGGGAATGAACACCCGTTCTCCCAGGCGGGCCGAAATCGCTCCCTTTCGTAGGATTCGGTGCTCGTCGATGTAGTTGTGGGTACAGCTAAAGCGTTCCACGGGAGTCAGTCCCAGCCCATTGCATATACGTGTAGCAATAGCCGACCGATTTTCCTCGGCAAAGCCGACCGCAATGGCCATATCCCGCAGGTAGTTCTCGTAGAGTGCGCCTTCGCAGGTAGCCGTTTCCCATTTGACCGGTAGCTTTTCCTGCTCGTCACGACGGGTGGCTTTTGTGGTAGCTTTTCGCCCGGGTTGATCTCCGTAAGCATCCACGCCGAAGCGGGCAAGGTCAAATCGGTCTGTCTCTTGATCCAGCCGATCCATATGCTCTACGCGACGGGCGCGGCGAGCCTTCTTGCAATGGTACTTGTAAGCCTCATCCCGATAATGGTTGGCGATGGAGGCTCCCAGACTGCGTGAGCCCGAGTGGATCACAAGGTACAGCGTCCCATCGGGAGCTTGGTCCACTTCGATAAAATGGTTTCCTCCGCCCAACGTGCCGTAACTGCGCCGAATACGTTGAAAGTCCAGGGACGGCGCACAGCAGAGATCCCGCAACGGGAACTGCTCTGCTTGCAGGAGCGGTTCATCGTGGACCTGCCTACCCGCGGGGATGTGGTTGTGAATAAAATCATCCAGTTTAGGCAGATCCAGCGCAGACTCTGCCAACTTGACCACCTCCATACCGCAACCGATATCCACCCCTACAAGGGATGGAGATACTCGTCCATGGAGAGTCATGGTCATACCGATCACACAGCTTCTGCCTGCATGAGTGTCCGGCATCACACGGATCTTGGCATCTGCGTAGGCGGGATCACGGGCTGTTGCGGCGATTTGTTGCTTGGTTTGGCGGTCAATATCATCGGTAAACACCTTGACGGTGTTGGTTTTGGTTTGAATTTCGATCATACAGTCTCCTCACTGTGAAAATATTGATTGAATAAGTGGGTTTACGGTTGAAATTTTCAGTACAGATCGCAGACATGACGATCACTCCTTTCGGGGTTAAATTTTATCTCATTGTACACGCAAATCGTTATTTTGTCAAGCAACCAAAGGTTGAGGAGACTGCAATAGCAAAACTCCCTCGGATGGCCGAGGGAGTTTTGATACGAAATATTTCCATTTCTGCTTATAACGGTTTATGTGGCTTTTACTCGGAACGACTTTGCCGTTCTTCGTAAATACGGTCAGCCAGAGCAACAAAAGCGGCAATATCCAGCCGCTCGCCGCGAATATCGGGGCGATGGCCGCAGGACTCGATGATGGAAGTCAGTACATCCTTGGGGATATCCTGGAAGCCTGCCGACAGGGCGTTGGGCAGGGTCTTACGTCTCTGCTCAAAGGCGGCGCGGATGGTGCGGAACAGGGTATCCTCGTCCTTGGGAACGTAGGGCTTTTCCTTGTGGAGTTTGATGCGGACCACGGTGGAATCCACCTTGGGGGCGGGGATAAAATTCCCCGCCGAAACCTTAAAGAGCTTTTCGGCCTGTCCGTAGTAATCCACCACGGCGGTGATGGCACCGTACTCCTTGCTTCCTGCCTTGGCGCAAAGGCGGTCAGCCACCTCGGATTGGATCATGATGGTGATGTACTCAAAGGGCAGACCGGATTCCAGCAGGGCCATGAGGATAGGGGTGGTGATGTAGTAGGGCAGATTGGCGCAGACCGATACCTTCCCTGCCTCAAACGCGGGGGCCAGGAGGGCCTTCAGATCGGTCTTCATGATGTCCCCGTGGATCACCTCCACCACACCTTCGGGGCAATCCGAGAGGGTGTAGCGCAGGACGGGAATGAGGCCGTTGTCGATTTCCACGGCCAGGACCTTTTGGTAGCGGAACGCCAGCTCCTGGGTCAGCACGCCGATACCGGGGCCGATCTCCAGGATCGTGGCATCGGGGGTATCCGAACAGGAATCGGCAATGTCCTCCACCACAGAGATATTGGTGAGGAAGTTCTGGCCGAACTCTTTGCGGAAGTTGATCTTATAAATGGACATGATGTCCTTGATGGTGCGAATATCGGTTAAATTCATAACGGTTCACCTGTTTATTTGTATTTCATTTTATTTTACCACATTTTGCCGAGAAAATCAAGATGTGTTTTGGAATATGGTCAAAAACTCTTGCAAAATTTGAGAAATATTTTTCGAAAACCCCTTGCAAATTCCGCGGGTTTGTGGTATAATATCAGCGTTGTGAAAAAACACACGCTGATGTGGCTCAGTTGGTAGAGCAGCTGATTCGTAATCAGCAGGTCGCGGGTTCGAGTCCCGCCATCAGCTCCAAATACAAAAGCCATCCCATAGGGATGGCTTTTGTATTTGGATGTGATCGCCGGTACGAAAAGTCGCTTCAAGTTGCCAAGTGAATCAAAAATCAAGTTTTTCCAGCGACTAACGGGAGCGGAGCGCAACTTGATCAGCTCGCGTGAAACGCGAGGTGGGGGTTCAGAGTCCCGCCAATAGCGCGGAAATAGATATGTTCTTCAAAAGTAACAGCGTAACAAGCCATAGTAACACGTTAGGGGGTAGATTTTTCGACACATATGTGATATAATTAGTATGCACGAAACGGAGGTGTTTGTATGGAATTTTCAACAAAGTTAAAAGAACTGCGGCTTCAAAAAGGAATCACGCAAGCAAAACTTGCCGAAGATATACATATCAGCCGCTCAGCCGTAGCAAAATGGGAAAACGGGTTAGGGCTGCCAAACGATGAATCCTTGAAGCTGCTGGCTGATTATTTCGGTTTAAATATTGAGGCCCTCGTTTCAGACAAAAGCACGGCTGAAATCCTCGTATCCAAAAACCAAACCATCAATCATCAAAAGAAACTGATCGTTGGTTTATTGATTGGTTGTAGCATCGCATTATTCACATTAGGCTACATTTTTATAGAACCTTTGCGTGGTAGTTTGGAATTGCTTGGATTGGGCGCGATCTTGTCTGTACTGGGGCTTTTCAACATACGCGGAAATATTGCGTCGATACACTGGTATAACCGCCGTAAGGTAAAAAAGGAAGATCAAAAAGCCTACTGTATGGTCGTTGGCCTCGGAACTTTCATAATCGGACTCTGTTTGCTTGTCGCAGGAGTGCTTCAAGCACTTGTCAGCATCGAATCAAGTGCTTTCGTTATGGTCGGTGGATTTTTGATTGGGCTTTCTTTGATTCTGTATGCCCAGTTCAAATATAACAAGGGATTATTTTAATCTCATTGTATCGGCACATCAAACTTAGCCATCCGCGCCAGCAGCTCCTCCTCCTCGGTGGGTACGTCGGCGGCGGCCTCGATATGACGGCGGACGGCCAGCATCCGCTCGTCGGTCTCCCGAATTACGGCGGCGCAATCCCGCAACTCCTTCATGACCCAATCGGCATCGGGGATATCCTGCTTATATTTCATCTGATGCTCCAGGCTGGCCCAAAAGTCCATGGCGATGGTGCGGATCTGCACCTCCACCCTCATGGGCTTTTTTTCGTCGGTCAAAAACACAGGCACCTCGACGATGAGATGGAGAGAGCGGTAACCGTTCCCTTTCGGGTTCTCAATGTAGTCCTTCCGCTCGATGAGGGTCACGTCATCCTGGCGCAAAAGGGCCTCCGCAATGAGGTAGATATCGTCTATGTAGGAGCAGATCACCCGTATGCCCGCTACGTCGTTGAGATGCTTCTCGATGTTCTCCAGGGTAAAGGGCAGGTTTTTGCGGCGGATCTTGTCCACAATACTCTCGGTCCGCTTCAGACGGGTGGAAATAGAAGCAATGGGGTTGCGGTTGTATTTCAGTTTGAATTCGGTATCCAATATTTCAAATTTAGTTTGGATCTCCTTGAGGGCACAGGAGTAGTACATTTGGAGCTCCTTATACTGCACCATGGACCACATCATGGTTTTGGCGCGGCCATACAGGGAATTGATTACGTCCTCCTGCCACATGGCGGGTACACCGGAAAACGGGGTGTTATGGTTGTGATAATCCTTCATAATGATATCCTTTCTGTGATTCTTACGATGATATCCTTTTTTGAGGCACTTTTATTATACCACAAATGTGTTTACCCTGCATCCGTATTTTTGTGAAGGTTTGTGAAGATTTGGTGGCAGGAACCCGACTTTTTTTGAAACATTTCGGCGTTAGGTATTGCTTTTTTTTGAGTTTTGTGCTATACTAATGCATATTATTTTTTAAGGAGTTACCCCAAATGGCAGAAATTCTTACCCCCGGCTCCTTTGGAGCCAACAATCAGGTCCCCGAGGCTCGCGTGCTGGCCAGCGTCAACGGCAAGCCCATCACCGAGGAGGACGTTACCCGCTTTATCGCCGCTATGGGCCGCAACGGCCAGGCTTACAACAACCCCCAGGGCCGCGCTGTGGTTCTGGAGCAGCTCATCGCACAGCGTCTCTTCCTGCTGGACGCACAGCGCAACCTGCTCGAGCGTGAGCAGGCCTTCAAGGACCAGCTGGCTGCGGTCAAGGAGCAGCTTCTCATGGAGTACGCCATCTCCAAGTGCGTGGAAGCTGTCCGCGTGTCCGAGGATGACGTTCGCGCTTACTACGATGCCCACAAGGACGAGATGACCGAGGGTGAAACCGTCAACGCCAGCCACATCCTCGTGGATTCCGAGGAGAAGGCTAACGAGATCCTGGCCTCCATCAACGCAGGCGAGATCTCCTTTGAGGATGCCGCTAAGGCTCACAGCTCCTGCCCTTCCTCCAACCAGGGCGGTAATCTGGGCGACTTCGGCCGCGGTCAGATGGTTCCCGAGTTCGATCAGGCTTGCTTTGAGATGGAAGAGGGC
>CAYRTP010000063.1:0-12428 GCA_964427175.1 uncultured Clostridium sp. | reverse complement strand
TAACCCATCAAGTTCTTTGTGTTTTAATACATTTTTGCATTTTACAATCACCTATACTATATTGAGAAGTGAGAGGACATCGTTATGATTTACACCAGCACCAAAGGAAATGATTCCAATCCCGGAACCAGGGAAAAACCGTTTCTGACCATCCAAAAGGCCATCGAAACAGTCAGAAACACCGATAAAGCAGGGAAGAACGGCATAACCGTTCACATCGAGGCGGGAGAATACCGCGTATTCTCTCTGAATTTTACCGATGAAGATTCGGGCACGGCCGAATGCCCCATCACCTACCGCGCATACGGCGGTGAGGTGATCCTCAACGGAGGGGTTACGCTGTCCCCCAATGATTTTCAACCTGTCAAGAACTACCCCGAAATAGCGGAAAGACTCCACGATGACGCGAAAGAAAACGTGGTGGTGATCGACCTGACCCAAGCACCGTATTCTCTCACCAAAGAGGATTGGGGCAACATTTACGCGATCGGTTCCTATCATACCGCCAAAAGCTATGACGGCGACTACGTCGGCCCTCTTTACTGCGAGCTGTTCGTAAACGATGAAAGACAGATCCTCGCCCGATATCCGGACCGTGATTTCCTGCATACCGAAGAGGTGGTTTCAACAGGCCTCGGAAAGGAATCCAACGGAGCCCTCACAACGGTTCCAAACTGGGAACAAATCCGCAACCCCGAGCCCGACGTTTACTCGGTCAATCCCGAGCTTGCCGACCGAATCGCGGGGTGGAAGAATCTCGATGAAGTGTGGATGTTGGGCTATTGGAAATATGATTGGGCAGACGCATCATCTCCCATCGGACGCTTTAACCGAGATACAGGCCACCTCTCGCCTGCCTTCGTCAGCCTGTACGGCACCAAAACGGGAGCCCCCTATTACTTCTTCAATGTCCTTGAGGAATTGACCGCCCCCCGCGAATGGTATCTGGACAGAAGCAACGGTCTTCTGTGCCTTTGGAAACCCGACAATTTTGAACAGTGCAAAATTGACCTCTCCCTATCGCTGAGTCCCATCATCCACGCAGAGGCGAGCTATATCACCTTTGACGGAATCACCGTAAAGGGCACGAGAGGCGATGCGGTCGTTATGACGGGCAATCACAATACGGTTGAAAACTGTGTGATCAAGAACGTGGCGGGCCATGCGCTGATCATGACGGGTAATAACAACCTGGCATATCATAACGAGATCACCCATACGGGCAGAGGCGGAATCATCATCAACGGCGGTAACCCCGAAACCCTCACGGCGGGTAACAGCAAAGCGGACAACAACTATATCCACGATTGGTCGGAAATCTACCTGACCTATCAGCCCGCGGTGACGCTGAACGGCGTGGGCAATATCTGTTCTCATAACGAAATGGTGAATTCTCCTCACGAAGCCATTACCTATACGGGCAACAATCACATCATTGAATATAATCTCATTCATGACGTTTGCCTCCTGTCCGATGATGCGGGGGCGATCTACGCGGGCAGAAGCTGGGTGTACTACGGCAATATCATACGGTACAACAGCGTCTATCACATCGGTTCGGGCGAGCATAAGCCCCACGGGATCTATCTGGACGATGCCCTGTCGGGTCAGCAGGTCTACGGAAATCTGCTGGTGGATATCCCGGGATACGGAATGCTGATCGGCGGCGGACGGGATAACGTCATAACCGGCAATGTCATCGTGAATCCGGGCCATGGCGGTTTCTACTTTGATGACAGAGCCAGGGAAGGCTCGCGGAACGAGGGCTGGTTTACCCTATCGTATATCGGCAGCGGAGATATGTGGAACGCGCTGTACCGGTCTCCGTGGCAAAGTGATCTGTGGCAGAAGGCGTTCCCTCAATATCAGAACTGCACCGACGATATCGCGGCGTATGATACCCCCGCTTACATTCCCAACCCCGCCAGCACGGTTACCAACAATCTGATCTGCGGGCAAAAAATTCAACTGGGTGCTGTATCCACCTCGGTTTACAAATTCGGCACCATTGAAAATAACGCGCTGTATTCGCTCTGCGAAGCGCATGACATTTTCGTTGACCCCGATAACGGGGATTATACGGTTAAAGCTCTGGACAGCGTGAGAAAACACAGTCCCGATTTCGAGAATATTCCTCTTGCCGATATCGGGAGAAACAGACCGTAAATATCACAAAAACGTGGAAGACATTTTTTCCATAATCTTTCTAAACAATGCAGGGAGGACAAGCAAATGATATCCATTTCTGATTTAAAGGTCATCACGACCTCGCTGGTTTCAAGGGAAGATCTACAAAAAATCATCCTGCAATACGAATGTAGCCAAGCCGCCCACCTGTACCTGTCGGTATACAGGGAAGATGCGGTCATCATAAAACAACTGCCCATCGTTTTTCAAAGCGGCAGAGACTCCCTGGAGTTGATGCTCCCCGTCCAGTCCGAATCATTTTCCGCCCGATGGGAAATTTGGGACAAGGCAGGGAATCTCATCACCCAAACCCTTTCGGATTGGAAAGCCCCCCGCGAGTGGACGTGGTACGTCATGCTGTCCACCCATCTGGATATCGGACTGCACAACTCCCAGTACGAACAGCGTTATGACAGTAGCCGTACCGTGGAGTATGCGTTGAACCTGTGCGATCAAACGGCGGAGGAGCATCCCGATGAGCAGTACCGCTATACCGCAGAAGGCACGTGGGTGTGGAACAATTACTGTGAGGAGCACGGAAGTGAAATCGCACACAAAACCGTTCGGGATTACGTGCACACAGGGAAACTGGGTGTTTGCGCGGGGGTAGCAGGGAACCTCATAGAGTCCTTCGGCCTGGAGGAAATGTGCCGCAGTACCTACGAAAAGAAGCAGTTGGAGGACAAATGGCAGGTCCGCAGTAATACCCTGGCCATGATCGACGTAAACGGTATGCCCATGTCCATGATCCAGCCCTACGCGGAAGCCGGATATCAAAATATCATTTTCGCCCCCAACCAATGGAATCCCCTGCCCTCCACCATATGGAAACGGGATGAATCAAGTGTGTGCAACTTCAATTGCCCCGAGACGGGCGGCGGCGGCTCCCGCATCGATATCCGATACAAATCCAATATGCCCATGGTGTTTTTCTGGGAAAGCCCGTCGGGACATCGGCTTCTGGTGTGGGGAAGCACCCAATACGGCCACGGCGGAGAGCCCTTCGGACTGGGTACGTTCGATCCGCCGAATGAGCAGACCCTTGCGAAAATGGAACGGGAGATCACCAAGCAGCTACAGTTGATGGACCCGAAATACCCCTACTCCACCTGGCTCATGGCCTGCTATAGCGATAATCCGTCCTATGACGGGCTGAATATCGACGACATTCAGCCCTTGTATTTGAATCTGCCCCAGATCATGAAACTTTGGAATCAAAAGTGGAAGTGGCCCCATTTCAAAACCCTGGGGAACCCCGATGCCCCCTTTGATATCCTTCGTAGGGAGCACGGTGACAAAATCCCCGTACTGCGAGGCGACATCACAGGCGGCTGGTACCAGCTTCCGCTCTCAACCCCCGAGATCCTGTCACGGAAATTTGAAGCCGACAGACTCCTGCCCACCGCCGAGACCTGGTCGACGATCGCGTCCATGCTGAACCGTGACTACGAATATCCCCATACCGAATTTGCAAGAGCGTGGAACCACCTGCTCTTTAATGACGATCATTCCTACGGTGCCAGTGGATATAGGGGGCGCAAGGTCTATGAAACCTGGGCCCAGCACATCGATTGGATCGACAAGGCGTTGAATACAGGCAGAAACGAGTGCGAAAAGGCGTTGCGGATGATCGCGTCTCACATTCCCTCGGATGAGACCCGAACCGTCGTGTTCAATTCCACCGCGCAAAAACGGAAGGCCCACATTTTGAGCGAGGATAAAACACAATACGCATTGACTGATATTCCGCCTCTGGGGTATATAACCCTCCGTGATGAGGACTTCCATGATCGTGAGGCAACGGTCAGAGAACAGGAAGCGGCACCGATCATTGAAAATGCCTTCTATCGCGTTGCCTTTCGCGAGAACGGCGTGATCGCTTCGATTTTCGACAAAGAGCTGGGCAGGGAACTGCTGGACAAGAACTGCCCCTACGGCGCAAACCAGCTTCTCTATACCCGTGACAATCACAAGAGCTACCTGTCTCCCAACCCCGCCCACATCAAGGTGACCGAGGCCAAAGACGCGATCACCGTTGAGGTCCGCGCCGAGATCGATTTTCTGGGCTCGGAAATCGTCCAAACAATTTCTCTGCCTGACTCCGAAAAACGCCTGGACATCGATAACCGCCTGTATCACGTGAAAGATATGGTCAGCGGAACCCGCTATGCGCGGTATCTCTACTGCGCGTTCCCCTTCCTGGTTCCGCACGCCAAACGCTATTGCCACCTGAACGGAAGCGTTGCCGAATACGCCGAATCGGTCACAGGCCACGGAACCGACGTGTATATGGCGGTCAACGAATGGTGTTGCAGTGAGAACAACGACTTCGGCGTGGCCTTGCTGACATTGGACAGCCAGTTGACGGAGTTTGATCATATCCACCCGGATAAAACCGATTACGGAGACGCGGGAGACGGCTCCCGGATCTACGCATATCTGGCTAACGATTGGCTCCAGCGCCACACCAGCGGCGGCAGTCATTTGGATTACCGATTCCGATATGCCATTACCTCGTATCCAGGCGGATACCAATCGGCAGGCGTTCCGCAGATGGCGGAACGGTATGCGAACCCCATCCAAACCCTGCGGATCCCCCCGCAGAGCGGGTGCCTGGCCTCCCATAGCGAAAGCTTCCTGGAACTCCCGAGCGGTCAAAGACTGCTCACGTTGAAACGAGCCGAGGACGGCCAAGGCCTCATCGCCCGCGTGTACGGGAGCAGAAAGAATGCCCGATTGGGAGGTAGGTTGGGCGAGAATTTGACGATTGAAAGAAACACCATTGACGAGCAAGCATGGATTTCTTCGCCTAACGAAGAAGATGGTGAGGGCTTTTCCACCTATCGACTGGGAAAGGAAACCGTATCGCTCCAAACGGGCCCGAATGATTCCGCACAGCCCAAGGATGGCCGTCCCGCTCCCATCGGCTCGGTCTATACCGGCCTGATCTCAACTCCCCGCGCCTGTGCGGGGGAGGAGTGCGGACAGATCTACATCCTTTGGGGAAAGAGCAACGAGGAGGACTTGTCCCATTATAAGCTCTACAGAGGAGAAACCCCCGGATTCGAGGCAGATGACGAATCGTTTATTGCCGACATTTTGCCCTCGGACAAATTCCGTGTGGAACGGTACACGGACAGCGGCTTGCGGCATCATACCTGCTACTATTACCGAGTCCGCGCTGTAAATCAGGCAGGGATCGAAGGCCCGCTCAGCGAGGAATGTTCGGCTTATACGCTGGAGGATGAAAACAACTTGTGAGAATTAGGGCTTGTTTGAAAAAGACAGCACGCCCAAAAGGCGTCTCTTTTTCCGCATAACCGCGCCGCTTTTTCTTGAAATACGGCCTGTATTCCTGCGAAAAATCGGCTCGTTCTGCGAAAAAATATCTTGCTTTTGGTCATACTGCTATTTTTCAAACAAGCCCTAACTTCAACGGCGGAAAATTCGGAAGAAACAGAGCGTGAACAAACAACAGATACGAACAAACGTGAAACCTTTTTCAAAGGTTTCCGAAATATGGAGTGAACATTTCAAATGAGTATACAGAATAATCTGGATCGGTTTTACAGCAAGAAATGGGGTATTTTCAACCATTTTCTCGGAGGGAATAATGCCGAAGCCTGGAATCGCCGCGTAGATGGAGTCAACGTCGATCTTTGGGCCGAACAGCTCGCGGAGCTCGGATGCGGTTTTATGGGCATCACCATCATGCAGGTATATCGGACCATGCTGGCTCCCAATGAAACCTACAATAAAATCACGGGGTACAAACCCGGAGAAGCCTGCGCCAACCGAGATTTTATTCTGGATCTGTCAAATGCCTTGCGGAAATATGACATCGATCTGATGTTATATTACACAGGTGACGGTCCCTGCCGTGATTCCGCGGATATTGCCAACCGCGCATTTGGTTTTACCACCCCGCGTTTTGATTTTGAGCGGCAAGAATGGGTTGGGAAACGGGAGCCGGACTTCATAACCGAATCCTTTGTCGATAAATGGACAGCGGTCCTGCGGGAATATGCCGTACGGTACGGGGATCGTGTCTTTGCCTGGTGGATCGACGGTTGTTATTCACATTTTTATACGGATTCTGAAACCCGCGAAAAATATCTGAAGAAATACGTGGATGCCGTGCGTGTCGGAAATCCGAATGCTCTGATCACATTCAATAATGGGTATTCTATGACCAATCGCGATTATCAAGTAGCAGATCCGTATACCTCCTGTAAATACGACAATTTTACCCCGGGAGAAGAGGACAGCCTTTTCACCCCGCCCACATCCCGCTACATTGACGGGGTCCAATGGTTCGCGTTCTTTTGCAACGGATTCTGGTGGGAAAAAGAGCACAGAGGATGGAATTTGTCAGACCAAAGCAAAATCAAAGAGACTCGATTCACTCCGGATCAGTTGTATGATTATGTGAAAAGAGTCCATGAAGGAGGAGGTATCGTCATGTTCGATACCAGGTTTATCCGGGATGAGCGAATCGATCCCAGAATGTGGAAGGCCATGTCAAAACTCAAAAACCTGTAACCAATCATCACAAAAAAAGATCGGAGTCATTCTACATGAAAACAGACAACATCCCCCGCCCCGAATATCCCCGCCCGCAATTCGTCCGCGACCGCTGGCTGAACCTCAACGGAGCCTGGCAATTTCTCATGGATATGGACAATAGCGGCATGGAGCGGAATTTCTGCCAAACCGAACCATTCCTGCGTGAAAATCCCCGCGAAATCACCGTGCCGTTCTGCCCCGAAAGCCGCCTCTCGGGAATCGGTTATACCGATTTCATCCCCGCCGTTTGGTATCGGCGCACCGTAGAATTGGGCGAGGACTGCCTGACAGGCCGAACCCTCCTGCACTTCGGAGCCGTGGACTTCCATGCCGTGGTATGGGTCAATGGCCGAAAGGCCGGAGAACACAGTGGCGGATATACGCCTTTTGCCCTGGACGTGACCAAACTCCTGCATCCGGGAGAAAATGAGTTGATCGTATATGCGGCCAATGATATCCGCTCCAGAATGCAGCCCTGCGGTAAACAGGCGATTTCCCGTGAGTCAAAGGGAACAAACTATACTCGCACCACCGGCATTTGGCAGACAGTTTGGCTGGAATTTCTGCCGGAGGACTACATCCGCCGCGCAAAGATCACCCCCCTGGTTCAGAACGAGCAGGTTTTGGTGCAACTGGAAACCCAAGGCGGCCATACCGCATCCGCGCAGGTATCCTTGAACGGCGAGATCATCAGCGAAGGCTCCGTCCCCATTGTCGGCGGGCAAGCGACCATGATGCTCTCGGTCCCCAATCCCGTGCTGTGGGATATCGGACAACCGAATTTGTATGATTTGGTTTTGACGTTGGATACGGGAGACCTCGTCAGAAGTTATTTCGGGATGCGCTCGGTGGCAGTATATCCGGATGGATTGTATCTGAACGGCCGCCCGCTGTTTATTCGCACCGTTTTGGATCAGGGCTATTATCCGGAAGGCATCTATACGGCACCGACAGATGCCGATCTGAAGAACGATATCCTGCTGTCCATGGATCTGGGCTTCAATGGTGCCCGCTTCCATCAGAAGGCGTTTGAACCGCGTTCCCTGTACTGGGCGGACAAGCTGGGCTACATTGTCTGGGGAGAATCTGCGTGCAATCCCATCCGTACCAGCCCCGCTGCTTTTACGCGCAGTGTAGCGGAGTTGACGGAAATCGTGAACAGGGATTACAGTCATCCCTGCATCATCGGATGGATGCCGGAAAATGAAACCTACTGGCGGAGAGAAGAACTGAATGAAGAAAACCAGCGGACCATGTGGCAGATCACCAAGCAACTGGATCCCTACCGTCCCGTGATCGACGCCGCAGGCGGGGTGCATTTTGATACCGATATGTATGATGTGCATGATTATGAACAGGATCCGGAGAAACTACGGCAGTCCCTTGCCTGCATGACGGAGGATCCCGAAGCCTATCACGATCCTTACTACAATGATAATTGCCTGCTAAATCAGTATAAAGGCCAGGCCTACTGGGTCAGCGAATACGGCGGGACCCTATGGAACCCCAAGCAATCGGATGCCTGGGGCTATGGCAATACCCCTCGGTCGGAAGAAGAATTTGCACAGAGGTATATAGGCCTGACCACCGCTCTGCTGGAAAACCCCCGCGTCTGCGGCTTCTGTTACACCCAACTGACCGACATCGAACAGGAGCAGAACGGTCTGTATAAATATGACCGTACCCGAAAATTCTCCGACAAGGTGTACGATCAAATCCGAAAAGCCAATCAATCCCCGTCGGCTATGGAAAAACAAACAGTTTGAGGATGGATCAAAAATATGTCTGCACAACCAAATTACAAAAAAACACTGATCGCCTGCTACCTCGGCTTCATCACCCAAGCCATATCCGCCAACTTCGCGCCGCTCCTGTTTCTGACCTTCAAGGGCACCTATGGCATCTCCCTGGAGCTGATCGCGCTGGTGCCTATGGTGTTCTACTTGACCCAGCTTCTCGTAGACCTGGTGGCAACCAAATTTGCCGATATCATCGGATACCGCGCCTGCGTAGTCGCCTCGCAGGTAGTTTCTGCCGCGGGACTGATCCTGATGGCGTTCCTGCCGGACATTCTGCCCAACCCCTTCGTCGGCATTATGATCTCGGTCGTGCTTTACGCAATCGGAAGCGGTCTGATTGAGGTACTGGTCAGCCCCATCGTGGAGGCCTGCCCCTTTGGAAATAAAGCGGGCGTGATGAGCCTTCTCCATTCCTTTTACTGCTGGGGTGCCGTCGGCGTGATCCTGGGTTCCACCCTCTTTTTCGCCGTTTTCGGTACCGAGCATTGGCAGATCCTTACTCTGATCTGGGCAGCCGTGCCTCTCGTAAATACCATCAATTTCATCTCCTGCCCCATCGAGCGTTTGGTAGAGGACGGGGAAGGAATACGAATCGGTCAGCTGTTGCATCTTCCCCAGTTTTGGCTGATGATCGCTCTGATGATCTGCGCGGGTGCCTCCGAGGTTACCATGGCGCAATGGGCATCCGCCTTTACCGAGTCCGCGCTTGGCGTTTCCAAAACCATCGGTGACTTGGCCGGTCCCTGCTTATTCGCGGTTCTCATGGGCCTCGCCCGTGTATTTTATGGAAAGAAAAGCGAAAAGCTCGATCTCGCCAAGGTCATGATGGGATGCGGTGCCCTCTGCGTGGTTTGCTACCTGTTGGCATCCCTGTCGCCCATTTCGGTCGTCGGTCTGATCGGCTGTGCCCTGTGCGGATTGTCGGTCGGCATTATGTGGCCGGGAACCATCAGCATTTCCTCGCAAAAATGCCCCAAGGGCGGAACCGCCATGTTTGCTTTTTTGGCCTTGGCAGGCGATTTAGGAGCAACGGTCAGCCCTGCCATGGTCGGATGGGTCGCGGAGACCGTGGGAGGCAATCTGAAAACAGGCTTGCTGTTCGCTACGGTATTCCCAATCGGTTTGATTTTCGGATTGATCCTGCTTGTCAAAAAATTCGGGAAACACATTCATCCGTAAATCATATCGGAGATATGTGAGAAAACCAAAGCAAATTATTCAACATAAAAAGGGCTTGTTCAACCCCAAAGCAGGGAAGAACAAGCCCTTGAGTGTTTGAGAGGCAGACGGCTTACTTCAACTCCCAAACCACCTGCATGATCACCGCCGGCCGATCCGCCCGCTCCCGGGCGTAGAACACCGTAAGAATATCCCCATTGTCCAACTCAACCGAGGCGGGATACCCCAGGTCATGATGAACACCGTTGATATACAGATCGTGATCCGTGTCCCATGTGTGCCCGCCGTCGCGGCTGACCATGACCTTGATGCCGTAGGGAGGCTGACGGTAGCCGTAGGTAGAAATGAGCGTCCCGTCGCGGAGCTTCAGCAGATGGGGCGGGGAACCGCCCTGATCGGCCAGGAGGGGCCGCGGGGCAGAGAAGGAACGCCCTCCGTCGCAGGACTCGCTTTGGTAGACCGTGAAACACCCGTGACCCTGCACACGAATATGGACAAGGATCCGCCCATCCTCAAGGACAATGGCATGAGGCTCGTGACTGTCCAAATTGGGAACATCGGGGATCCCGCCCAGCATCTCACTCTGTCCGTCGGGAGATAAACGGAACGCCGCCAAATGATGGTCGGGGGAGTGGGGCTCCCCAAAGAACCGCCCCACGTACAGGATCTCCCCGTCGGGTGTCAGGGTAGGCCCGTGAGGGGAAGTGACGGGACACCGCAGAACGTCCCCAAAGGTCTTGCCGCCGTCGTGGCTGATGATGAAGGTAGACCCCAAATAGGCGGCCTCCGCCGACTCGCTGTCCAGCATGTCCAAATAACCGTCTATGTATGGATTGTGGCTGTCATTCCGCTCCGCGGTCTCCCAGTAGCCCTGATGATTGTAGCCCCGCTGGGCCTCCTTGGAATTGTTGAAGCTGGTGATGAGCAGGCTTCGCTCCCCAAAGGGAAGAATCCCCGCGTCGCGGTCATCCAGCGGTGTGTCCATGACCACGGCAGGGCGGCTCCAGGAAGCCCCCTCGTCATCGCTTACACACATGACCACCTTCCCGAAAGGACAGATGTGCCGATACCGAAACCCCGAAGCCACCATAGCCAGCCGCCCGTCCTGCAGACGAGCCACCGAGGGCCACGCAAAATAGCCGTTGGCGGGATTGGTGGGATTGGAGCAAATGATCTTGGTTTCCTTGACGGTAATGTTCATGGGGATAACCTCCTGTATGTTGTCGGGATCATTATATCACAAATTGGGAAAAAATGCAAGGGAACGGTGAAACAGAGTTTTTTGCTTGCAATACTGTTCAATTCATCGCGTCGGCGGTGTAATTCAACTGCCCCTTGGCATCACGGTACATCAGCGTAACGCAGCCCATACCTGACGTGTGTACGTATGCGAGGCGCAGGATTGAGAGAACAAATATAAAATCCGTTGGGTAAAGTACGCTGTATTCCTTTTTTAGCCCGTTTTGAGCAATTTTTTCCACCTCATCTATAAGCCCAACGTGGCGGAGCTTCACGGCGGCGGCACTGATGTCATTCTCTGTAAGCGACGTGATTTCCTCAAGAGCTTTGGGTGAGAATGACGCGCCTTCCTCGCCCTCGGTGATCAGCTTTTCGTAAAGAGCCTTCAATACTTTGCGGGCGTTTTTGTCTCCGAGCACGGAAAGAAGCTCGCCCGCCTTGTCAAGGTCAAAGAGCAAGGTAGAATCCTTACCGCCGTAGCTTCTGTCTATGAAGGAAATGGCACCCGAAATAAAGAAGGCACTGTGATTGGAGTCCCCCTCATCTATAGCGTAGGCACATTTCGGCAGAGGAAATCCGAATTCCTTTTTTAATGATTCCACCCGTAGCTTTAATTTCTCATCCGACATCATCTTGTCCCCGTAGTAAAAGCCGTGTTGCGCTTTGGCAAATATGGATAGGAGAGCATCGTAGCAAAGCTCGGGGATGTCGGAAATACTGACCTTTTGGAACGGTGCGGGAGCTGGAGCGAAAAGGGCGTTGACATCCACCCCCAAAGCCTTCGCCAGATCGGGCAGAAGGGATATGTCGGGGCTTGAAAGCTCATTTTCCCATTTTGACACCGATTGCGCTGTGACACCAAGCTGCGCGGCCAATTGCTCTTGTGTGTAACCGAGGCGTTTGCGGTAATACGCGATGTTTTGATGTATTTGCATGGTTTCAACCTCCTTGCCTGTTCTGTATATATGATATCACATATATTTGCAACTGTCAAGATATCATTTTGAGACCGAAAGCAATTTCAACTAACCCAAAAGTTGAGACGATTGTTGCACGCAACGAACGAACTATCCACAAGGTTGATTTTGTCGTGAGAGATAAAAATCTTGAATACGGCATACACCCTTCCTATGTGGGAACAGCCATATTCGATACGCCTCTTGTGGGCTTGGGCTCGGCGGACGATCCGTTGTTTGACCAATTCAAGGATCATCGGGCGGTCGATGATGCTAATGTGAAAAAAGACGCATTCTACTTTCAGGATGCGTCTTTTTTCACATTTTATTGAAGAAAAGGGAACAATGCTGTGGCTTCTTAATGAACTCAGCCCTCATTTCGTAGTGGAGCTATGTGCTTTCCGATAGTCGCGCGGAAGCATCCCCGTTACATCACGAAAAGCGGCTGTGAATTTGCTTTGATTCTCATAACCGACGGCGCAGGCGATCTCGGCAATAGGGG
>CAYRTP010000062.1:0-12500 GCA_964427175.1 uncultured Clostridium sp. | reverse complement strand
GGTCCAGCAGTCCCGTGGGGCGGATGATCTGCTCCGCCACTCCATCGGTGTGCTCCAGCTCGTACTTGCCCGGAGTGGCCGACACGAAGATGGTCTGTCCCATGCGCTCCTCGAATTCCTCAAAGTACAGAGGACGGTTGTCATAGGCCGAGGGCAGGCGGAAGCCGTAGTCCACCAGGTTGCGCTTGCGGGCGGTGTCGCCGCCGCTCATGCCCCCCACCTGGGGGACGGTAACGTGGGACTCGTCGATGAACAAGAGATAATCGTCGGGGAAGTAGTTGAGCAGGGTGTAAGGGGTAGCCCCGGGCTCACGGCCCGACAGGATGCGGGAATAGTTCTCCACCCCCGAACAGAAGCCCACCTCGCGGAGCATTTCCAGGTCATATTTGACCCGCTCCTCAATGCGCTGGGCCTCAATGAGCTTGTTCTGGGCCTTGAAGAACTCCACCCGCTCCTCCATCTCCCGCCAGATCTCGCCTAAAGCCGCCTCCTTTTTGTCATTGGACACGGCGTAGTGGGTGGCGGGGTAGACGGCGGCGTAGGAGAGCAGACGGATCAACTCTCCCGTGACGATGTTGATCTCGGAGAGGCGGTCGATCTCCTCGTCGAAGAACTCCACCCGCAGAGCGGTATCGCTCTGATTGGCGGGGATGATCTCCACGGTATCCCCGCGGACGCGGAAGCTGTCACGCTGGAGGTTCATATCGTTGCGGGTGTAGCTGTTGAACACCAGCTTGCGGATGAGCTCCTCCCGACTCATGCTCATGCCGGGGCGGAGGGGGATGACCAGGTCCTTGTACTCCGAGGGGTCACCCAGGGAGTAGATGCAGGACACCGAGGCCACGATGATCACGTCTCTGCGCTCAAAGAGGGCCGAGGTGGCCGAGTGGCGCAGGCGGTCGATCTCGTCGTTGATGAGGGCATCCTTTTCGATATACATATCCTTACCGGGGATGTAGGCCTCGGGCTGGTAGTAATCGTAGTAGGAAACGAAATACTCCACCGCCGCGTCGGGGAAGAAGGCCCGGAATTCCGAGCAGAGCTGGGCGGCCAGGGTTTTGTTGGGCTCCAGGATGAGGGTGGGGCGGTTGAGCTGAGCAATGACGTTGGCCATGGTAAAGGTCTTACCCGAGCCGGTCACACCCAAGAGGGTCTGCATCCGCTTGCCCTGTCGGACCCCGTCCACCAGGGCATCGATGGCAGCGGGCTGGTCCCCCGTGGGGGTGTAATCACTTTTGAGCTTGAATGTATCCATAAAATTCCTATCTGTATCATGGTGCGGGATAGCCTGAATGTTATCCTATCTATTATAACACGGATAGACGGGTTATGCAATATGTTTTTACAGATTTTTTGTAAAAAGTATTCCCGCGGCGGCGGCAAAACCGAAAAAATTAGTGGTTTTGCCCATGAAAATTTCCCGATGTACTTGACATTCTTTCACGTTTCGTGTAAAATATAAAAAACAGAAAACAGGGAGGAAGGATTCATGATGGAACCCAGAAAGCCTTGGAAGGGGACGATGACCCAGCGTGAGCGCTTCAACGCGCAAATGCACTATCAGCCATTTGACCGAACTGTCAATATGGAATTTGGTTACTGGCGTGAAAACTATCAGACCTGGGATATTTTCCTCGAAAACAATATCAAAAACGAGTGGGAAGCGAACCGTTTCTTTGCCTTTGAGCCCCCCTCGGGCGTGGGAGGCCACTACGGAATGTCTCCCGCCTTTGAGGAGAAAATTTTGGAGGAGAAGGCAAACTCCGTCATAAAGATCAATGGGGAAGGCCTGGTGATCGAGGTACCCAAGGACGGACACTCCTCCATCCCCCACTACCTCCGCAGTTCCATCGAAACCCCGGAGGATTGGAAAGCCGTCAAAGAACGCAGCTACGTGCGGGGGGCGGATTGCAGAAAACCGAATTTCGAGTGGTTGGATCGGATCTGCGCCGAAGACCGTACCTATCCCGTGGGAGTGGACTGCGGCTCCATGATCGGGCGCATCCGCGATATCCTTACGGTGGAGGGCTTGGCCTACGCCGTAGCGGACTACCCCGAGATGGTGGCCGACATGGTGGAAACCACGTGCCAGCTCGTGGAGGACTATCTGGATGCCGTGCTCCCTCGCTACCATTTTGACTTCGCTACCGGCTGGGAGGATATCTGTTGCAAGAACGGTCCGTTGGTGTCCATGGATTTCTTCAAATCCGTGGTCTATCCCTGCTACAAGCGGATCGGTAGTAAGCTCCACCGGTACGGCGTGAACGTCTGGTACACCGACTGCGACGGAGACGTGCGCCCCCTGTTGCCCTACTTCCTGGACGCGGGCATCAACTGTCTGTTCCCCTATGAGGTCAACTCCTGCGCCCATCCCGCCGAGCTGTTTGCCGAGTACGGCAAGGATCTACGCATCATGGGCGGCTTTGATAAAATGAAGATGATCGAGGGCAAGGAGGCCATCAAGGCCTACATGAAGACCCTGGAGCCCCTTGTGGCGCGGGGAGGCTATATCCCGTTCTGCGACCACCGCTGTCCGCCGGACGTGATGCCCGAAAATTATTTGTACTATCTCGACCTGAAGGAAAAGACCTTTGGGTTGGATTAAACCGCAGGAGATCCTGTGAATGACTCAAACTACGTAAGAAAGGATGCTTTCGCCCAGCGAAAGCCAGGTTTTAACCATGAAAATCTCTGTCAGCTCCTACTCCTTCCATCAGTACGTTGCCGCCGGCAAGCTGGCCCACATGGACCTCATCAAGCAGGCCCACGACATGGGCTTCGAGGCCATTGAATTTTTGGATATGCCCGCTCCCACCTACGAGGAGCAGGTCAAGTACGCCTACAAGCTCCGTGAGGAGGCCGAGAAGTACGGCATGACCATCAACGCCTACACCATCGGTGCCAACCTCTACCACGCCGACCCCGAGGCCTCCGCCGCCGAGGTCGCCCGCCTCAAGGGCCAGGTGGACATCGCCGCCATTCTGGGTTGCGGTGTCATGCGCCATGACGTATGCTATGGCCTGGGCAAGACCGGGACCTCCCGTTCCTTTGGTCTGATGCTCCCCACCATTGCCGCTAATGCCCGTGCTGTCACCGAGTACGCCGCCACCAAGGGTGTCAAGACCTGCACCGAGAACCACGGCTTCATCGCCCAGGACTCCTACCGTGTGGAGCAGCTTTTCAACGCTGTGGCCCATGACAACTACGGTCTGCTGGTGGACGTAGGCAACTTCGTCTGCGCCGACGAGGACAGCGAGACCGCCGTTTCCCGTGTGGCTCCCTACGCCTTCCACGTTCACGCCAAGGATATGTACAAGTCCACCACCCCCGCCCCCGGCTTCGGTCAGACCCGCGGCTGCAACTACTTCAAGGGTGCCATCGTGGGTGAGGGCGACGTTGCCGTGGAGAAGTGCCTGCAGATTCTCAAGAGAGCCGGCTATGACGGCTACTGCTCCATCGAGTTTGAGGGCTCCGAGGACTGCCTCTACGCCATCGCCAAGGGCTATGAGAATCTGAAGGGAATGTTGGAGAGAGTCTGACCAGGGGTCGAGGGGAGCGAGGGGCTCTGCCCCTGACCCCCGCTCAGAACCTTTCTTCCAAGAAAGGTTCTAAGGACTCCAAAGAACTTTGGGAAACAGGACAGGCTGTGTGTGTTTGGGCGCGTACAGCCTGTTTATGAAAGAAATTTGGTGAAAACGTGAGACTGCACTTGAATTTTGACCGAATTTTTCCCAAATGTGAAATTTCCTTGAATCTTTCAAATACCCCTTGCAAAATTTCAAAAAGTGTGGTATAATACCCGATACAGCAGTGCTTCTGCTGTGAAAGTAGGCCATACCAGCCGGGGAGATAGCGGAGCCCTGTACCTGCAACCCGCTACAGCAGGGGTGGATTCCCCTCCTGAGAGCCGATCTTCTCCGAATTGAGTTCTTTTTCTTGTGTTGAGGAATGGGTCTTGCGCAATGCGGAGCCGTGAACCATGTCAGGTGAGGGATCAAGCAGCATTAAGCGGTAAACCGGATGTGCCGCGAGGTTGCCTGTTCTGAGCAAGGAATTGAAAGATCGCGGGGGTGTGACACCCGAGGGATGGGTGTATGGTCTTCTTTCACAGCAGAGGTACTGTTTTTTTATGGAATGTTTTTTGAACCCCAGATTCGGGAGGACGCGACTATGGATATGAACATGACTGCCGACACCGCAACCGAGGCTCCCATCCTTGACCACGATGGTCTGATGGCCCTGCTGGATTACAACGAGCAGGAGCAGGCTATCCTTGCGGAGACCTCCGAGCGTATGAGCGGTCTGCGGATCACCTACTACGCCGATAAGGCCGCCACCCAAGTCATCCGAAGCGACGTGCTGAAGACGACCGACCTGACCCTCCCTGCGGGGGATGGGGTTTGCGCCGTGGTCCTGGAGGGTTTCATCACCTTTGAGCGGGACGGTGTTTATACCCTGATCTTCTCGGGCGCCTCGGACGGCTTGCCCGTGGGCTTTGAGGGGGGCTCCATTCTGAAGCACAACGGCAAGTATTACCTCACCGCCGCCACCTATAACCAGTCCTACGACGCAAACGGCAATCTGATCGCCACCTATGACTCCATGATCGCTGTCTCCGACAATTTGATGGGGCCCTACAGCGAGACCCGCCTGCTTCTGCGTAACGGCGGACACAATAACCTGTTCGTGGACAAGGAAGGGAAGGTCTGGACCACCCTGTTCGCTCCCACGGGCAATCTCGGCTTCAACTGCAAGCCCGCTCTGGTCCGTCTGACTGAGGACGAGCGGGGGATCCTGTCGCTTGAGTCCGAGGATTGACCATCAACCTGAAATAAACGAGTAAGGAGGAAAAACCCGTGCATCAAGCTCTATACCGCAAATGGCGCCCTCGCGATTTCGACGAGGTCAGCGGTCAGGACCACATCACGTCCATCCTGAAATACCAGTGCGCCACGGGAAAATTCTCCCACGCATACCTGTTCTGCGGATCCCGCGGAACGGGCAAGACCTCCTGCGCCAAGATCTTAGCCAAGGCGGTCAACTGTGAGCATCCCACGGCCGCAGGCCCCTGCGGGGGGTGCGCCGCCTGCCGTTCCATTGACCTGGGCAGTGCCACCGACGTGCTGGAGATGGATGCCGCGTCCAACAACGGTGTGGACGACATCCGCGACATCCGTGACGAGGTCATCTACGCCCCCTCCGAGCTGAAGTACCGCGTCTACATCATCGACGAGGTCCATATGCTCTCCACGTCGGCCTTCAACGCCCTGCTGAAGACCCTGGAGGAGCCCCCCGAGCACGTGGTGTTCATCCTGGCTACCACCGAGCTCCAAAAGCTCCCCGCCACCATCATTTCCCGTTGCCAGCGCTTTGATTTCCGCCGTATCTCCACCGCCGACCTTTGTGCCAGACTTCATCTCATCGCCCGCGAGGAGGGGATCGAGCTGAACGACGAGGCCGCCCGCCTCATCGCGCGCCAGGCCCAGGGCGGTATGCGGGATGCCGTCAGCTTGTTGGAGCTCTGCGCGGGCTCCCGACTCCCTGTGACCCCCGAGCTGGTGACCCGAACCGTGGGCACCACGGGCCGCGAGGGCACCGCCCGCGTGGTCAACGCCATCGCGGACAAGGATTTCGATACCCTGTTCGAGATCGTGGACGATATGGTTTCCGCCTCCCGCGACCCCGCGGTGTTCTGGCAGGAGCTCATCGGCTACTATCGGGATATGCTGGTCACCAAGACCGTCAAGGATTCCTCCAAATACCTGGACCTCACCGACAGCGAGCATACAACCCTGGTTGCCGCCGCCGCGCGGTTCACCAAGGAGGCCATGCTGTTCCACATCGGACTGCTGGAGGACGCGCTGTTCGCCATGCAGAAGGCCTACTCGGTCAAGCGGACGGTGGCTGAGATCACCCTGGTCCGTCTCTGTGACCCCGCGCTGGACACCTCGGCGGAGTCCATCCTGACCCGCCTTTCCCGTGTGGAAGAACAGCTTTTGGTGGGCATCCCCGCCCAAACCGTCACACAGCCCGCTCCCCAAGCGGCCGAGCAAGCGGCTCCTTTCGCGGAGGATTTCCCCATGGATATCCCTCCCATGGAGGAACCCCCTATGGACCTGTGGGAGCCTCCCGTGGATCCCTACGCCCCTGTGGTACAGAACTCGCCTGCGGCACAGACTCCGCCCAGGAGGGAAGTACCCACACCTAAACCCGTGGCACAGGCCCCGGTCCCCAAGCCTGCCCCCGCACCGAAAGCTACGCCTGCCCCTGTGGCACCTGCCGCAAGCAAGCGAGTCCTCCGTCCCATCAAGACCTGGACCGAGGCGGTGGATCGGGTGCGGGACACCAGCCGTATGGCGGCATCCTTCCTGGTTTCGGCTAAGGCCTACACCACCGAGGAGGGGCGGGTCATCATCAAGCTGGAAAGCGACTTCATCCGTTCCATGGTCTCCCGCGAGGGAGCTCCCGAGGCACTCCGCGCCGCGCTGTCGGTCTGCCTGGGACGTAAGCTGGATACTTCGGACATCCTCTACGAGGTGGAGGACACCGTCAAGACTGAGGGCTCTCTGATCGACGAGATCATTGAGGCCGCCGAGGAGTGATCCCGTTATATTATATTGAAATAAAAATTTAAAAATATAGGAGAATATCATCATGAGAGCAAATTTACCTAAGGGAGTGGGCGGCGGAGCCCAGAATATGCAGGCTATGATCCGCCAGGCACAGAAGATGCAGGAGGATATGGCCGCCAAGCAGGAGGAGCTGGACGCTTGCGAGTACGAGATCAAGGCAGGCGGCGGCGTGGTCACCGTCAAGATCAACGGTAAGAAGGAGGTCCTGTCCATCGACATCGACCCCGAGGTGGTGGATCCCGATGACGTGGAGACCCTGCAGGACATCCTGGTGGCCGGCGTGAACGAGGCTATCAAGCGGGTGGAGGAGACCAACTCCCGCGAGATGGAGAAGATCACGGGCTCCATGAATATGCCCGGTCTGTTCTGATATGGCCGAGTACATCGAATCCCTGCAAAATCTGGCCGAGCAGTTCGGCAAGCTGGGCGGAGTGGGACGCAAGAGTGCCCTCCGCATGGCTTTTTCGGTGCTGGATATGACCGATGAGGAGGCCGCCGATTTTGCCCGCGCCATCGTGGATGCCAAGGACAAGATCCATCTCTGCCCCGTCTGTCAGAACCTCACCGACCGCGATCTCTGCTACGTCTGCAATGACGAGACAAGGGATCACGGCGTTATCTGCGTGGTGTCCGACCCCAAGACCGTCATCTCCATGGAGAAGGTGCGGGAGTACCGCGGCACCTACCACGTGCTCCACGGTCTGTTGTCTCCCTTGAGCGGCATGACCCCCGACAAGCTCAAGATCAAGGAGCTGTTGGCCCGCGTTAATGAAGGAGAGGTTAAGGAGGTTATCGTAGCCACGGGCGGCGACGTGGAGGGGGAGACCACCGCCATGTACATCGCCCACCGGCTTCGTCCCCTGGGGATCAAGGTCACCCGACTGGCCTTCGGTATCTCGGTGGGCACCGACATTGAATACGCCGACGAGGTCACCCTGTTCCGCGCCCTGGAGGGACGGCGGGACGTGTGAGGTGAAAAAAGGAGCCGTTAGGCTCCTTTTTTATCTCACTTGAAGGCAATGTCCGTGTAAATGGGCAGATGGTCCGAAAGATCCGTTACGCCGTGATCAATGACCACGTTGAACAACTTGGCCTGTACCTTGCTATTGATGAAGATGTGGTCAATATTGTTGTTCGCGGCCTGGATGATGGAACCGCCCACGGCTTCGCCGTCGGGAAGGACGGTGTAGGTGCGGACATCCCGCACCAGTTCCACGCCCTCGTCATAGCGGGCATCCCGTACCCCCTGGGTGGTCGTGAGGGTAGTGTATTCTTCCTGATTTTCGCGGGTGTTGAAGTCACCCGTCATGATGACGGGTAGACCCTCGTACTTGGCCAACTCCGCTGTCAGGATGCGGTTCAGCTCCACCATGTGGTCGCTGTAGTGCTGGGCGTGGGGAGCGGGATGGGTGTTGGTCATGACGAAACGCTTGCCGTCGGCCAGGGTCTCAAAAACCGCGATGGACACCACGCGGATATCGCTGTCCTCCCAGTCGGTGTAGTGGACCACGTATTCCTCGATGAGCTTGACGGTCAGAGAATTGTAGAGGAAGGTGGTCTGAGCGGTATGGACACCGTCGTGGTAGCGGCAGGCAGGACGGTAGATGCCGCTCAGGCTCAGATACACGTCAAAGCTTTGGTGCCAGGCCAAATTGGCCTCCTGTACGCCCACTACGTCGGGCATATAGTAGCTCAGAATATCAGTGAACCAACGGCCCCGCTCGGGGGACAGGGGATTATCGGGAACATAGTCCTGATTCAGGATGTTGTAGGACATGATGCGAAGCTCCGCACCCTCGGCCAATTCGGCCTTGTCCTCGGTAGACGAGGGGGCGTTGACGTAGACCTCGCCGCCCGTTGCCAGGGAAACGGGAGCAATCGCGTGGAGAACGGTGCCCTGCCCGATGAGGTGGGTCTCCAGTCTGTTCAAAATATGGGCAATGCCCATGGAAATGCCCGTCTCGTTGTCCGCAAGGATGAAGAACCTGCTTCCCGAAGGGATCACGGCTCGCTGACGGGGCAACAGGGCGGTATCCCCCTCCAGGAAGGGCTTGACTTCGTCGGTGGTGCGGTTGGTTTGGCCGAGCACCAGCTCGTAGTCGGTGGGGGCTTCGGCATCGCTGACGGCCGAGATGCGGACACCGTAGGTGTTTAGTACGTATGCCTGCAGATTGGGGATGAAGACGTTTATGAAGTTTTCGTCCGCGTCGGCGGCGTAGACAAAGCGGTAGGCTGACAGGGCTGCCGCGGCAGGCTCCTCGGCATCAGCGGCTACCGATTGGGGCAGCATATACCAGCGATCCCCCGTTTGAACAAGGCAGTTCTCCAAAAACAGGGTGGCGGCGGACTGAATATCGTCATTGTCCCAAGCGGTGAGGATGACGCTTTTCCCCTCGGTGTAGATGCCGTAGCCGCCGACGGGAGTGGCACGGTAGGCGGAGACGGCGGCCTCTCGGGTGTTGTCATAGCCCAGAATGATCTCGGAATCCGAAGGGGCCACGGGCTCGTCGCCGCCGTAGACCACCTTGAGTCGGATGCCTGTCTTTGCCTGTATGGTATCCGCCAGATTTTTGGCGATCTTGTTCAGGGTACGGTTGCGGTCAAAGGGGCAGTAGATCGTGACATCAGAGGTCAGTTCCACACTGCCGGGGGCGGGAAGCTCAGCTTCGGTTTCCGCATTGGTCGCGGGTTCGGTTGCGGGCTCGGTTTCCTCCTCGGTCTCGGGGAGGGATGCACTCGCGTACTCCTCGGCGGTGGTTTCGGCGGATTGGGGCGTTTGTTGGCACGCGGCCATAACCATCGGCAGAGTCAGCAGTGCGGCCAGAATGATCCATAGTTTCTTTTTCATAGTAACGGCATCCTTTCGTAGGGTGTTGTGGGCGGAATGGGGTTCTGTCCCTATTATAACATAAAGTTTCCGATTATGCAATAGGGAAGGGAATTTTCGGGATTTCGATAAAAGAATATTTCGAAAATTTGTAATAAATATTTTTATGAAATACCTTGACAGGCGAGGTAACTTATGATATAATAGAATCGGACCAAGAAATACCGAAAAGGAGGTGAGCCTATGTCCATCACGGCTGATCTGATCCGCGGGCATACCGATACCATCATTCTGGCGGCACTCCTGCATGAGGACAGCTACGGCTACCGCATCAACCGCACCCTCTGCGACCTGACCGACGGCCGCTACGAGCTGAAGGAGGCCACCCTCTATACCGCCTTCAAGCGGCTGGAGGAGGCGGGTTACATCCGCTCCTACTGGGGCAACGAGGCCACGGGCGCGCGGCGGCGTTATTACGCCATCACCCCCGGAGGGCGAGCGGCCTACCGCCGCATGATGCAGGAGTGGCAGGAGGCCAGTAGTCTGATCGAAAAGCTGATCCGCTTCGGAAATACCGATGACACTGACCCGGAAGATCCGGGAGCCCAAAGGATTTGAGGAAGGAGTGATCTTATGAAACACAAATTGAGAGAGTATATCGACACCATCTTCGCGGATGCCGAGGGGCGAGCCCCCTATAACGAGCGTCTGCGGGAGCTGAAAGAGGAAATGCTGCAAAACCTCTGCGATCGCTATGACGATCTGATCGCCAAGGGAAAAACCCCCGCGGCGGCCTATAACATCGCCGTGGCTGGCGTGGGGGACATCAGCGAGCTGCTGGATTCGGTGGTGGGCGGAGCCTCCGCGGACGGATTCGAGAAGAAAACCGCAACGCCCCCTCCGCCTAAAAGTGGGAAACGTCCCCTGACCCCCGAGGAGCGGGAGACCGTCCGACGCTATCGGGAACGCTCGGCGGTGGTTACGGCTGTGGCGGTAGCCATGTACATCCTGTGCTGGCTGCCCCTGGCGATTTTGGAGAATGTGGCGGGCCGCGTAGGCTCAAGTATCGGATTGATCCTCATGTTCGGCATGATCGCGGCCGCAACCTTTGCCATCATTCACAATTCCATGTCCAAACCGAAATTCGGTGCCAACGTGGAGAATTGGGAAAAAGACGACGACGATGATGACGATGAAGATGATGACGATGAGGATACTCGCGGTAACGGCAGACGGGACGGCCGTCCCGGCCGCTCCCCCGTGTATAAGGCGATCAGCGGTGCCCTGTGGGTGCTGACGGTCTGTGTGTACCTGCTGGTCAGCTTCGCTACGGGAGCGTGGCACGTTACCTGGATGATCTTCCTCATTGTCACGGCCCTGGATAACATCATCAAAGCCATCTTCGATTTAAGGAGGTAAGAGATGAGCAACATATACAGCAACGATGCATATAATAATGAAAGAAAACGCCCCGTCTCCACCTCCGCGGTGGTACGGATCGTGATCTGGTCCCTGGTCTTCTGCCTGTTGACGGGTGTGTTTGCCTTGGCAATGGTATGGAACGGCCTGGGCGGCGGGTTTGGCGGTATCAACATCGGCGGCTACTGGTATGACGAAGCAAATTATCGGGTCGGAAACGGCTCCACCCGCGAGACGATCAACGAAATCTCCATTGAGTGGGTGGCCGGACGAGTCACCGTGATCCAAGGCGAGGGAGACGAAATCGTGATCTCCGAGACATATGACGGTGACGATGACGATCAAATGCTCCGCTGGAAGGTGGAGGAGGGCGAGCTTACCATTAAATACTCCAAGCCGGTTTTGTTTGGAAGTGTCTCCTCCGCGCGGAAGGACCTGACGGTGGAAATCCCGTCCTCCATGGCTCTTGGGCTGGACGAGGTCCACATTTCGGCAGTGTCCGCTACCCAATCGATTTCGGTGCCTGCCCGCGAGCTGGATATTGAGACGGTTTCGGGAAACGTAGACATGAAGGGAAGCTTTGGTACGGTTGATATCGAAACCGTGAGCGGCAACCTGGCGTTTGAAGGCTCTGTCAAAGATCTTTCCATTGATTGCGTTTCGGCAAGAGCCGAGGTTCGGCTGACCGAGCAGGCGGATTCCGTGGAGGTGGATACGGTGAGCGGAGACGTGACCCTGATCCTGCCCGAAAGCACCACGGGCTTCCGTGTACACACCGACGCGCTGAGCGATCGTGTGGACATCCGAGGTTTTGATGTGGGATCCGACCGCAAGTGGGGCGATGGCCGCATGGAAATTCAGATTGATGCCGCGAGTGCCAAATTGATTGTTGAAAAAGAAACAAATGATTGATAAAAAGATCGAAAAAGATGGAAGAACTTAATCAAAGTGTGGAGAAAAATGTCCGAACCGTGTGCTTTACGGGCCATCGGGAAATTTCGGATGAGGCGATGGAACGCCTGACTGAGTTACTGGAAAGGGTGATCGGAGAGCTCTGCGAGCGGGGCGCGACGGTCTTTCGGGCGGGCGGAGCCCAGGGTTTCGATACCGTAGCCGCGCTGACGATATTGAATATGAAGGAAACCTATCCCGAGATTCAACTGGAACTGGTGCTCCCATGCAAGAACCAAACCGAGACCTGGGATATGGCGTCGATTCAAACCTACCATTATATAATGCAAAACGCGGACTACGCCGAGTTCCTGTTTGATAGCTACGTTGAAGGATGTATGCAGGAGCGGGATCGTGCGCTGGTGGATGGGAGTGATGTTTGCGTGGCGTACTGCGCGCGCAGTCAGAGCGGAACCGCTTTTACCTATACGTACGCGATGCGGGAAGGAATTGAAACCATCAATTTGCATGAGATGATGGGAGAGCCGGATTGACAAAAAACAAAGGCCGTAGCTTCTGAACGGGGGCTACGGCCTTTAAATTCCGCCCAAACCCGTCAACTCCTGCCAAAAACTGGCAAATATGCACAACCGGGCAACGACAAAATTATGCCAAACTGCCAACAACTCCAAAGTAAAAAAACTTTGCAAAACCCCCTTGACAATTGGAAA
>CAYRTP010000061.1:0-12503 GCA_964427175.1 uncultured Clostridium sp. | reverse complement strand
CGTGAGCTGCTCCGTCTGATGGGCGCACCCTACGCAAAAGACTAATAGGAGGTAACGGATAATGGCAAAGAAGTCTATGATCAACAAGCAGCAGGCAGAGCCTAAGTTCTCTACCCGCGCTTACAACCGCTGCAAGATCTGCGGTCGTCCTCACGGTTACCTTCGCAAGTACGGTATCTGCCGTATCTGCTTCCGTAATCTCGCTTACAAGGGCGAGATCCCCGGCGTGAAGAAGTCCTCTTGGTAATTCCGGGCTAAAGGAATTCCAACCCACCCTGTCCGACGGCGGAACGCCTCGGACGGGACCCCCACCTATCGGTAGGAAGACAGGCCGGATATGGCAAGCTCGCGGGGTAGCGAGACCTACCACCACGGCGAGACAGTGTCGGTCGCCTGCGCAGATGCGTCAGCGCGCGCCCGGTCTGCTCTTAACCCCCGATACGCCGCCACAAACAGTGGCAGCAAGATAATGATAACTTGCATCAGGAGGAAATAGAAATGCAAATGTCAGATGTAATTGCCGATATGCTCACCAGAATCCGCAATGCGAATACCGCAAAGCACGCTACCGTTGACATTCCGGCATCCAATATGAAGAAGGCCATCGCTGAGATCCTCACCGAGGAAGGCTACATCAAGGGCTACACCGTTGTTGATGACGGCAAGCAGGGCACCATCCGCGTGACCCTCAAGTACCTGCCCGGTAAGCAGAAGGTCATCCGTGGGATCAAGCGCGTTTCCAAGCCCGGTCTGCGTATCTACGCAAGCTGCGAGGATATGCCCAAGGTTATGAACGGTCTCGGTATCGCGATCGTCTCTACCTCTAAGGGCGTTATGACGGACAAGAAGGCTCGCACCCTCAACGTGGGCGGCGAAGTCCTGGCCTTTGTCTGGTAATTGGACAGGAGGTATAGAATATGTCTAGAATTGGTAGAATGCCTGTGGCTATCCCCGCCGGCGTAACTGTTCAGATTGCAGAAGGCAACCACATCACCGTGAAGGGCCCCCTGGGTACTCTCGAGAAGACCTTCAATGAGAGAATGAGCTTCGCCATTGAGGGCAACCAGGTTCACGTCACCCGTCCCACCGACGAGAAGGAGGACAAGGCTGTACACGGTCTGTCCCGCGCTCTTCTCCAGGATATGGTCACCGGTGTTTCTAAGGGCTATGAGAAGGTTCTCATGATCATCGGCGTTGGTTACAAGGCCGTTAAGCAGGGCAAGACCCTCCAGCTGTTCCTCGGTCATTCTCTGATGCCCGGCAGCGGTCTGCCCCAGGATAAGTTCATCCTGCAGGATACCGCCACCATCAAGTACGAGGTTCCTTCCGAGGACGAGATCAAGAAGGCCGGTATCGACAAGCTGACCACCGAGAAGGTCAGCTCCAGCATGATCATCGTGGTTAAGGGTATTGACAAGCAGGAAGTCGGTCAGGCTGCAGCGGTTATCCGCAGCAAGAGACCTCCCGAGCCCTACCACGGCAAGGGCGTTCGTTACATCGACGAGAACGTTCGCCGCAAGGCCGGTAAGACCGGTAAGTAATTGAAAGGAGTGGAATGAAATGGTAAGCAAGAAGGATAAAAACCAGGCCAGACAGAAGAGACACATCCGTATCCGCAGCAAGATCTCCGGTACCGCTGCTCGTCCCCGCCTGGCTGTGTATCGCTCCAATGCTAATATCAGTGCTCAGATCATCGACGATGTGAAGGGCGTGACTCTCGTTGCCGCTTCTACTTACGGTGCCGGCTTTGAGGGCAATGGCGGCAACAAGGCTGCCGCAAGAGAGATCGGTAAGATGATTGCCGAGAAGGCAATCGCACAGGGAATCACCGAAGTCGTGTTCGACAGAGGCGGCTACCTTTATCACGGACGTGTATCGGAATTGGCTGAGGGTGCTCGCGAGGGCGGCCTGAAGTTCTGATTGTCCTGGCGGATTTCGCGGCAGATGCCGCGGATCCCCACGGAAGCCCATCCGGCAAGAGGTCGGATCGGTTCGGTTTGTACACGCTCTTACACCCCGGCCGGGTGTCTGAGTAACTTTTAGGAGGAAACAAAACTATGGCTAACAAGTTTAATCCGGCAGAGGTCGAGCTGAAGGAAACGCTCGTCGCTCTGAACCGTGTTTCCAAGACCGTTAAGGGTGGTCGTGTTGCTCGTTTCGCAGCTCTCATGGTTGTAGGCGACGAGAACGGTCACGTCGGTGTTGGTCTTGGTAAGGCAGCCGAGGTTCCCGAGGCAATCCGCAAGGGAATTGAGGATGCAAAGAAGAATATGATCACCGTCTCCCTCAAGGGTACCACCATTCCCCACGAGGTTACCGGTGAGTTTGGCGCCGGCCGCGTTATGCTCAAGCCCGCTGCCCTCGGTACCGGTATCATCGCCGGTGGCAAGGTGCGTGCCGTTCTGGAGTGCGCCGGTATCTCCAACATTCGTGCTAAGTGCCTGCGTTCCGATAACCCCACCAACGTGGTGAAGGCTACCATGGCAGGTCTGGCAGAGCTCCGCACCGCAGAGGAAGTTGCGAAGATCCGTGACATCCCCGTGGAGCAGGTTAAGGCATAAGGAGGCGCATGACATGAAGAAGGTAACACTTAAGAAGAGTCTGATCGCCGCTAAGCCCAACCAGAAGGCTACGGCTCAGTCCCTGGGTCTGCGCAAGATCGGCGACAGCATCGTTCACGCTGATGACGCTGTTCTCGCCGGCAAGATCAAGGTTCTCGCTCACCTGGTTGCGGTCGAGACCGTTAACGACTGATAAGGAGGAGAACAAACATGAAACTCAATGAACTGAGACCCGCTGAGGGCTCCACCAGAGAGTCCTTCCGCGTTGGTAGAGGTCCCGGCTCCGGTAACGGTAAGACCGCCGGTAAGGGCCACAAGGGTCAGAACGCCCGTTCGGGCGGCGGTGTCCGTCCCGGTTTCGAGGGCGGCCAGCTCCCCCTGTACCGTAAGCTCCCCAAGAGAGGCTTCAACAACAAGTTCGCTACTGTTTACGCAATCGTGAACGTTGAGACCCTCAACAAGTACTTCCAGGACGGCGAGACCGTTAACCTGGAGACTCTGCTCGCAAAGAAGATCATTCGCAAGGCATTCGATGGCCTCAAGGTTCTTGGTGACGGCGAGCTCACTAAGAAGTTGACTGTTCAGGCTACCGTTTTCTCGGCAGCAGCTAAGGAGAAGATTACAGCAGCAGGTGGACATGCAGAGGAGGTATAAGGTATGTTTCAGACGTTAAAAAACGCGTGGAAAATTCCCGAGCTGAAAAGCAAGATCCTCTTCACCTTGATGATCGTCATCCTGTACCGTCTGGGCTCTAACCTTCCTATGCCTTGGATCAATCCCGATGCACTTCAGTCTATGTTCGGCGCAGGCGGCAGTGCTCTGAGCTGGTGGAACACCCTCTCGGGTGGCGCTCTCTCTCAGGCTACCCTGTTCGCTCTGTCCGTATCTCCCTATATCACGGCTTCCATCGTGATTCAGCTTCTGACCATCGCTATTCCTAAGTTCGAAGAGTGGGCTAAGGAAGGCGAGGCCGGTAAGAAGAAGCTGTCCGCGATCACCCGTGGACTCACCGTTGTCCTGGCACTGGTTACCTCCATCGGTTACACCATGCTGATGGCCAACACCACCGGTATGCTGAGCTTCAACTCTCTGACCGGTGAAGCCGCATGGCCCGCTTGGCAGAAGTTCTTCGCTTACGCAGTGCTGGTTCTGGCTTACTGCGCAGGTGCTTCGGTCATCATGTGGCTGGCTGAGAAGATCAATGAGCACGGTATCGGTAACGGTATCTCCATCATCCTCTTCGCCAACATCATCGCCCGTCTGCCCGTTATGGCAGGCAACATCTGGACTCGTTGCTTCACTCGTTGGAACGTATTCATCGAGAAGGGCACCGAGAATTGGAAGGCAATCCAGTGGCCCATCGGTGCCGTTCTGCTGGTGCTCTTCCTGGCGATCCTCCTGTTCGCCGTGATCGCAGTGGTTTGGTTCTCCAACTCCGAGCGTCGTATCCCCGTCCAGTACGCTAAGCGCGTGGTCGGCCGTAAGATGTACGGTGGTCAGTCCTCCACCCTGCCTCTGAAGCTGGATATGGCCGGCGTTATGCCCGTCATCTTCGCCAGCTCCATCGTGTCCATCCTGCCCACCATTGCGGGCTTCGTCCCCAACTCGGGCTTCGGTAAGTTCGTCACCAACTACCTGGGACACACTACTTTCCCCTATATTGCTCTTCAGATCATTCTGATCGTAGCATTCGCTTACTTCTACATCGCGATTTCTTTCAATCCCGTGGAAGTATCCAACAACCTGCGCAATAACGGCGGTGCCATCCCCGGTATCCGTCCCGGTAAGCCCACGGTTGACTATATCAAGAAGATCCTCAACAGAATCACTCTGCTGGGTGCGATCTTCCTGTGCGGCCTGTCCGGTCTTCCCATGATCGTCAATGCCATCTGGTATGCCATCGACGGTGTGGGTATCTCCGAGCTGGCATTCAGCGGTACCTCTCTCCTAATCGTGGTCGGCGTCGCTCTTGAGACCTTCCGCGAGCTGGAGGCTCAGATGACTCTGCGTAACTACAAGGGCTTCCTTGATTGATTCACGCTGTAGCCACGAGTCATGGTCCGTATGAACAAACATTCTGTTAACCCCTATGACACCCCTTCAATCTGATACGGAGGAGATAACAACATGAAACTGATTTTATTGGGCGCTCCCGGTGCGGGAAAAGGTACCCAGGCCGCGAACATCTGTGCAAAGTATGGCATTCCCGCCATCTCTACCGGCGATGCTTTGCGCGCCGCTATCAAGGAAGGCACCCAGCTCGGCCTTGAGGCTAAGAGCTATATGGATGCCGGCAAGCTGGTCCCCGATGAGGTTGTGATCGGTCTCATCAAGGAGAAGCTGGCAAGCGATTCCTGCAAGAATGGCTTTATCCTCGACGGTTTCCCCCGTTCCATCCCCCAGGCCGAGGCTCTCGACACCATGGGTATCAAGATGGACGTAGTCCTGAGTCTGGAGGTCGCTGACGAGAAGATCGTCGAGCGCATGAGCGGACGTCGCGTCTGCCATTGCGGTGCCTCCTACCATGTGGCTTACCTCCCCCCCAAGACCGAGGGCATCTGCGATAAGTGCGGTGCGGAGCTCTATATCCGCGATGATGACGCAGAGGCTACGGTCCGCAAGAGACTGGACACCTTCCACGCACAGACCGAGCCCCTCAAGGACTACTACGGCGCAAAGGGCATCCTTTTGACCGTTGAAGGCCGCGAGGAGGTGGAGGACACCTCCGCCGCCGTACTGGCTGCTCTTGCTGAGGTCAAGTGCGCTGACTGATTTTCAAGTCGAGGTTTCATCTCATGATCCAACTCAAAAATGCTGATCAGATCAAGATCATGAAGGAAGCCGGACGCATCACGGGCGAGGCATTGCTCGTCGCCCGTGACCACGTCCGACCCGGTATCACGACCTATGAGCTCGACCGCTACGTGCGGGAGCACATCGAGAAGGCGGGGGCTAAGCCTTCCTTCCTCGGGTACGGCGGATTTCCTGCCAGTGCTTGCATTTCCATCAACGATGAGGTCATCCACGGCATCCCTTCCAAGAAGAGATACCTTGAGGAGGGCGATATCGTCAAGATCGACGTCGGAGCCTTCTATCAGGGCTTCCACGGCGACAGCGCCCGGACCATTGCGGTGGGACGGGTCAGCGATGAGGCTCGCAAGCTCATCGAGGTCACCCGAGACAGCTTCTTCGCCGGTGTAGCCGCCCTGCAGGTCGGCAATCGGCTGGGAGACGTGGGCGCGGCTATTGATGGTCTGGTCGTCAGCAACGGCTTTTCCACCGTCAAGCGTTACATCGGTCATGGCATCGGCCATGAGCTTCACGAGTCCCCTGACGTACCCAACTACGGTACTCCGGGCCGCGGCACCCGTCTGTGTGCCGGTATGGTCCTGGCTATTGAGCCTATGGTCAATATCGGCGGCGAGACGGTACGTGAACTCAAAGACGGCTGGACGGTCAAGACCGCTGACGGCTCCCTGTCGGCTCACTACGAAAACACGGTGGCCCTAACGGGGGACGGTATCATCAATCTGACCCTCATCGAGAAGGATTTCTGATGAGAGTCAATCCCCAACAACCAAATATCAGATACAAGAGAGGAATTCTTCATGGCGAAGGATGATGTCATTGAATTTGAGGGTGTGGTTGAGGAGGCTCTTCCCAACGCGACCTTCAAGGTACGCCTGCCCAACGGTCACATCGTGACCGCTCACATCTCGGGCAAGCTGCGTATGAACTATATCCGTATTCTGCCCGGTGACCACGTGACCATTGAGGTCTCGGTCTACGACCTGGATAAGGGTCGCATCACCTGGCGTTCCAAGTAATTAAAGATATCCCCATTTCAGAGAAAGGCATGGTAATCACAAATGAAAGTGAAGCCGTCCGTTAAGAAGATCTGCGAGAAGTGCAAGATCATCAAGAGAAAAGGTAAGATCATGGTCATCTGCGAGAACCCCAAGCACAAGCAGAGACAGGGTTGATTGCCTTTTTCCCAACTACCATTACACACAACACACACCAAGACCCGCCTAAGAGCGGGCGCATCCTGCGGGATGAAACAAAATCACACAGAGAGGTGAAAAAGAATGGCTCGTATAGCTGGTGTTGATATTCCGAACAACAAGCGCGTAGAGATCGCTCTGACCTACATCTACGGAATCGGCCGCAAGAGCGCCAACGATATCCTGGTTGCTACCGGTATCAATCCTGATACCCGTGCAAAGGATCTGACCGAGGACGAGATTGCAAAGCTCCGTGATGAGATCGAAAAGTCCTACACTGTGGAAGGTGATCTTCGCCGTGAGGTGTCCCTGAACATCAAGAACATGGTTGAGATCAACTGCTACCGCGGCATTCGTCACAGAAAGGGCCTGCCTGTAAGAGGTCAGCGCACCAAGACCAATGCAAGAACTCGTAAGGGTCCTGCAAAGACGATTGCGAACAAGAAGAAGTAAAGGAGTGGCATAGCAATGGCAAAGAACGATAAGTCCAAGGGCATTAAGAAGCGCCGCGAAAGAAAAAATATTGAAAAGGGTACTGTGCATATTCAGTCCACCTTCAATAACACCATCGTTACCATCACCGACGTGAATGGCAACGCCATCTCCTGGGCTTCCGCCGGTGAGCTCGGCTTCAAGGGCTCCCGTAAGTCCACCCCCTTCGCCGCACAGTCTGCTTCCGAGACCGCCGCTAAGATCGCTGTGGATCACGGTCTGAAGTCTGTTGAGGTTTACGTGAAGGGTCCCGGCGCAGGTCGTGAGTCCGCTATCCGTGCACTGGAGACTGTGGGTCTGCAGATCACCCTGATCCGCGATGTGACCCCCCTGCCTCACAACGGTTGCAGACCCCCCAAGCGCAGACGTGTCTAATTCATAGGAGGAGTTAAGAACATGGCAAGATATACAGGTCCTGCGTGCAAGCTCTGCCGCAGAGAAGGTAAGAAGCTGTACCTCAAGGGCGATCGCTGCGTTAGCGGTAAGTGCGCTCTGGAGCGTCGTACCTCCGCACCCGGCCAGCATGGCGCTGATGCGAAGAAGATGAGAGAGTACGGTATGCAGCTCAGAGAGAAGCAGACCACCAAGAGATACTACGGTGTTCTGGAGAAGCAGTTCAGAAACCTCTACGACGAGGCAGCTCGCAAGGAGGGTATGACCGGTGAGAACCTGCTGGTTCTGCTGGAGAGAAGACTGGACAACGTGGTTTACCGTATGGGTATGGCTGAGTGCCGTCGTGACGCTCGTCAGCTGGTCCTGCACGGCCATTTCACTGTCAACGGCAAGAAGGTTAACGTTCCTTCCTTCGTTGTGAAGCCCGGTGACGTGATCGCTGTTAAGGAGTCCAGCCGTGACTCCGTTAAGTTCAAGGGTCTGGCCGAGTCCGAGGGTGGCGCAAGAGTCCCTAAGTGGATCGAGTCTGACAAGAAGAACTACACCGCTAAGGTGGTTGCAATGCCCGCTCGTGAGGACATCGACTTCGAGTTCAACGAGCAGCTGATCGTCGAGCTCTATTCCAAGTAATCCATTAAGGTCTTACATCAGTAGGCGGATGGCAACCCGCGCCGCCCCGCTGATCCGACGCCTTCGGGTTCACCGTCGCCGAAGCTTCGGCGTGCGGTTTCGGAAAACTGTTTTCCCAAATACAGAAGGAGGTTTTATTTGGAATGATTGAGATCGAGAAGCCTAATATTACGACTGAAAACCTCAGCGTTGACGGTACCTCCGGTACCTTTATCGTAGAGCCTCTGGAACGGGGCTACGGTATCACCCTCGGTAACTCCCTGCGTCGCGTTCTGCTGTCCTCCCTGCCCGGCGTGGCAGTGACCAGCATCAAGATCGACGGTGCCAACGGCCCTGTCCTTCATGAGTTTTCTACGGTCCCCGGTATCGTAGAGGACGTGACTGAAATCGTGCTCAACGTAAAGGGCATTACGGCGAAGCTGCATTGCCCCGGCCCCAAGACCGTGATCATCGACGTGACCGGTGACCGTGATATCACCGCAGGTGACATCAAGCAGGATGCCGATATCGAGATCCTGAATCCCGATCATCACATCGCGACTCTGTCGGGCAGTGAGCGTTTCTACATGGAGCTTGTCTTTGACAGTGGCCGTGGATACGTGTCCCAGGAGCGCAACAAGCAGCTCCACAACGAGCAGGCCGGCTTGAACGTGTCCGCTCCCATCGGCACCATCTACACCGACTCCATCTATACCCCCGTTTATAAGGTATGCTACAACGTGGAGAACACCCGCGTTGGTAGTAACACCGACTACGATAAGCTGACCCTGGACGTGGTGACCAACGGCACCATTTCCGCCAAGGAAGCGATTTCTCTCGGAGCCAAGATTCTCAACGAGCATCTCAACTTGTTCGTGGATTTGTCTGATGAAGCGAAGAAGGCCGAGATCATGATCGAAAGAGAAGAGACTAAGAAAGAAAAAGTTCTTGAGATGACCATTGAGGAGCTTGACATGTCTGTTCGTAGCTTCAACTGCTTGAAGCGCGCGGGCATTGATACAGTCGAGGACCTGACCAACCGAACTGAGGAGGACATGATCAAGGTTCGTAACCTCGGTAAGAAGTCGCTCGAAGAAGTCATTCAGAAGCTGCACTCCCTGGGCCTCGACCTTAAGAAGGAAGAGGAGTAAGGAGTGTCCGACACCCCTCGGGGTGTCGGCAAAACCAAAGCATTCGTATATTCGATATTAAGTATACAGCAGAAGGAGGCAAAGAAAATGCCCGGTACCAGAAAACTCGGCAGACCTACCGACCAGAGAAAAGCTATGCTCCGCGGTATGGTTACCCTGCTGCTTGAGAACGGCCAGGTCGTGACCACTGTCACCAGAGCCAAGGAGCTCCGTTCCATCGCAGATAAGATGATTACCCTCGGTAAGAAGAACACGCTGGCTAGCCGCCGCGCTGCTCTCGCTTACATCACTAAGGAGAGCGTGGTGACCAAGGTGTTCACCGAGTACGCTGCTCTGTATGCCGATCGTAACGGCGGTTACACCCAGATCTTCAAGATGGGTCCCCGCCGCGGTGATGGCGCTGAGATCGCTGTCATCAAGATGATCGACTACGTCAAGGATCAGCCCGCTGACGATAAGAAGGCAGAGTAATCCTTACAAATAAAAAATCCCTCCCGCCATGGCGGGGGGGATTTTTTGTATAATACTATTTTATAATAAAAATCTTGAATACAGTCCCATATACCAATGGGGCAGGGGCCCCATGGTGATGCCCCTATGGCTCTTGGTATTCTCTTGCATCTTCCATAAGTCTTTTTTCAAAGGTTTTGGGGATTCTTAAGGGCCTTTTTCAAAAGGCCCTTAAGCCGCCGGAGGCACGCTCTCCAATACCTACTGCTTCGAACTCTCCATCATGTTAAACTCGCTGGTCACGTCCTGGAGGGAGTTGACTTTGGCGGCGATGCGCTCGGCACGCTTGCGGTTGGGACGGGAGATGAGGAAGGCCGCGTGCTCGGCGGGGATGTGGAGACGGGTGCGGGTGTAGATCTCGCCCTTGTAGCGGACGTGACGGCTGGCGAGACGGTAGGTCCGTCCCGTATGGGGATCCCAGTAGTCCGGGAAGTGGATGCCCCGCAGGTAGACCGTATCGTCGTAGTTGACGTTGGTGGTGTTGGAGAAAAAGTAGATGTCCAGGTCGCCGCGCTGCTTGTGAATGCGGGAGATCATGCCACCTCCCGGGACGAAATTGTCCAAGCCCAGGCGAATGAAATCGCTGAGGTGGGTGTTGAAACCGCCGATGCACTCAAAGCGGGGCATTTCGGGCAGGTACATATCCAGGGGGACGCGGAAGGACTGGAGGACGTTGTTCAGGGTGACGCAGTCGGTCAGGGAGGTACCGTCCGCGGCGGTGCGGTGAGGCGTGATATAGTAGGCCTCGCCGCCGTTTTCGTTGGAGTTGTAGAAGCACTCGCGAATAATGCTCTTGTCCAGGGCCTCGTCACCGAAAATGTGGTGGATGATATCCCGTACCTCGCGGTCATTGGGGGTACCGTACTCGTTCAGACCCATAAAGTCGTCGGGGTCGGGAACGTCCTCGTCTATGTGGTACTCAAAGGCGAGCTTGGGCAGGGTGCCTGTGGCGATGACCTTACCGCCCTCGTCATAAAACCGCTTGACCATACGGATGTTCTTGAGGCTGACCATGTCGCCCCCGGGGAGGATCAGAATGCGGAATTTCTGGGTCTGAAAGGGGTTTTTCAGATACAACTTTCCCCCCTTGGTGGAGCAAATGCTGTTGACCATCTCGGGGTGGAGGATGGTGATATCCTGGCCCGCGTAGGTGGAGACGGTGTTGAGCACCGTCATGTAGTTGCAGGAAAAGGGGGTGTCGGGGTACTCAAATTTGTTGTCCGGATTGGGTACGTCATAGAGGAACACCTTGTCATGAAGGGCGTAGATGGGGTAGAGCATAGCGATATCATTGACGCGGCTACCGCCTCGGAGCAGGGCCTGCACGCGGGAGACAAAGGCGGGGAAGGTGTATTTACCCTCGGTGCCCAGCACCTCCATGCGGAAGCGGTCGCTTCGGCGGCGGTGAGCCTCGCCCATGATGGTCTGGGTGCCCCAGTGGGCCAGGAGCAGGTTGGCTCCGTGACCGAAGGCATTCATGGCATCCTTATACACGATGTCGGTGGTGAGGCGGTTGTAGTCGCGGAACAGCTCGCAGGAGACGTACTTGCTGCCGTAGTTATCGGCGGCGGAGGCGGCCAGGTGGGTGGAATTGGTGCCGTAGAGGTAGGCCTTCTCCTGGACGGCGCAGGGGGCATGGACGCTGTCCGCCAGGGCATCGCCGTTGAGCCAGGAGCAAGCAGGGAGCTTGGGCTCGGCCATGGCGGTGATGAGGTGGATGTCATGTCGGTTTGAGATGGATTTGAGGGCGGCTAAATAGCCCGAGCGCAGCATTTCGGCGCGGCAGGCCATGAGGTGGGCCTTGAGGTGAGGGTCCTTCTCCCCGATGGAGTGGAACAGGGCGGGATAGAAGGGGGCGGGATCGTAGCCGAAGCGTTCCTCAAATACCCGATTGAAGTTCTCGTCCCAGTTGCGGCGGTTGGGGCCGTGGAAGCAGATATCCGACACGAAGAACTCGGTGATGGTACTGCTCAGGGCGGAGTTGAAGATATTGCCCATGTAGTCGAACAGCGCGGTCAGGAAGGCCATGCTGTGGTCATAGGAGAGGATGTTGCAAATATTGTTGGGGCCCTCGCCATACTGGGGCTCATCGGTGCAGATATACTCCTCCACCGTCCAGTTGCCCTCGGGAACGGTGTAGGAAACCACGTCCTCCTTGATGTAGGGGCGGAGGTCGATCATGTCGGTGTGCTCGTCATCGTAGGCCATGACCGACATATGGGTGCCCGGATGGAGCTGGAGGTAGAGCTTTTCTCCCGGATCGCAGAAGTATTCACGGCGGGTCAAAGAACGGGTACGGGTATGGGAAATGGCCGCGGAGGCCTCCGACATATAGAAAGATTGCTCCACTATGGGCTCCAGGTGGAAGCCGATCTTCATATTGCGCTGGCCCGCGGCTCCGATCAGCACTTCGTACAGGTCACGGAGCTGGTCCAGCACCTCGGGGGAGGGCTTCAGGTCCTTGGGCAGGCAGGGGATGATGCATCCGATGCCGTTTCCCGCGCAACGGCTGACGTAGTGCTCTACTGCCAAGCGGTCCATGGGGAAAGCAGGCAGATCGTAAAACAGGAACAGGCGGTGCTTGGTCTTGACCTGGTGAAACGCGGCTTTCGCGCGGCTGTATTTGGGAGGACGTTGGTTCATGTTGGTACCTCACAGCGAAGAAATGGAAAAAACGGCTTGCAAACTCGGGGGGAATGTGGTATAATGGGAGGAGAACGGGGGAACGTGCCTCCGGCGGCCAAGAACCTTTCTTGAAAGAAAGGTTCTTGGAACTCCAAAGA
>CAYRTP010000060.1:0-12626 GCA_964427175.1 uncultured Clostridium sp. | reverse complement strand
CCCTTCGGCATTGTGGATCTGTCCCTGGCTCCTACCCCTGCCGTCGGTGACTCGGTGGCGCTCATCCTGGAGAACATGGGCCTGGAGTCCTGCGGCGCTCACGGTACCACCGCTTGTCTGGCTATGCTGAACGACGCGGTCAAGAAGGGCGGCGTCATGGCTTCCTCCCACGTGGGCGGACTGTCGGGCGCGTTCATTCCCGTTTCCGAGGATGCGGGCATGATCACCGCCGCCAAGCGCGGAGCTCTTTCCATCGAGAAGCTGGAGGCTATGACCGCGGTTTGCTCGGTTGGTTTGGACATGATCGCGGTTCCCGGCGACACCTCCGAGGACGTGATCTGCGGTCTGATCGCCGACGAGATCTCCATCGGTGTGGTCAACACCAAGACCACCGCCGTCCGCGTCATCCCCGCCGTGGGCAAGACCGTGGGCGACGAGGTAGACTTCGGCGGACTGCTGGGTACGGCCCCCATCATGGAGCTTCGCCCCTACTCCCCCGCGAAGTTCGTGCGCCGCGGCGGACGCATCCCCGCTCCCATTCACAGTTTGAAGAACTAATTTAAAAACAATTTTTTACTATACAGAAAGGAAGGTAACACACATGAGTATGTTCAAGGTTATCAAGACGGTGGCAAAGGTCGGTGAGAAGCTGGTTGACGTTTTTGAGGACGCAGTGGATTTTGCCGATCACCTCATCCACAAGAAGGAATACGAGCGCAAGGCTAAGAAGCGCAAGCTGTTCTGGACCATTCTCCTGTCCGTGACCGGCGGTATCGCGGCGATTCTGCTGTTCCCCTACCGCTTGATCGTCAAGCGTAACGGAGATTTTGAGATCCGCACCCTTCTCCTGCGAGTCTACCGCAGAAGCGAGGACTACGACATTCCCGATGGCGGCAGTGAGGATTTCGAGATCGCGGGTGCTGTTGAGGAGACCGATACCATCGAGGCATAAGCCTTCGGTTTTCTAAGGAGCGTCTGACATGGAACTCTCGGACATCACCACCCCTGCGCTGGCCTATCTGGGTGACAGCGTACTGGAGGTTTGCGTCCGCACCTACCTGGTGGCCGAGCGGGGGCTTTCCACCTCGGCTCACCTCAATCGCGCGTCGCTGGATTTCGTCCGCGCGTCGGCCCAATCCCTGGCCATGGGGCGGATCGAGCCCTGCCTCACCGAGGAGGAGGCTTCGGTCTATCGCCGCGGCCGCAACATGGGGCACGGAAACGTCCCCAAATCCGCATCGGTGGCGGAGTACCGCCGCGCCACGGGTATGGAGGTTCTGTTCGGCTACCTGTCTCTGACGGGGCAGCGTGAGCGCATGGACTACCTGTTCCGCGTGGCCTACGAGCTGGCATCCCCCGATGCGCCTATACCATCTTCATCAGGAGACACACAGATATGAGCAACTTTCCCAAGGTTGAATTTACCGTAGCCGAGGTGGCGGATGCCCCCTACGAGCTGGGTAAGATTTTGGTGGAGCTCCGCCCCGACAAGGCGCCCAAGACCGTGGAGAATTTCCTCTCCCTGGTTGAGCGCGGCTTCTATAAGGGCTTGATCTTCCACCGCGTCATCAAGGGCTTTATGATCCAGGGCGGCGGTATGACCCCCGAGTTCGACCAGAAGCCCTGCAAGTCCATCCGCGGCGAGTTCATCGCCAACGGGTACATGGCCAACGACCTGAAGCACAAGAGAGGCACCCTGTCCATGGCGCGCACCAGCGACCCCGACTCGGCTTCCTCCCAGTTCTTCATCATGCATGAGGACGCTCCTCACCTGGATGCCCAGTACGCCGCCTTCGGGCAGGTCGTGGAGGGTATGGAGGTCGTGGACAAGATCGCCGCCTGCAAGACCGGCCGTTACGGCTTCTATTCCGACGTTCCCCGCGTGTGCATCATGATCACCGATGCCACCGTGGTGGCCGAATAATTTATATTCTATAGGTTTCTCACCGCTTTTTGGCGGGTAAGATAACAAAGTTCAAAATTTTTGGAGGATACAAACATGAAAAAGCAAAACAACAATCTGTCTGCTGACGTGGCTCTGGTCGCTGCAGCAGCCGGTGCCGCCGCTGCCTGTGCCGTTATCGCCATGTACGAGGCTCTGAAGTCCGAAAAGGGCCAGGCCGGTGTGGCTAAGGTTAAGGCCGGTGCCGTTTGCGCCGCCGGTAAGGTTAAGGCTACCGCTGTCACCGCTGCTGACAAGGTCAAGACCACCGCTACCACCGCTGTTGACGCCGTTAAGGCTAAGTTGCCCAAGAAGGCTGCTTGCGAGTGCGAGTGCGAGTGCGAGGATCTGGGCATCGAGGAGGAGTGCGTCTGCGAGGAGACCTGCGAGGAGACCTGCGAGGACGCTTGCGAGTGCGAGTGTGAGTGCGACGACGAGGATGCCGTTTGCGAGGCCGCCTGCGAGGACGCTTCCGAGGAAGCAGCAGAGGCTTAATTTCCGCTACATCAGATCATGGATCAAAGAGGGGAGGGTATCGGTTTGGGTACCCTCCCTCTTTGGTAAAAGGAGTATGTCATGAAGAAAATCGTTGTATTGGATGCGGGGACGCTGGGGGACGATCTGTCGCTGGCTCCTTTGGATGCCGTAGGAGAGGTCGCGGTCTACCGCGTGTCGCCCCCCGAAACCGTGCGGGAACGGATCCGAGGGGCGGATGCCGTGATCCTGAACAAGGTCAAGATCGGGGAGGCTCAGCTTCCCGACGAGGGGGCTCCCGGGATCATCTGCGTGGCCGCGACGGGCTTTGACAACATTGACCTGGAGGCTTGCCGCCGTCACGGGGTGGCGGTGGCCAACGTGCGGGGCTACTCCTCCGAGAGCGTCATGCAGGTGACCGTGGGGCTGGTCCTGTCCCTGATTACCCGTCTGCCCGCCTACTGCGCCGCCACAGCCGACGGCTCCTACACGCATGGGGGAAACGCCAACATTCTGGTGCCCACCTATCACGAGGTGGCGGGTCTGACCTGGGGTATCGTGGGGGCAGGGAAGATCGGGTCCCGCGTGGCGGACGTAGCCCGCGCGCTGGGATGCCGTGTACTGACCAACCGCCGTCATCCCGACGGGGTGAGTGTGGATCTGCCCACCCTGCTTCGCGAGTCGGACATCATGACCATCCACACGCCGTTGAACACCGAAACCCGCGGACTCATCGGGGAGGCCGAGCTGGCCATGATGAAGGACGGTGTGATCCTGGTCAACATGGCCCGCGGGGCTGTGACCGACGAGGCGGCTGTAGCCGAGGCCGTGAAGACGGGCAAGGTGGGGGCTTTGGGGTGTGACGTATTCAGCGTGGAGCCTTTCCCCGAAAGTCATCCCTTCTACGCTATCCGCAATCTGGACAACGTCCTGCTGACTCCCCATATGTCCTGGGGGGCTTACGAGGCGCGGGCACGGTGTCTGGACGAGATGATCCTCAATATGCAGGCGTTTTTCGCAGGGGAAATGCGGAATCGGGTGGATGTTTGAGGGGAGAAGGAGCGTGCCTTAGAACCTTTCTTGAAAGAAAGGTTCTAAGAACTCCCAAGAACTTTTCGGAATATGGGCTTGAAAGGCAACCGCTTCGTTTGGTGAAGCGGTTGCCTTTTGTGTTTTTATGCTATTTTACAATAAAAAGCTTGCATACAGCCCCCATATACCAATGGGGAAGGGGGCCCCATGGTGATGCCCCCTATGGCTCCTGGTGTCCTCTCGTATCCCTCATGAATCCCTTTTTAAAGTTTTTTGGAGTCTTGAACCTTTTTTTCAAAAAAAGGTTCTGACAGGCTTGCCTGTCGGACGCCAGGAGGCGCGCTCTCCTTAATATTATTCGTGCATAGCGGGAATGGCGAAGCTGGCGGCGTATTCGGCGGCGTAGGAATCTTTGGGACAGAGAATGGTCAGGTTGGGGCAGTTTTCGAAGGCACCGTAGTGGATGGCGGTTACCGAGGCGGGGATGGTGATGGTTTGGAGGTTCTGACAATCGGCAAAGGCAAACCAGCCGATCTCGGTGACGGTGTCGGGGATGATTACCGAGGTGAGGGGGGCGGAGCGGAAGGCGTTATCCGCAATGCGGGTTACGGGAATATCCGAGATGGTGGAGGGAATGACGGCCTGCGGGGCGGAGCCTCGGTAGGCGTAGATGATGGCGGTGCCGTCCTCGACGGTGTAGTAAAAGGAGATGGGGGAGGAGGAAGGCACGGGAGCCTCGCTTTCGGCAGGCGGTTGGGTGGGGGTGCCCGATACCCACAGATCCGTATCGCCGCGGGGCTCGTCCGGGGGATCTTCCAAGGCGGATAGCTGGGATTCCAGCTCGGATATGCGGGACTCGTAGGCGCGGCGGGTCATATAGTCGGCCTGCTTGGCGTTCAGCAGGGCTTGGCGGAGGTCGAAGATCAGGGACTCGTAGTAGGTGCGGAGGGCTTCCTCGGAGGTGTCGGGGGAGGTATCGGTGCCGTCGGTGAGGGGGAGGGGCGATTTGGTCAGGATGCTGCAGGCGGTCTGGGTCAGCAGAAGCGAGGCCAACAGTATGCCCGCTCCCAGACGGCGGAGGGGGTGGTTCATGGATCAGATTTCTCCTTTCGCGGGGCTTGCCTACAGCATACCACAGACCGCCTGCGGGGACAAGGGATTCCTGTCGAGACGAATAATTTTTGTGCTAATTCAACTTGAATGGGAGAGCGTGCCTCCTGGCGTCCGACAGGCAAGCCTGTAAGGGCCTTTTAAAAAAGGCCCTTAAGAATCCCAAAAACTTTAAAAATGGATTTATGAGGGATGCGAGAGGATACCAAGAGCCATAGGGGGGCATCACCATGGGGCCCCTGCCCCATTGGTATATGAGGGGATTCAAGATTTTTATTGTAAAATAGTATTACGGGCACAAAAATACCCGACGGCCGTGGCTGTCGGGTATTTTGTGCTTTTTTATCGGACCTTGGACTGGAAGGCTACGGCGCGGCCCAGGATGCGGATGTTGGCCAGCTCCTCGCCCACGAAGACCATGGGGGCGTAAAGGGGATTCTCGGCTGTGAGGATCAGCTTTTCGTCCTGGGGATAGTAGTAGACCCGCTTGAGGGTGGCTTCGTTCTCCACTACAACGGCGGCGATCTCGCCGTTATTGACCAGGTCGGTCTGCTGAATGAATACCTCGTCTCCGTCGAAAATGCGGGCACCGATCATGCTGTCGCCCTTGGCGGTGAGGCAGAAATCGGCGTTGGTCTCGGCGGCGGTGACGTAGCCGCCGTCGGGGTCCTCCTCGGCCAGAATGGGCAGGCCGCAGGCGATCTCGCCCAGGATGGGGTAGCGGCAGAGGCGGAGGGGAGAGACGTTTTCGGGGCAGGGAATCTTGACGGTACGGGGGCCCGGCTCGATGTCGTCCGATTTGCCGAGCAGCCACATCTCGGAGACCCGCAGTTGTTCTGCGATCAGGATGACGGCATCGGATTTGGGAATGAATTTACCGTTGACGTACTGGCTGATGCGGGCCTTGGACAGGCCTGTGCGTCTGGACAGCTCAGAGGCGCGGACTCCGCGGAGCTCCATGGCGTGGACGAGACGGTCCTTGAATTCTTCCATGATGGGGTTCCTTTCTTGGTTTTTTCTGTGTTTTATTATACACTATTTTTTCATATCTGTCAAGGGGTTTTGCACAATTTGTTAAACAAATTTCAAAGTGGGGTTGACAAATGACGTGAAGTATGTTATACTGATTGCACGTTAAGCGAAGTTGACTCTTGGATAAACATATGCGACAAGCGCGTGGCAAGGATGATCTGTGGGTCAATTGGAAACAGGAGGTATGGATTATGGATGTGAATCAAAAGCCGAAGGAAATCGGCAAGGGTGGAACGCGAACCAAGAAGGACGGCACCAAGCAGGCCTGCAAAAAGCGAAAGAAACCGTCATCAGAAGCGTTAGAAGCGGCTCGAATAGCCAAAAAAGAGGAGAATATCGCCATTGGGATCTGCCCGTTCTACAGACAGGATCGTGGGTGCGGGAAATTGAGCTGCGAGGGGGCGAACTTCCGTTTCCCCGACGTCGAGGCGCGGAGGGAGTTCGTGTATCGCTTTTGCGCTCACCCCGAGGGGTACAAGGATTGTCCTCTGCGGATCATGCTGGAACATTATTACGAAAGGAAATATGCGAGTCATGAGTAAAGGAAATCAAACGAGTCAAGTAAATCGAAATTCCAACGAGCCGGGTGGGGAAACGCTCACCGCCGCTATGGAGGAGACCCTCAAGCTCTACCACGCCTGGCTGGGCTATCTTCTGACCCTGCGGGGGGAGGAGGTCATTCGGGTCAAGGCGGCGGACATCAAGCGGGCTCTGGAGACCCTGTCCTGCGCGGTTGAGCGGGAGGGGGACGAGTACGTCATCCGCCTGGGGGAAGGGGGTGAGACGGTCCATGAGGAAAACGCTGAGTCCTGCGACGGTTGACGAGGTGGTGTCCTCCGACCCTCGGGAGGGGAAGGACGCGGCGCGTTGCCGACGTGTGGAGGACGCGCTGTACCGTCGGGCCTGCGGGTACAAGGTCAAGCTGAAAAAGTCCTTCAAGGTCAAGGTGGTGGAGTTCGATCCCGACACGGGCAAGAAGGTGGGGGAGCGGGAGGACCTGAAGGACGGCTTTGAGGAGGTCCACATCCCCGCCGACGTGCGGGTCTGCGCTTACTACCTGAACAACCGCGATCCTTCCCGTTGGCGGGAGCACCCCAAGGAGGAGGGGGACGAGGCCCTGAATGGGGTGGTGGCCTTCCCCGAGATGGAGGAACTGGGGAGGGATGGACCTCCCGAGGGGGGCTAATGGAGGTGAGTATGACCGCGAACCATCGCAAGCCGCCCGTGATCTGGCGGCCTCAGCCGCGGCAGGCTTTATTCATGGCCAGGCCCGAGGACGAGGCGTTGTACGGCGGGGCCGCGGGAGGCGGCAAGTCGGATGCGCTGGTGATGGAGGCGTTACGGCAGATCCGGGTGCCCTACTACAAGGGGCTGATCCTGCGAAAGACCTACCCACAGCTCTCGGAGCTGGTGGAGAAATCCATGCGTTACTACCCGCTGGTGGACAGGGGGGCTGTCTACAACGCTACGGGGCACTACTGGCGTTTTTCCTCGGGTGCCAAGATCATCTTCGGCAGTTTACCCCATCCCAAGGACAAGTTCAACTACCAGGGTCAGGCCTACGATTTCATCGCCTTCGACGAGTTGACTCAGTTTACCTGGGAGGAGTACAGCTACCTGTTCTCCCGCAACCGCCCCAACGGGCCGGGCACCCGATGCTACATACGGGCCACCGCCAACCCCGGCGGGGTGGGACACGGCTGGGTCAAGGAGCGGTTCATCACCCCCGGGCCGCCCATGAAGACCCTGTGGGACGAGGTGGCGGTGACCTTTCCCGACGGACGGCGGGAAAGCCGCCGACGGTCCCGCGTTTTTATCCCGTCCACGGTGTTCGACAACGGGATCCTGCTCCAAAACGATCCCGATTATCTGACCCGACTGGCCTCTCTCCCCGAGGCCGAGCGCAAGGCTCTGCTTTACGGGGATTGGGACTCCTTCTCGGGGCAGGTATTCACCGAGTGGCGCAACGATCCCGCCCACTACGAGGATCGGGTGGGGACCCACGTCATATCACCCTTTCGGATTCCTCAAGGCTGGCGGATCTGGCGGAGCTTTGACTGGGGCTACACCCGCCCCTTCTCGGTGGGATGGTACGCCGTGGATCACGATGGCCGTCTGTACCGCATCCGTGAGCTCTACGGCTGTCGCTCGGATGGCAACGGTCTGCCCATCCCCAACACGGGGGTATGCAAGAACGCCGACGAAATCGCCCGCTTAATCCGCCGCATTGAGGCGGAAGACCCCAATCTCATGGGGCGGCGGGTGTTCGGTGTGGCGGATCCTGCCATTTACCAGCGCAATGGAGGAGAGTCCATCGGCGAGCTGATGGAGCGGGAGGGAGTCTACTGGGACAAGGCGGACAACACCCGCGTAGCGGGGAAGGCCCAGCTCCACAATCGGTTGGCCTTTGACAGCCGCGGGGTTCCCATGCTCTACGTCTTCTCCACCTGTCGGCATTTCATTCGGACAGTCCCCTCCCTGGTGTACAGCCAGGTGGACGTGGAGGACGTGGACACCGAGGGGGAGGATCACATCTACGATGAGTGCCGTTACGTATGCATGGAAAATCCCTGCGCGGCTCCCACACTTACCGAGGTGGATCTGACCGGTCCGTTGACGGTGGACAGCCGACAGCCGTTGGCCCCCTACGCGGGGCGTATCCGAGGGAGCCTGTAGGCTCTATATTTGAGAAAGGAATGATGAGTATGAAGCATACCGAAAAAGACAAACAGAATCAGCCTCTCGCGCTGACCGATGCGGATGCCAAGCTGGCCGCAGAGGTGCTGGAGCGGTATCGGGCGGGGAAGAACCGCCTGGACAACCGCATCAGCGAGGAGGCCTTGTGGTGGCAGAGCCGTCACGGCGGTGTTCCGGCGGGGCACACGGGTAAGGGGATCCCGCCCGTATCGGCCTGGCTGTGGGGGAGCGTGTGTAACAAGCACGCCGATCTCTGTGACGCGATGCCCACCTGCGCGGTTCTCCCTCGGGAGCCCGATGACGAGGCGGACGCCGCCGTTCTGTCGGACATCCTGCCCGTAATTGCGCAGCGTTGCCGTTTCGGGCAGAGCTATTCCGACAACGGGTGGCGCAAGATCAAGCACGGCATGGCCGCTTACGGCGTATTTTGGAATCCTCGGCTGGAAAACGGCGTGGGGGATATTGATATTCGTCCCGTGGACGTGCTCAACCTGTTCTGGGAGCCCGGCGTGCGGGACATTCAGGACAGCCCCAACCTGTTCTTGGTGGGCCTGGAGGATACCGATACGCTGGCCGCCCTGTACCCGTCTCTGAAGGAGAAGCGCACCGCCATGCGGGAGGATGGATCCCTGTTCACCCCCGATATGGGTGGCAGCTTCCTTTCGGGGAGCGAGGGGCTTTCGGAGAAGACGGCGGTGGTGGATTGGTACTACAAGCGGGTGGGTCCCGATGGACGTACCGTCCTGCACTACGCCAAGTTTACGGGAGACGTACTGCTGTACGCCTCCGAAAACGATCCTGCCTTTGCAGAGCGGGGATGGTACGATCACGGTCAGTATCCCGTGGTGCTGGACGTGCTGTACCCCGAGGAGGGGACTCCCGCGGGCTACGGTCTGATCGCCGTGGGACGCAATCCCCAGGGCTATATCGACGAGCTGGACGGGCACATCCTGGAATACGCAAACGCCGCCAGCCGTGTCCGCTACTGGGCCAAGCGGTCCTTGGGCATCAACGAGAAGGAATTTTTGGACCCCGATAAGCGCATTATTGAGGTGGAGGGCGATATTGACGAGGAAAAGCTCCGTCAAATCACCCTGTCTCCCATGGATGGGATGCTCACCGACGTGCGCAAGATGAAGATCGACGAGCTCAAGGAGACCACGGGCAATCACGATGCCTCCCGAGGCTCTGCGTCGGGAGGGGTAACTGCCGCCTCGGCCATTGCGGCCTTGCAGGAGGCGGGCGGGAAGGGCAGCCGCGACATGATCGCGGGCTCCTACCGCGCTTACATTCAGATCATGCAGCAGGTGATCGAGCTGATCCGCCAGTTCTACGATGGGGTGCGGTGCTTCCGCATTATCGGAGAGCAGGGGGAGCGGCGCTATCTCCGCTACACCAACAGCGGCTTGCGGGACAAGCCCAACGGGCAGGGGTATGACGGACAGGTTCTGTTCCGCCGTCCCGTGTTCGATATTGAGGTCCGCGCCGAGCGGGAGACCCCTCCGGACAGAGACACGCGCAATCAGCTGATGCTGGATCTGTTCCGCGCGGGGCTGTTCGATCCGGCCAATCGGGCCGCCGCCGAGAGGGCTCTCGCGGGGATGGACTTCGAGGGCATTGACGCTCTGCGGGCCGCTGTTCGGAATGGGGAGGCCTGCGTATGATAGATATTCGGGTCCTGCGGCGTGGGGACGGTCTGGAGCTGATCGCCCTCGGACACGCCGGACAGGCTCCGCGGGGACAGGATCTGGTCTGCGCGGGGGTATCGGCTCTGCTCTACGGCTTTATCGCCTATCTGGAGACCCTTCCGCCCATTGCTTCGGCGGAGGAGGGCGGGGATTCTCCCCACCTTTCGTGCTCCGAGGGCGAGGGGCTTTTGCGGGTGACGACCCGCGGCTTGGGCGGAGCGGATATTCACGGGTGGAGGGTAACGGCGGCGGGACTGGAGCTCATCCGCGCCGCCTATCCTGCCTGCGTGACGCTCTGTGACGGCACGCGCACATCGAACAACCACACAAGGAGGTAAAGGAGAGCACTATGCGTGAACATGAAACCAATGAGACCTCCGTCGTGACCATCGACGGGGCGGTGTCCGAGGCGGCCACTGAGGCCGCCGCCGAGACTGCCGTGACCGATACCCCCTCTGAGGGGGTATCCGAGGAGATGCTGGCGGAGGCTGAAGCACTGCGGGGGATCTACCCCGATTTCGACCTGGCGGCTGAGATGCTCCATCCCGTACTGGGCGGACTGCTGCGGGGGGAGGGGAAGCCCACCCTTCGTCAGCTGTACGAGGCCGTCCACTGGGAGGACATCTCGGCGGAGCGGGTCAAGTCCGCGGTAGCTTCGGCTGTGGCTGAGGCTGTGGAGAGCGCGGTGTCCGCCGCCGTGGGCGCGGCGGTCAAGGAGAGTGAGGAACGGCTCCTGGAAAACATCCGCGCCCGCGGTCTGCGGCCCTTGGAGAACGGCCTCCGCGCCGCTGAGGGGATCCGAATGCATCCCGCTGTGGGTCGGCTGACCCGCCGTGAGCGGGCCATGCTGGCCAAGCGGGCCGAAAACGGTGAGACCATCAAGCTCTGATTCCATTCAATTCTGATTTTTCAAGGAGGAACAACATGAATTTTTCGACTGACTTTTTGCAGCACTTTGCTGCGGGTACCGCGGTACAGGGTACCGAGGGTGTATCCAATAACGTAAACGGCACCATGACTCCCTACGCCGAGGGCGACGGTCTGTCTGCCGAGATGCGCACCTACTACAGCGACTATCTGATCGACAACGCCGAGCCCTACCTGGCTCACGATCTGTTCGCCCAGAAGCACCGCATTCCCAAGGGTGCCAAGACCATTTCCTTCCGCAAGTACGATCCCCTGCCCAAGCGCATGACTCCCATCACCGAGGGCGTGACCCCCGACGGTCAGAATCTGCGTGTCAGCGTGGTGGAGGCTACCATTGCTCAGTACGGCGGTTACGTGGAGCTGACCGATCTGCTCCTGCTCTCTGCGGTGGACAACAATCTTTGCATGGCCACCAAGCTGTTGGGTGCCCAGGCGGGCCGTACCCTGGACACCATCTCCCGTGAGGTGCTGGCGGGCGGTACCAACGTCCAGTACGGCGAGAACGCGGTCTCTGCCCGTTACCTGCTGACCGGCGGCAAGACCTCCGGCAACCACTACATGACCGTGGACTGCATCCGCCGCGCGGTGCGCTTCCTCAAGTCCCAGAATGCCGAGAAGATCAACGGCTCCTACGTGGCCATTATCCATCCCGACGTGGCTTACGATCTGATGAACGATCCTTCCTGGAAGTATCCTCATCAGTACGCGGATCCCTCCCACATTTTCGAGGGTGAGATCGGTAAGATCGAGGGTGTGCGCTTCATCGAGTCCACCGAGGCCAAGATCTTCCACGCCGAGGATCTGCTCCCCGGCCACCGCACCATCGTGACCAACGCCCCCACCGAAGATCTCTATATGCTCAACATGGACAGCATGGTCTACCAGGCGGAGGTGGGCAGTCTGGAGGGCCGCTGGATCCTCATCAACGGTCAGCGTGCCTACGTGGGTGCCAACACCCCCGACGCTATGCTGTTGTACACCGACAGCACCATGACCACGCCTCTGAAGGTGACCTGCGAGGCGGGAGCTGTAATCTATCCCGGTGAGGCGGGCGCGGAGGGCCGCGACGTATACGCCACCCTGGTCATGGGTGACAACGCCTACGGTACCACCCAGCTGAGCGGTGAGGGTCTCCAGCACATTGTCAAGCAGTTGGGCTCTGCCGGTACCTCTGACCCTCTGAACCAGCGCGCTACCGTGGGCTGGAAGGCCAACAAGGTCACGGTCCGTCTGGTGGAGGCCTTCATGGTCCGTATCGAGACCGCCTCTACCTTTGAGTCGGGCGCGAACTGATGTCCGCAATGGGATCTTTGCCGTAAAACCCAATCCAAATCAACGGAGGAGTATCTATGAGTAACCATATGAACAACGCGGCTTCCGCGGAGGCCTATCTGAACGAGTACGTTGCCGTCAAGCTGTTTCGGGACAACGATCGCTACAAGGATGACGTGTACGTGGCGGTGAACGGCCACAACTGCGTCATCAAGCGCGGTGAGTGGGTCAAGATCAAGCGCAAGTTCGCGCTGGTGCTGGATCAGTCTGAGATCCAGGATATGCAGACCGCCGAAATGCTGGAGGCTGAGCAGAACCGTTTCCGCGCGGCCGAGGAAGCGCAGGGTTAAGACTAATTCACAAACAAAAACTTGAATGGAGAGCGTGCCTCCGGCGGCTTGAACCTTTTTTGAAAAAAAGGTTCAAGACTCCAAAAAACTTTAAAAAAGGAT
>CAYRTP010000059.1:0-12740 GCA_964427175.1 uncultured Clostridium sp. | reverse complement strand
ATTATTTCGACTTTTTTCATTTTAGGGGTTGACTTTTATTAGCAGGTCTTTCAAAAATGGCGTTATCGGCATACCGATAACGCCATTATATCACATCAGGAAAGATTTGTCAAGGCGAGTTCAGAACGGGACGGACTCGTCTCCCAAAACCGCACCCTTGCTGTTATTGAAGATCACACGGCAACCGTTCTCCTCCAGCACGAAGGCGGCACCCGTGAAAACCTCTCCGCCGGGACGGGATCCGCAGACCACGGTACAGGGCTGACCCTTGTGGTCACGCTCGCAACCGGGCTTGGATACGTAACACTGATGCACGTGACCGCAGAGCATCAGTTGAGGCTTGATATGCTCCCGCAGAAGCCGAGCCCACTCCCCAAAAGTCTCCTGCTCAATGTCAAAAGGAGGCTCAAAGGTCTGGGTGAAGGGATTGTGGACGATGACCAGGCGGTTGGTCACCCCCTCAGCCTCGTATTCCTCTTTGGCGTGGGCGATCACATCCTTGAGGTAAGCGGTCTCACGCCGTCTGAAGGCCTCGCAACAGATGGTGTGGCCGTATTCCACGTGATCATCGGGCTTGTCCTCGCCGCAATCCATGACCAGTCCCCAAATGTGGCCCAGGCGGAAGGAATAGTAGGAGGCCCCGTTTCGGGTAGGCGTGTGGTCCGCAATATTTTCGGCATAAATGCCGCGGGTATCGTGATTGCTGCGGGAGAAGACCACGGGGATCTCACCGCCCGTGACCTCCGAGGCGATCTGATGGATGGTGGTCAAAAACGCGATCTCACCGCTGTGGTTGGGAATGTCGCCGTTCAAAATCAGAAGATCCAGATCTTCACCGAAGTACCGTCCTGCGGCCACGGGATTCTCCACTTGATTGTGGGAATCCGAAATGTGGTAGATGTTGACAGGAGATTGGGGAACGGGACGGAATTCGGACTCGTAATATTCGATCTCCCCCGTCTCCGAACGATAGGGCTTGCGCTCGATCATACGGCGGAAGCAGACGGTGTATTTTTTCTCTCTGTCCAAAACCTCCATGGGGACGATCATCCGATGGGTGGAGGTGTTGGAGCGGAGAATTCCGTTGGAATCGTCGTAATAGCACTCGCCTCCCACCTGTACCCACATGAGCGTCTCACAGGCCACGGGAACCATGATCTGATAGTCATGCCCAACCGCATAGACCACGGGGGTGGTGAGAAAAGCAGTAGGAATTTGTTTCATGGTAACGTCTCCTTTGATGAAAAAGTATTATCGGGTAGCAATGACGGCTTTCCCGATGGACTTGTCGCATCCGGCGTTTTCCAGAATCCGAGCGGCGGCAGGATCCTTCCGCAATGCCTTGAGGGAGGGGATCAGATGGGTGTTTTTCTCATGCAGATCCCGCAGTACGTCCAGGCGGTCCAGGGCGTGCTCTCTGTCTCCCGCAGCATAGATCTCGCCGTAATGCCGACAGCCTACGATGTAGTTGTTCTCGCACAGGATGTGCCAGGCGGCCTGACCTTCGGTAGAACCCGGGGCGGGTGCGTTCTGTATGTAGATACGGGCGCTGTTGGTACGGGCGGGATTGTGGATCACCACGTTGCTGTGGGTGTACCAGTTGGAGGATGCGCCGTCATGATACAGGGATCCGAAGAACCCGTTTTCGGGGCAGGTCAGTTCGTCCTCCACCACCACGTTGTCATGCAAGACGTTCAAGAATGCGCCAAACTTCACGTCCACGTTTCCGCCGAGAGTATAAATACCGCCGCCGTCCCGCATATTGGTGAGGAAGGACTGAATGAAGTTGTAACCGATATCCAGGTTTTCCAGGTTGACCTGCTCGCCGTATTCCCACGTGCCCACGTCCCACTTCCACCCCACCGAGATGGCTGTGTAGGAGGAACGAAGCAGGGTATTATGCTGAATCCGCGCTCCCTGTACTTTGGTGATGATGACGGAACAGCTGTTTTCATAGGTGAAGCCGATATCGTCCAGGTAATTGTTCTCAATGCGGAGATTGCGAGCCGTATTCTCATCCGAGTAGCGACCAAGAGGACGGCCGATGCGGATCGCGGAGGCACCGATGTGGGTGAAACGGCTGTCGCGGATGGTCACATTGTGGAGCTTGCCCACCATGGAGATTCCGTCGCAGGGAAGCTCTGTAAAGGTACAGCCATCCACCTCAAACTCACCGCAGTTCTGTACCCGCACAGCACCCGCGTGGGGGAACCCTTCGTGGAACATATGGAGGCCATCCCGCCACCAGCCCGCCTGGTCGGCGGCATAGTAGCCGGTCTGAGTCAGAATATCGTCCTCCACACCGGTAAAGGTCAGCCCCTTCAGGGTGACCGAATCGAAATTGCGGAGACTGAACAAACCCGTCTGCAGACCAAATCCGAATTTGCAGTCGGCTATATCGGTTTCGGGATAGTAGTAGAGACGGCCGTTTGCCCGTTCGTAGGCGTACCGACCGGGGGTGGTCAGCACCGAGGTGGTGTTGGCGATGAAGAAGGATCGGGGAGCCAGATGCAGACAGCCGTTTCCGCCCTTTTCCTCGTCGGTCCGAAGTTGGACCGCCACGTAGGTCTGCCCGTCCCGTTCGATCCGATCGTCCAGATCCACATGGTCGATGTGGTAGATCTTGAACTCCCACTCCACGCGGATGTGGAATTCGGCACCGCGGCAGTTTTCTGCCCCTGCCTCCTCCACCGAGGCCAAAGGGATGTAGAGGCGGTGGCGGTATTCGGTCTCCCAGGTGTATTGCGTGGGGGTGTACCCCTCAAAGGCGGGGCAGGTGCGGTGTTCGGCGGTGCGGGAGATCTCCGCAATGCGGCCGTTGGCGTACAGAGTCCGCAGGTTCGGATACTTTCCGTCGTCCTGCCTGTCCAGCTGACAAACGTAGTAGGGCTTGCCCTCTACGGGAATAAAGCGGTCAGCGGGCAGATCCTGCAGGGCGGACAAAACAGACTTGATACGGCCGCCGCCCAGGATGCGGAGCCGCTTTTGTCCGACCCACTTTGCCGCGTCCCAGGTAACCATCTCCGACATGGTATAGTGCCCACCGCTCAGAGCCAGAGTCACCTCCACGTCGCCGCTTTCGGACAGGTATTTGTGTGCTTTGTTCAGTCCCTCCGAAAATTTGGCGGGATTCAGATTCAGATGAGCGTATTTCATAGGCTTACTGATCCTTCAGCCCGTGTCCGTGCTGACAGGGCTCCACGAAAAAGTCGGTCAGATCCACGAACCAGCGGCCGTCCTCAGTACGGGAAAAGCCGATGGACTTGATCATACCCTCACCCTCGAAATTGCCGTCCTCAAAGTAAGCCTTGTGGACACCGCACAGATCGATGAAATTCAATGTCGCCCGACCCATGACGAACAGGGATTCGATTCGGTCGCGGTCGGAAAACTCCGCGTCGCGTACCATGGCCAGATCGAGGATGTGGCCGCCCGCCTCGTCCATGGTGAACTGGCAGACAGCGGTCAGATCGCCGTCCACCAGCGAATGGTAAGCCATACAATCCGTCTTGAACTCCACGCCGCAACGGGCGCAGATGGCCTCCTGCTCCAGTTTAGTCTGAATGGGTAATACTTCCAGCATAATTGTAACGTCCTTTCCGAAAAAACTCAGCGGTCAATTGTAACTGCCCTTGAGATTTCTGATTTCTTTGGCTGTGAGTCTGCGCCACTTGCCTTCGTCCAACTCGCCCAAAAGCAGGGAGCCTTCGGCCACGCGGGTCAGCTTCCGCACGTGCAGACCCTCCCGCTCGCAAAGTCGGCGCACCTGGCGGTTGCGTCCATCGTGAATGGTGACCTCCAGAGCGGTCTCAAACTGATTGTAGGCCGCCTTGCGCACCAGAGCAGGAGAGGTCGTTTTTCCATCAATCTCGATGGGGCGGGTCATGCCCGTCATCTGCTCGGCGGTGACGTGGCCGTCCACGTAAGCCAGGTAAACCTTATCCACGTTGTGGGAGGGATGGCTCAACACGTTGGCCAGATCACCGTCGTTGGTCAGAATCAGCAGACCGTCCGAATCCATATCCAGCCGTCCCACGGGGTAGACCCGAACCCCCACGTCTCCGATGAGCTCGGCCACCGTGTGCCGTCCCTTGTCGTCCGACAGGGTGGTGAGGTAGCCGCGGGGCTTGTTGAGCATGATGGTGGTCTTGGCAGGCGTGGCGGGCAGGGTGATCTTCTTGCCCTTCCAGGTCACCTCGTCCACCCCGGGGGTTACCTTCTGACCCAGGACGGCGATGATGCCGTTGACCTTGACCTCGCCGTTTTCCACGGCGGCATCAGCCGCTCTGCGGGACATCACGCCGCAGTCGGTGAAGTATTTGGAAATTCTGATGGGTTCCATATCAAAATCCTTTGTTTTAAAAATGATGTTTGGGGCTACGAAAACAGCCCTGTAATCCGCTCCCAAAGCGTGGGCGGGTAGGTCACTTCCTCAACGCGGTAAGCGGCGCACAGGGGAACCGTCCCCAGCTCCCGCCGCTCCCCGTCGGGGAGCTTTTCAAAAAAGACCAACCGTCCCATAGGCTGTTGACGCTCAATGGGGGCAAAGTCGAAGCGGGGAAGCTCGATGATACAGATGATCTCGCCGTGATCCCTCCGCAGAACTACGGACAGCACCTCGGAGTTCTCCACCATGACGTATTCCTGGGTCCCCGAAACCGTCCACAGCGGGGCTGAAAAGAATCCCTCCCCGCAGAGCGGGACAGACTCATACAGCCCAAAACCGTAGTCCAGCATGGCGGTGTGATCCCGCCAATCGTCGGGCGCATTCAAGGTCACGGCGATGAGGGTGACCCCATCCCGTTCGGCGGCCGAGACCAGACAGCGGCCTGTCTTTTTGGTAAAGCCCGTTTTGACCCCGATACAGCCCTCGTAGCTGTCGAGAAGCTTATTGTGGTTGAGCAACAGCCGCACACCCTCGCTTCCGTGGAGGGGAATGGTCTTGCGCCGGGTGGAACAGATTTCACGGAATACGGGATTCTCCAAGGCCTCTCGTGTGATCATGGCCAGTTCATAGGCCGTCGTGTAGTGCTCCTCGTGATCCAATCCGTGAGGATTGACAAAATGGGTGTCGGTCAACCCCAACTCGGCGGCCTTGCGGTTCATGAGTTCTGCAAACTCCGCCACACTCCCCGCCACGGCAATGGCGATAGCCGCCGCCGCATCGTTGGCGGATTCCAACAAAAGCGCGTAGAGCAGTTCCTCCAGCGTCAGCTTTTCTCCCTCCACCAGGTAGATGGAGGAGCCCTCCACCCCCACCGCATCGGCGGTGATGGTCACGATGGTTTCCAAAGGCAGGCTTTCCAGGGCAACCAAAGCCGTCATGATCTTGGTGGTGGATGCCATGGGCAGGCGGGCCTGCTCATTCTGTCCGAAGATCACGTCCCCGGACTCGGCCTCTATAAGTACAGCACTCCGAGCCGATACCCCACCCAAGGAAACCGGCAGAATACCCTCTCCCGCGGGAACACAAACCTCCCCGCTCACGCGGCTCGTCCGATCTTCCGATGAGTCCATGGCTTTGGCAATGAAGGCGGTTGGCAGAGCAACCTCCCAAAGCAGGAGAAAAACAATGGCGACGAGCGCGCCGCGCGCCCACCGTGCAGGGGTATGAAAACGATTGGTCTTGTACATGAACATTCCCGTCCCTCCGTATGTAAGTGAAGCTACAGTTCACTATACGGCTGGACGGGAAGTTATATTCCTTCTTGTCCCACTTTGCGGACAAGAAGGTTGATCCTCAAAGCGGACAGAGAGTTCCGTGGACCGAAGTCCTATGGAAGCATTACTCCTCGGTCTTGTCCTTGCCCAGCAGAGCCTTGACGCGGGCGATGATCTCGGGGGAGCGCTCGATGATGTCTGCGATCTGCTCGATGGGATCCGAAGGATTCTTCAGACCGACGTTGAGCATCTCAACGTTACCGGCGGCATCAATGACCAGGAAACCGATGGGCTGCATGGTCAGACCGGTACCGCCGCCTGCACCGAAGTTCTGGGGCTTGGCGTTGGGGTCGGTCTTACCTACGTAATCCAGACCGCCGGTGGCGTAAGCCATGGAAACCTTGGACACGGGAATGATCACAGTGCCCGAGGGATGGGTGTAGGGGGTGCCAATGATGGTGTTGGTGTCGATGAGGGTCTTGATGTTTTGCAGGGAAGTCTGGATCACATCCTGCAGCTTGGTCTCGTTGGTGGTGGACATAGTGTTGTTTCCTTTCTTTATGGAAATTTTATTTTTTATAAAGGGGAACGAAGGGAATTAGGCCCGAGGCTCGGGAGCGTCGGGGCGGGGGATCGGCTCGGGCTTGGGAGCCTTGGGGGCTTTCGGTGCCTTGGGAGGCTTGATGCCCTTGGGATGATCGGGATCCGGCTTGATTTTGACGAATCCAACCAGGAAGTGCCAGCCTGCCTTGAACAGCGCGCCCAGCACGTTACCCAGGCTGACGCGGACCGTCATGTTGAACTCGAATTCGATCTTGTCCGACAGGAAATCGGGCTCGATGCGGATATCCGCCTTCTTTAAACCGTCCACGTGGGAGATCTTGCGAAGGAACTCTACGAGATACTGAACAGCCTGATTGGCTACACCGTAGATCACAGCCGCCTGCATGGCATCGGCCGCACCCACACGCACGTGGAGCTTAGCCACCTTGATGTGGAGCTTGCCGAAGAATCGGGAGAAGAACAACCCCAAAACACGGCAGACCAGGGGAATGAGATCGGTCAGCGCAGGTCTGGAAGCCTTCTTCTTTTCCTTGCGCTCGCGGAGCTCCTCCTTGGAGAGCTTGGCTAACTCGGCCTTCTTTTCGGCCTTTTTCTGCTCCTTGGCGGCCTTCTTTTTCTTCTTGCTTTCAGCCTTTTGGATGGCCTTCTTGGCTGCCTTGGCATCCCGCTTGCGGATCTTTTTCAGGGTGTATTTTTTGATGTTGTAGGTCTTGGGCTTTTTCGGAAGTATCTTGATGGGGATCCCCAGTATCCGTATGGTCAAGGCCATGTCATCGGCCATATCAATGGTGATATAGGCATGGACTGTGAACAGGAATACGAAAAACAGGATGATACAACCGATTACAATAAGCGGTATCATGGGCTGACCTCCTTTTCTGATTCACGATTATCTGTTGACTGGGACTCGTCGGATGACTCCCCCGCCTCGCCTTGATCCTTGACATGGGCGGCGGCGGTATCCAGAGCCTCTGTCTCGGGGAGATCGGCCAGAGAATTCAGACCAAAGACCCGTAGGAATTTATCGGTAGTGCCGTAGAGCATGGGCCGTCCGGGGGCATCCAGCCGCCCGACGGCTTCGATCAGCCCCTTGTCCAACAGGGAAGTAACGGCGTAGGAGCTGTCCACGCCGCGGATGATATCCACGTAGGAGCGGGTCACGGGTTGGTTGTAAGCCACCACCGCCAGCACCTCAAGGGAGGAGTTGGAGAGGTTCCCGCCCCGCTTGATCCCGAGAGCCTCGCGGATGTAGGGTAAAAAAATCTCCTTGGTGGTCAGCTGACAGGTGTCGGGATAGAGGAGGAGCTGAATGCCCCGATCCCCGTAGCCCTCGGCCATGTGGGCGATGAGATTGCGGATATCCTTTTGGGGGAGTCCGATGACCTCCGAGAGCTTTTCGTACTTGACGGGATAGCCCGCCGCAAACAGGATGGCCTCAATAGATCGCTCCACGTCCTGTACAGAGCCTAAAAGCTGTTCGGGCTCAGACACTTTTTTATCACTCGGCATGGGCTGTCACCTCCTGGTGTTCAGAATCAAAATCAGAGCGGAATTCCGAATCCGTCTCCTCGGGAGAGGGTTCCGTACCCGGAAGAAATTCGGTGTCGATCCCGAAAACCGAGCCTTCCACGTGGTCCACCGCCAACACGATCCGCCGCATTTTCACCAGCTCCAGAACACCCAGGAAAATGGCGATCATGTCGGGCAGGGAGACCGAATCCTCGATCAACTCGGAGAGGGAGACACGCTCGCTTGTTTCAAAGTGCCGCAGGATCCCCACAATCTTGGCCTCAACGGGAACGATGGGGTTGGCGATCATGGGGGTAAAGGTCACCTTGTCCGCCACGGGATGCTCCTCGCGGTAGGCGATGATCCGCCGTACCGCCAGGCAGAGGGAGGTGACCGATTGATCGGCCACAAAGGTCTTATCCACCGAGATCTCGTCGGTATCCTTGACCATACGCCCGCTGAATCGGGGGTAGGCTTTGGCCAGAACGGCCGCCGCGTTTTTGGCTTGTTGGAACTTGAGCAACGCTTCGGCCAGTGCGGCGCGGGGATCCTCCTCCTCAGGCTCAGCCTTGGGCAGGAGCATCTTGCTCTTGATGAGCATGAGCTCGCTGGCCATGACGATGAACTCGGAGGCCAGATCCATATCCAGCCGCTCGGCCTCGGTGATGTAGGCCATGTACTGGTCGCAGATGAGGGCGATGGGGATGTCGGTGATCTCCACCTTGTTTTTCTGAATCAGGGAGAGCAGAAGGTCAAGGGGACCGTCAAAGGCTTCGAGATGGTAGGTCAGTGCTTCCACTTCCGCACTCCTTTCTGCAATTTTTTAGAGAGCGATCAGGTTCTGAATGTAGTGCAGCATCCAGTTGAGAATGTTCCGATCCATGGATTCCTCGCCCATCCCCGTAATGGTAAAGAGAGAATTGATGAGCCAATCCTCGGCAATCGACAGCGGACCGTCCAGAAAGCCCAGGAAGAAGAGGAAGATAAAGGCCAGCATGATGATGCGCTCGTACTTCATGACCCCGAAATACCACTTGGGGGGCAGGAATGCGTAGAAAATGCGGGATCCGTCAAAAGGCGGGATGGGGATGAGGTTGAATACCGTCAGCACCACGTTCATGATGACTCCCATATAGAGCATATACAGGATCAGCGCGGTCACCGTCATGGCCATGGAACCCGTAAAACTCGTTTGGGTCAGGTAAGAAAAGGAGTAGGTAGCAACCTCGTCATAGAAAACCTCCGAGATGAAGATCATGGCCACCCGCAGAATCAGCAGATGGATGATCGCCAGACACAGATTGGACAGGGGACCTGCCGCGCCCGTAATGGCCATATCCCGACGGGGCTTTTGGAAGTAGCGGCTGTTGATGGGAACAGGCTTGGCCCAACCGACGTGGAAGACCAGCATACAAAGGAAACCGAGGAGGTCAAAGTGCTTAACGGGATTGAGGGTAATGCGCCCCAGGTTTCGGGCGGTGGGATCCCCCAGCTTGTACGCCGCATAGCCGTGTGCGGATTCGTGAATGGACAAGGCCATGAGCACCACGGGCAGGGACAGCAGATACAGGGGTAACGCCCGCATGAAATCGGTCAGAAAATCCATTGGGAAAACCTCCTTTCGAGGGGTAGAGGGGAAATGGCTTACAGAATATCGTTGCGGATCAGATCCTCGTAGGTCTCTCTCCGCACAACCACACGGGCCTGTCCGTCCTTGACCAGGATCACGGGAGGACGGGGAAGGCGGTTGTAGTTGGAGGCCATGGCGAAGTTGTAGGCACCTGTGGTCAGTACCGCCAGAATATCGCCTCTTTGAGCGGTCTGCAGGGGCATATCCTCACCGATGAGGTCCCCCGACTCACAGCAACGGCCTGCGATGGTCACCCGACAGTCGCGGGGGGCATCGGGACGGTTGGCAATGAGGGCGGTGTAGGTGGACTGATACAGGGCGTAGCGGGGGTTGTCGGGCATACCGCCGTCCACCGATACGTAGGTGCGGAAGCCGGGAATCTCCTTGACCGAACCAACGGTGTACAGGGTGATACCCGCGGCGGCCACCAGGGACCGTCCGGGCTCCAGGATGACCTTGGGCATCCGAACTCCGTGGGTGTCGCAGAAGTTGTGAACGATATTTGCCATATCCCGAATAGCGGCGGCGTAATCCACGGGACGGTCGTACTCGGTATAGGGAACACCCAAGCCGCCGCCCAGGTTCAGCTCCTCCGTCTCGTACCCGCAGTCCTCCTTGACTGAAGCAATGAACCGCACCATAATGTCGGCTGCCTCGGCAAACGGATCGGTGTCAAAGATCTGGGAGCCGATGTGGCAATGGAAGCCCGACAGATGGAGGTGAGGCTGAGCCAACGCCAGCTTGACGATCTCCATGGCCTGTCCCGTCTCAATGGCCGAGCCGAACTTGGAATCCACCGAGCCGGTCACAATGGACTTGTGGGTGTGGGGATCAATGCCGGGGGTGATGCGGAGCAGGATGCGCTGGGTAATGTCCCGCTCGGCGGCGTGAGCCTCCAGGGAGAGCACCTCGTCCACGTTGTCGGCTACGAAGGTGCCAACGCCCATGTCCATAGCATCGTTGATATCCCGCTCGGTCTTGTTGTTGCCGTGGAAGTAGATGCGCTCGGCGGGGAAGCCAGCGGCCTTGGCAGTATACAGCTCACCGCCCGATACGCAGTCCACACCCGTGCCCTCCTCGGCGGCGATGCGGTAGATCCCCGCAAAGCACAGAGCCTTGGAAGCGTACAGGGGAAGCGCGTCAGCCCCGAAATAGGTATGCGCGGCATTCAGATAGGTCCGCATCTGAGAGCGGATGGCGTCCTCGTCCATGATGTAGGCAGGGGTGCCGAACTCCCGGGCCAGCGCAACGGTGTCCAGCCCGCCAATGGCGAGATGGCCGTTCTCAAGGACGGATAAATGGTTGTATAAGAGATTCATGATGGTATCCTTAGTAAATCGGAATTTGCGGTTGCTTATTTGCTCATCCGCACGCCCGTCATCAAACCGATCTGACGGAGCACGTCCTCCCGCCCCTCGTTTTTGAGAGAGGAGAAGGGAATGATCACGGTGCCGGGATCCAGAACGGGATCGGCGGCAATGGCGGCCAGGTTGGCCTTGCGCTCGGTGGCGTTGAGCTTGTCCACTTTGGTGGCGATGACGAAGTAGGGGATCCCCGCGGCGCGGAGGTAGTCCACCATGGCGCAGTCGTCATCGGTCAAGCCGATACGGCTGTCTACCAGCTGGGCCACGGCGGCCAGGCGGTCGATGTTGGGGTTCCTCGTGAAGAATCCGTCGGTCAGAGTCTGCCACTTGATCTGATCCTCCTTGGGGCGTTTGGCAAAGCCGTAGCCGGGGAGGTCCACCAAAAAGAGCTTTTTGTCGATCTCGTAGAAGTTGATGGTAATGGTCTTGCCGGGGGCCGAGCTGACCCGCGCCAGGGACTTGCGCCCCAGGATGGTGTTGATCAGCGAGCTTTTGCCCACGTTGGAGCGTCCCGACAGAGCGATCTGAGGGATGGGATCGGAGGGGAACTGACGGATCTCCCCCGCCGTCATGCGGAGGGATACGTTTTGCAGATTGATGGGATTGGCCATAGTTGAAACTTCCTTATCGTATTGAGGGCAGAGCCTTACAGGACCTGCGCGGGACGAACCGTCACCGTATTCAGAAGCCCCTCGGGAACCTCGGTCACGGGAGCGGGCGATTCTTCGGCCCTTTCGACGGGCAGTGCCAAAGCCGCGGCCAGCACCTGATCGGCGCGGCGGCAGGGAATGAACTGCAGATTCTCCCGCGCGATGGGATCGATCTCGTCCAGATCACCCTCGTTGTCGGCGGGAATCAGCACCGTCTTGACACCGGCCGAGTAGGCTGCCATGGTCTTTTCCTTGAGTCCGCCGATGGCCAGCACGTTGCCTCGCAGGGTCACCTCACCCGTCATAGCTACGTCGCGGCGGACGGGAATATTGGCCAGGGCACTCACCAGCGCGGTGGTCATGGTCACGCCTGCGGAGGGACCGTCCTTGGGGACCGCGCCCTCGGGGACGTGGATGTGAATATCCTTTTTCTGATAGAAATCGGAAGGAATATTGTACTGTGCCGCGATACTGCGAACGAAGGTCAGAGCCGCATGAGCGGATTCCTTCATCACGTCGCCCAAGGAACCGGTCAACTCCAGCTTGCCGGTGCCGTCCAGCACGGCCACCTCAACGCGGAGCATATCGCCGCCCGATTCGGTGTAGGCCAGACCGTTCACCACGCCCACCTCGTCCTCGGGAGAGATGTGCTCGGGGAGCATCTTGCGACTGCCCAGATAGGTCTTCACGTCGGCGGCATCAATGGTTACACGCTTGGTGTCTTCCTCCTCCACCAGCCGCTTGGCGGCCTTGCGGCAGAGGGCGGCAATCGAACGCTCCAGGTTCCGCACGCCCGCCTCTCGGGTGTAGTAGTCGATGACCTCGGCCACAGCCCCGTCGGTGATCTTGAGGGTGCGCTTGTTGAGTCCGTGCTTTTTGAGCTGCTTGGGGATGAGGTGATTCAGCGCAATGCTGATCTTCTCGTTCTTGGTATAGGAGGGAAGCTGAATGATCTCCATACGGTCGATCAAGGGCTTCGGAATGGTGTCCATGGAGTTGGCAGTAGCGATGAACAGGCAATCCGAGAGATCGAAGGGGATCTCTACGAAGTGATCGCGGAAAAACTTGTTCTGCTCGGGGTCCAGCACCTCCAAAAGGGCGGAGGAGGGGTCTCCGTGGGCGTCTCTCGTCAGCTTGTCGATCTCATCCAGGAGGATGAGGGGATTGCGCACCTTGGCTTGGATGAGGGCGTTGATGATACGCCCGGGCATGGCGCCTATGGAGGTTTTGCGGTGACCGCGGATATCCGCCTCGTCCCGCACGCCGCCCAGGCTGATCCGGACATATTTCCTTCCCAGGGCACGGGCAATCGACCGGGCAATGGAGGTCTTGCCGGTTCCCGGAGGCCCCACCAGGCAAAGG
>CAYRTP010000058.1:0-12808 GCA_964427175.1 uncultured Clostridium sp. | reverse complement strand
AATCCTATCAACTACTTTGACAGCTTCTACAACGCCGAGCTGTTCCTCCGCGCCCACGGTACCTACTCCATCAAGATCACCGATCCCATCAAGTTCTACTCCGAGGTCATTCCCAAGAACGCCGACAAGGTGGACATCTCCGAGGTCAACGAGCAGTACCTCAACGAGTTCCTGGAGGCGCTGGGCGCGGCCATCAACAGTATGTCGGCCGACGGTATCCGCATCTCCTACGTGGTCTCCAAGTCCCGCGAGCTGTCCCGCTATATGCAGAACGAGCTGGATGCCGATTGGAAGGAGCTCCGCGGAATGGAGGTCCTGTCGGTGGGTTTGGGAGGTCTGTCCTATGACGATAAGTCCCGCGAGCTGATCGATACCCGCAACCAGGGCGCTATGCTGAGCGATGCCTCCATCCGTGAGGGTTACGTGCAGGGTGCTGTGGCCCGTGGTATGGAAGCCGCAGGCAGTAACGCGGGTGGCGCGGCCCAGGCCTTCATGGGTATGGGCATGGGCATGAACATGGGCGGCGGCTTCATGGGCGCGGCCTCGGCCTCCAATCAACAGCAGATGGAGCGCGACCGCGAAGCACGGGCGGCGGCTCCTGCTCCCGCACCCGCTCCCGCTGCGGGCGGTTGGACCTGCTCCTGCGGTCAGGTCAACAGCGGTAAGTTCTGCGCCGAGTGCGGTTCCCCCAAGCCTGCGGCTCCCGCCGGCTGGACCTGCTCCTGCGGTGCGGTCTGCACCGGTAAATTCTGCCCCGAGTGCGGCTCTCCCAAGCCCGCCGGCGACTGGTTCTGCACCGATTGCGGCGCGAAAAACAGCGCCAACGCCAAATTCTGCTCCGAGTGCGGAAAGAAGAAGTAAGAGATGGGGAACGAGGCTTCCTTCGCTCCACCGCTCTCCAAATAACCTGTGGGCAGAGCCCACTGTGGGAAGGTCCCCGTCAAACAGCAAGTAAATACATACACAAAAATGCGTTAAAAGTTTTGGGGATTCTTAAGGGCCTTTTCTCAAAAGGCCCTTAAGCGGGTGCAGGGCGGAGCCCTGCCATACATCAGAAGGGAGACATCTATGTCTACACAAAAAACGGTTGCCTACCAATGCCCCTGTTGCGGGGCGGGGTTAGGCTTTGATCCCGACAAGGGAAAATTCGCCTGTGAGTTCTGCTTGTCCGAGTTTGAGGAAGCGGAGCTGGCGGGGACGGGCGCGGCGGAAGCGGCGCAAAAGCAGACGGCTGACGGCGAGGCATTTTGCGAGCAGATGAACCTGTTCACCTGCCCCAACTGCGGTGCCGAGGTGGTGGCCGACGATAACACCGTAGCCGACTTCTGCTACTACTGCCACAACCCCGTGGTCCACGCGGGACGGCTTTCGGGCCAGCTCCAGCCCCACAAGATCATCCCCTTCCACATCACCAAGGAGGAGGCCGAGGCGACCTTCCTCAAGTGGTGCCGCAGTAAGTGGTTCTTGCCGAAATCCTTCAAGTCCCAGGCCCACGCGGCCCAGATCCGAGGGGTCTACTATCCCTTCTGGGTCACCGATGCCGACGCGGACGGCTCCGCCGACTTCGACGCCACCCGCGTCCGCTCCTGGCGCGCGGGAGACTACAAGTACACCGAGACCAAGGTGTATCAGATCGAGCGGGCGGGGGATATCCACTTCGAGGACATCGTCACCTGCGCCCTGTCGGATGCCGACAAGAAAATGCTGGAAGGCATCCTGCCCTATCCCTCCGAGGAGCTGTCGGATTTCTCCATGCCCTACCTGTCGGGCTTTTTGGCCAAAAAGCGGGACATCGAGCGGGATGCCCTCTCGGAGGAGGTCCGCGGTCGGATGCATACATACACCGAGGAGCTGCTCTGCCGTACCGTTACCGCCTCCTACTCCTCCCTGCGTCCCACCGAGGTCAAGGTCAACATCCGTCAAAGCCATTGGGAGTACGCCCTCCTGCCCATCTGGATCTTGACCTACACCCATAAGGACGGCAAGGTCTACACCTTTGCCCTCAACGGCTCCACGGGGAAGATCTACGGCGAGCTTCCCGTCAGCTACCCCAAGCTGGCTATCCTGGCGGGAGCGGTCGCGGTGCCCGCAACGGCCATACTGTCCATGATCGGAGGTATGCTGTTTTGAAAAACCTCATGAATCGAAGCAAACTGATCGCGTGCCTGTTGGCTGTTTTGGCTTTGACGGCACTTCTCTGCCTGCCTGTAGCGGCGGGGGAGGTGGGGCGGGTCTATGACCCCGCCGACCTGCTGACGGGTGGGGAAGAATCCTCCCTGCAAGCGCAGCTGGGCGACCTGTCGGATACCTATGACGTGGAGCTCTTTATGGCCACCTATACGGCCAAGGGCTACTACGATGACTTCATTGGAGACGAATACTGCAGTCAGATCCGCAACCTGCGGGGGATGGATGCCGTCCTGCTCATTATCACCTACGATCTGTCCGATGGACGGTACTACTACGATATGTACACCTACGGTCGGGCCAATTCCGCCATCAGCCAGAAAGAGGTGGACTACATCCTGGACCACGATGACGTGTACCCCAACATCAAGGGAGGTAACCCGGCGGTCGGCGCGGAGGCATTCTTTGAGCTGTCGGCTCAGGCCTTTGAGGGCCGTGTGGGTGTTTCCTGGGCGGTCATCATCGTGGTGTCGGCCCTGATCTCCCTGGTGATCGCGTTGATCGTCTGCGGAGGCGTGGTTGCCGCTTATAAGATGAAAAAGAAATCGGTGGACTACCCCCTGGACCGCTACGCCAAGCTGGAGCTGTCCAAGAACCGAGACACCTTTGTCCGCGAGTACACCACCCGCACCTATTCCCCCAAATCCAGCGGAGGCGGAGGAGGCGGCGGAAGCCGTCACGGCGGCGGCGGTGGCCACCGCGGGGGACGGTGATACCAATACACAAACAAAAACTTGAATGGGAGAGCGTGTCTCCGACGGCTTAAGGGCCTTTTTTTAAAGGCCCTTAAGAATCCCCAAAACTTTTAAAAGAAGGATTATGAGAGTAGCGAGAGGACACCAAGAGCCGTAGGGGGCATCACCATGGGGCCCCAGCCTCATTGGTATATGGGCTGTATTCAAGATTTTAATGGTAAATAATACCCATCTAACCGCATACGCGCAAGACAGGCGGCGCACCCATCGGTGCGCCGCCTGTCTTGCAGTCGGTATGTGAGTTCCGAGCGATCAACCCATCAACTCCTCGAAGTTGACCTCCTCGTAGGTGTCAGCATCGGCGGGAGCGGTGATGGGAGCCACGTCCTCGTAGGAGTACTTGGCGTTCATGGTCATGGAAACCGTGTAGGTCTGGCCGTCCATGGTGATGGAGTAGGAAGCGGTCAGAGCCATGGACTCGTACTTGTCCTCGTTGACGGTGATGACGAAGGACAGATCGCCCACAGCGGCCTCAGCGCCCATCGTGGTGAGGGTGTCGGCCAGGATCTCGTTCAGCTCGGTCATACCCTCGGTGGTGATACCGGAGCAGGTGATGACGTGCTTGCCGTCCACCTTCTCCATGGTCAAAGTGCCGAAGTTGGAGGGATCGATGGGCATCTCTGCGCTGTTCTCCTCCATGAACTCCTTGTACTGCTCCTCGTTCAGGGTAGCCTTCATCTTGACGTTCTGGCCGAGCATCACCATGTCGTAGTAAAGCACGTTCTCAACTACGGTCATGTTCACGGTAGCCAGGCCGGCCATCTCCATGCTCATGGCCATGTTCTTGCCGTCAACGGTTACGGGGATCTCCATGCTCATGGCATCGAATACCGCGTTGAGCTCGGCGTTGTCGGTGTTGAAGTCCATGGACATAGCGACGGTGTAGGGGGTCTCGGTGAGAGCCTTGTCGGCGCGGGCGAGAGCCTCGGCGGCGGTAGCAGGCTCGCAGGAGGCGAATGCGAATGCGCTCATGGCAACCACGGCGATCAGCAGAAGGGTGGAAACAATTCTCTTCATGATGTGAATCTCCTTTTGTTTATTTTCGGGCGGAACCCGTATGGTATCATTATACCTGTTCGGCGGTAGATTGTCAATGTGCAGATTGTACAAAAACGGCCCCCGTCTTATCCTGATTCCGACAAAAAAGCCGCCGTTCTTCACAAACGGCGGCTGAAAGGAGCTTTGAATCGGCGGGGTATCGTACTCTTTTACAACAAAAACTTTGAATACCTCCTCCATATACCAATGGGGCAGGGGCCCCATGGTGATGCCCCCTACGGCTCTTGGTGTCCTCTCGCTACCTCCATAATCCCTTTTTTTAAAAATTTTGGGGATTCTTAAGGGCCTTTTTTAAAAGGCCCTTAAGCCGCCGGAGGCACGCTCTCCTATTCAAGCTTTTGTATATCAGAACTGCAGATTCACTTCCACGGGCATATGGGTGCGGTCGGACTCGAAGGCGGCCTCCATGATCTTCATATCCACCATCATCTGGTGATGGGTGACGATCTGAGTCTCCTCGCCGTCGATGGCGCGAACCCAGTTGCGGTAGTAGTCGTGTACGTCTGCCGCGGGCTGGGGGATCTCCTTGGAGGAGATGGAGGTCTCGTTGCGGGGGGCCATGGTCTTGGTGATACCGGCGGCGGTGACCACGGGAACCACTTCCTTCTCGTTGTAGTTGTGGCACCAAACCACCTTGCAGGGGTTGCCCCAGTCGGGAATGATGGCGGAGCCGTCGCGGCCGGTCATGTAGAAGCGGGTCAGACCGATGAAGTTGGAGGTACCAACCTCAACGTGGGCGGTCAGATCGTCCTCAAAGTACATCTCCAGCTTGAAGCCGTCGTCTACCAGCTCGTTGGTGATGTGGTCGCAGGTGCACCAGATGCGCTTCAGCTTGCGGTCGTTGACGATGCCCATGATCTGGTCGATGAGGTGAATACCCCAGTCAAAAACCATACCGCCGCCCTGCTCGGGGAGCTGTCTCCAGTCGCCGGGGATGCCGCGGGAGCCGTGTACGCGGGACTCAATGTGGTGAACGGGACCCAGGTCGCCGCTGCGGTATACGTCACGCATAACCAGGAACTCACCGTCCCAACGGCGGTTCTGATGGACGGTAAACAGCTTGCCTGCGGCGTTGGCCGCGTCGATCATCTCCTGGAGATCGGCGGAGGAGAGGGTAACGGGCTTCTCGCTGATGACGTGCTTGCCCGCGGCGAATGCCTTCAGCGCGATGGGCTTGTGGCAGTCGTTGGGGGTCGCAATGGTAATAAAGTCGATCTTGGGATCGGCCAGAAGCTCCTCCAGGGAGTTGTAGGCGTGGATGCCGTTCTTTTCTGCGTCCAGACGGCGATCCTCCTTAATATCATAAATACCCATCAGGTTGACAACGTCGCTCTTCTGGAGGAAGCTGCCGTGCCAGCCGCCCATACCGCCGTAACCGATGATGGCTCCATTCTTCTTTGCCATGATGAAATATCCTTTCTTGTAAACAGACGATTTGCCGCGGAGTGTTCCCGCTGACAAAACACATTATACATCAAGCCTCAAGAAAAAGCAAGATGTTTTGGAATTTTTCTCCTGTTTTTTTTACTCGGTATCTGCCTTCTCATCGTATTCTTTTTTTGCCAACAAGGATATGGTGAATTATGAAAGCGTCAAGCGAACGCGGACCCTTCCGTCCTCGCCGTACCACAGCGGGTAGTTGGTTTCCCAGGCGTTGTTGTAAAGGTTGACCGAAATACACTCACCCGTCAGCCCCGAAGCGTCGAAATCCAGCAGATTGGGCTGTCCGAAGGTGACGAGCGCACCGTCCGGGAAGGATAACTCCAGATCCGCATTTTGAACGGCTCCGCAGGTGTAATGCTGTACACCGCCGTCAGCAACTCGGTGGAAGGGATTCAGCATCTGTCCGAGCTTCTCGATCCTCCAGTCAGCAGCTGACGCGACAAGGGGGGAGAAGATGAGCCACATAGCCTCCGCCATGCGGTTCTGATCCTTCTCAAACCAAGCAAAATCGATCTCCACATCGCTCGGACCAAAGGTCAACGTATATTGTATCCTTCTCGGACAGCCGTATTGCTCACAAGCCTCGGTGGGCAGTACGCAATCCACCGCGACCCGATTCCCGTCGCAGGAGACCGACTCCAGGATCGGACGGTAACGGCGGTAACGGTCGATTCCCGTCCCCATGCCGACCTTGGTCAGGTTTGTCAACGCCCACACCTCCGGTTCCTGTCCCTTTTGGGCGTACCTGGTGTAACGGGTAAAGAATCGGTCATACTCCTTTTCGGAGAACTGCTCGTACACGAAAGCGCACAAAGGGTGATCCTCGTCTGCCAGGGATTTTCCGTTCAGCTTCAGCGACACGATCTCTCCGTACTCATTGATCCTCAGATCATGGGGCAATTCACGGTTCGTGTTGGGCAGGGACACGCGCTCCCGCTTATACTCCGCGGCAAGGGCGGCGTTGCCCTCGTGGATGGCGGCCTGCACGTAGCCCCGCTGTTCTTCCCACGACGACACCAGCTTCTTGATCCGGTCGGTTTCCAAAAGCTTTGCGAGTTGATCCTTGCTGTAATGCTCGTAATCCGCCAAATATTGCAGTTGGCTCATGCCCCAGGTATGCTCGGGCACCGGCGTGAGGGCTTTATAGATGGCCTCCCGCTCTGCCTCCCCGCAGGTCTTCGCGTACCGCAGGAGCGCGTGGTAGGTCAAGGTCTTGCGCGGATCTGAGGCAATACCGTATGCCCAGGAGTCTCCGATCTCTCCCTCGATGATCGGGTAGCTGTTCCGCACCTTTTCGGCCTCGCGGGCCACGTCGCTGATGCTGGCGGCTACTACGTCGTAATCCGGATATCGCTGCTCGATTTCGGCAAATCTGTTCCGAATATCCTCCGCGCTCATGGGGGCGGTGTTATCCCCTCCAAAGCAGAAGATCATGGCACAGGTATCACTGATTTGTGTAAACACGCCGTAGGCCCCGTCGTAAACCGTGATCAACTCCTCGCCGTCGTCATTTCTCCAGCGGAAGATGGACGGCACGCGAGGCATTTTGCAGGCGGTATTGACACCAATGTGTAAGAAGCTGACACCGGCCTTGCGAAGGGGTTTGATCATCGCCTTGGTCACGCCCGGTATGTCGGTCTGCTTGGCCGCAATGGTCTGCTTTCCGTATTTTTGATTCAGCTTTTGGGATATGCTCAGGCAATGCTCCAAAAGCTCCGGTGTCAACAGCTCAGCCTGGACCGTAAAGGGCATGGCGTGCCAGGAAATGTAATCGTTGCGGATGGCGTACTCGGCCAGCTCCAGCTCCTCTCCGTCGATGGAATCCAGATACTCCCGGAGGATCCAGGAGCCCGTCAGCCATACGAATCGCTTTTTTCCGTCCCGGTTCACTTCGATGGCGTTGCGGATCGCCGTGGGAAAGAATTTGGTCAGATAGAGCTTTCGGACATTCTCGGCGTAGTCGGTATAGCCCAGGTCAAGGTGAGACTTGTAGATGACGTATAATTTCTTTTTCATCGCGTCGTACCCTCCTATGGAAAAATTAAAAAGCAAACATGTAAGGAGACCTCTACATTTTCCGCGCACGAAGAATTTGCAGAGGTGTTCGCAAGGCAATGTTACGCCCACTCCTCCACAAACCGCAGCATGACCTCGGTAGCGGTCTTAGCGGCGGCGGCCAGGAAGGTGGGGTAGTCGGCAAAGGCCTGCTCGTCTCCGCCGTCCGAAATGGCGCGGAGAATGCCGTAGGGAACCCGGTTGACGTAGCAGACCTGACCGATGGCGGCACCCTCCATCTCGCAGGCGATGACGGGCTTGTCGGGAGCCTCAAAGGCGGCGCGGATGCGGTCCTTGTCGGCGGTGTGGCAGATGAACTGGTCACCCGAGGCGATGGTGCCCCGCTTGTAGGGAACCTCCAGGCTCTCCACGGCGGCGGCCAGCGCGTTGGTGGCCGTTACGTCGGTGGGGATGTAGATGATGTTGATACCCGAGATCAGACCCACGGGGTCACCGATGGGGGAGGTGTCCATGTCGTGCTGGACCATCTGCTCGGCCAGGGCGATCTGCCCGATGGACAGCTCGGGAGACAGGGTCCCCGCCACGCCGCTGTTGATGATGACCTCGGGGGCGTACTGCAAAATCATGGTCTGGGCGCACATGGCGGCGAAGACCTTGCCGATGCCGCACTTGGCGCAGACCACCCGCTTGCCCCGCAGGTTGCCGCTGACGAATTCCATCCCGCTGATGACACGGGTCTCGGTGTCGGTCATGGCGGCGCAGAGGGCTTCGACCTCGATCTTCATGGCACCGATGATGCCGATCCGGGCTTTTTGTAACGTTTCCATATATTTCCTCCGTTTGGGATTTTTTCAATGAGTTTATTGTACCACAGGAGGCTCGGTTTGTCAAGAGTTCGCATACATACCGTGCTCTCTTTCGGCAGACTCAAGCACTATTAGAAAAATTCAAGCATCACTTTAGAAAGCTCCCATACGCCGTTATTGACTTCGTCCGCCGTTTGTGCTATCATACTGTCAGAAGGTGCGCGCCTCTTATACACAAAAAGGAGATTTGTATGTCTGAACTGAAAATTGCGGAAGTCATTCTCCGCGAAAGAAGGAAACTGAAGCTGACTCAAGAGGAGCTGGCCAATGCGCTGTTGGTCTCGCCGCAGGCGGTCTCCAACTGGGAGCGCGGCGGGTATCCCGATATTACCCTGCTCCCCCGCATAGCCAATTATTTCAAAATTACGGTGGATGAGTTGATTGGGAATGATGCGGCAACCATGGCCGCAGACATGGTTGATTTCGATAATAAGTATTTCAGTCGTCAATATTCTAAGTCAGAAAAGCTTGCGTTTGCCAAAGAAATGTACGAGAAATATCCGAATAACTTTGTTCTTATCAGCCGCCTTGAGGATGCGATCGTGAATAATATGGAGAGTATATCCGAGAATCGGGAGTTGCTGAAGAAGCTTCATCAAAAGATCATGAGCAAATGTACCGACGAGGAATACCGCCGTTACTCCATCCACTGTATGTGCTTTGTAGCCGATGACGACGAGCTGGAGGATCTAATCGCCAAAAGCGAATTGAATTGGCAGGAGGCGATCGCTATTGGAAAATTGCGGGAGGAGAGATACATATTGCAAGGCAGGTACGATGAATTTCATCGTGAACGCAACGCCACCGATCTGTTGTTTTTTATGGAATATATCGGCAGACATGAGGAGTATTGCATGGGCTCGTATTATCCGTTGCTGTTTGCCGAGCCTGAACGAACGGCGGCTTGGATGAAGCACGTGCTACACCTGCTAGAGCATTTTGACCCACGCTGTACGAATGAGAGCGGCGTTCCCGATGCCTGGTGTGGCTGCTACGCGGGCTTTACTCTAAGGGCGGCAGGGGCATTGGTGGCGAGTGGTCAGACAGACGAAGGCTTCTCCATGCTGGAAAGTGCCTTCTCCCGCTATGAACGCTGGAATCGAATTCCTGAAGGGGCTTGGCTTGATGTTGGCAATCCGGACGTTTTCGATCGGGCGACAGTGAACAAGCTCGGTAAAGGTTCTTGTGTGGATATTCGCTTTGAGGATGGAAAAACCGTGTGGGCGCCGTATCCATGGTTGTTCTGGCAGGGATCGATGAATATTTTCAAAGCCATGACCACATGGCCTTGGTTTGAAAAAGCCAAATCCGACCCGCGGTTCGAAGTGTTTCTCGCCAGAGCAAAGGAAATGGCGGGATTGAAATGAGCGTTGTGGATGCCTTGTTCGGCGCATTTGTCCATTCTGCCTAAAATGTCATCCCGATGTCAGTAGAAAATTCACGGATTTTTTGAAGAAAAATTTTTCAAAAACTCTTGCAAAACGAAGAAAAATGTGATATGATATAGGAGTATATGTGTGGCCTTGTCACATACCCTCTCAGATGATGACAAGGTGAAGCGTAAATTTATGCTAAGAGGAGGATTTACTCATGCCCAACATTAAGTCTGCTAAGAAGCGCGTAAAGGTTACCGAGACTAAGACCCTTCAGAACAAGATGTTCCGTTCTCAGATGAAGACCGACATCAAGAAGTACCAGGCTGCCCTGGCCGCCGGTGATATGGCTGCCGCTCAGGAGCTGTACAAGGCCGCTGTCAAGAAGATCGACGTGGCTGCTTCCAAGGGTATCATCCACAAGAACGCTGCTGCCCACAAGAAGAGCGCATTCACCAAGGCTCTCAACGAGCTGAATGCCTGATTCAAGGCAAGCCCATCAAGGCCTACCCTGCGGTGCTCATCTGACAGTGCCGAGGCGGCTTTGAAAAATACGGTACACCCCATGCGAGGTGTACCGTATTTTTTTGCTTCGGGAAGGATTTCTCCCCGGGAAGGATCATGCCTTGGGATCGGTCTTGCCCAACAGCTTGTAGAGAAGCCGATACAGCTCCATGGATTCCTCGCGGTTGAGGGTGGTGCACTTGGCTACCTGCAAGGGAATGTCGGCGGCCTGTGCCCGCAGGGACAGGCCCTTTTCGGTGACCGAAACCTCCAGGTTCCGTTCGTCGGAGACCGAGCGATTGCGGGTCAGAAGCCCCTTGATCTCCATTTTCTTGAGAAGGGGAGTGAGGGTGCCCGAATCCAGGAACAGCCGATCGCCCATTTCCTTGGATGTCATGGTACCCTTGTCCCAGAGCAGCATCAGGGCAATGTACTGGGTGTAGGTCAGGTCGATCTCATCTAAAAACGGTTTATACTGCTTGATAACCTCGCGGGATGCGGCGTAGAGAGGGAAGCAGACCTGGTTTTCCAACTTTAAAGCGTCAATATGCAAATCGTCCACAGATTACCTCCTGCTTTTCGTATTTGGATTCACTTTGTTCTGCGCGCGGAACGGGGAAAGAAGACACGAAATGACCTTTTGGTCATGTACGCAAAACATAGCCATATTGTATTATATCATATTCGCACGGATTTGTCAATAGGCTGTGTCGAATTTTGTGCACTAAAGCCAAAAAGTAAAAATTGGGGTTTTTATATGGATCATAGCCCCGTGCAACCCGTGGGGATCACGCGGGGGAGGATTCCTCCCCCAAAAAGCCCTTAACGGCAGCCGCAGCCAAAGGGGCCAGGATCATGCCCCAAACCCCGAACAGGCGCAGTCCCGCGTACATGGCGGCCAGGGACAGCAGGGGATGGAGTCCCAGCCCCTCCCCGATGAGCTTGGGTTCCAGGATCTGACGGATCACCGAGCTGACGGCGTACAGGATCAGCAGTCCGATCCCCAGCCGTATCTCCCCCAAAAGCAGGCTCACCGCCGCCCAGGGGATGAGGATGATTCCCGTCCCCAGCAGGGGCAAAAAGTCCACCAGGGCGATGAGAAAGGCCAGAATGAAGGCGTAGGGAACGCGGAGCAGGGCCAGGCCGATGAACGTCTGCAGAAAGGTGAGCAACCCCAACAGCAGGCAGGCTCGCAGGTACTGCCGTCCGATGCGGCGGAGCCGACGGCCCAGGGGCGGCAGGCTGTCCCGCAGACCCGAGGGGGTCAGGCGGGTGACCGTCCGTCGGAGTCCCTCCCCCAGGCGGCCGTCATCGGCACTGAAATAGTAGCAGGCCAAAAGTGTGACCGTAATAAACACGAAGGCCGCGGGGAGCCACCCCGCTACCGCCATGGCGGCATCGGGGATACGGGCTGTGATCCCCGACACCAGGCGGGCGGCCCCTTCCTCCACCAATCCGTCCAGGCGGGTGCAGAACTCGGCATAGCCGGGGGTGTCCTCAAAGTGGCGGAGCAAGGGGATGCGGGAGGACAGGGAACGGGCGCGGTCCAGGGCTCCCCCGATGGCCGCTACCAGACCGTCGGTGTCGGCGGCCAGCTCCCGTGCCAGGGTGGAGAGCTCCGAGATCCCCCGCCGTACCCCGCTGACCGTTAGGGTGATGAAGCCCCCCACCGTCAAGATCACCAGCCCCGCCGCCCAGACCGACCGCGGGAGCTTGGTCCGTCCCGCCAGCCTGCCCGCCAGGGGCTTGACAGGCCGCGACAGGAGCCAGGCCAACAGAAAGGGCAGGGCGATCCCCAGGGCGTAGCGAAAGACCAGCCACAGGGCAAAAATCCCCGCCGCGGCACAGATCACCCCTGCCGCGCCCCGCCGCAGGTCCAAGGGCGGTCGGGAGTCCCGAGGATCGGGGGTGGGTGGGGGATTTTGCTTGTCCATAGGCCGTCTCCCTTCGCGTGATGAAATCGTGACACCATATAGTATGTCTGCGGACGGTATTTTTATTTCAAACAGGAATGAAATATCTTGACAAATCAGGGCAAAAATGGTACAATGGAAAAGATGTCCCATACGAAAGGAATTTTACATGAGTACGAATTTACATCCAAATACCGAGGGCACGGCCGCCTCTAAATCGGGCCGCGCCGTCAATATCGTGATCGTGCTGGTCACGGTAGCGGTGATCGCGCTGGTGCTGATCGTAGCCCTCACCCTTGGCGGGGACGGGGATGCGTCTCAACCCCAAGATCCTGTCCTGACCTACGAGGAGTTCGCCACCGACGCGCCCGCGCCCAACGCGGACATGGCCGCCGTCCGTCGGGAAATCGACTCCATGCGGGTGGAGGACTTTACCGAGACCGCCCGCCAGACTCAGTACGTCAAGATCACGGTGAAGGGCTACGGCGAGATGGTGATCCGTCTGCGCCCCGACATCGCGCCCCTGACCGTGAAGAACTTCCAGAATCTGGTTTTCCGCGGCTTCTATGACGGCCTGACGGTCCACCGTGTGGTCAAGGGCTTCGTCATTCAGGGCGGTGACCCCAAGGGGGACGGCTCGGGTGGCTCGGCAGACCCCGTGATGGGTGAGTTCTCGGCCAACGGCACCCGCA
>CAYRTP010000057.1:0-13354 GCA_964427175.1 uncultured Clostridium sp. | reverse complement strand
TATGGATCCTCATAAGAAGATCTACGAAATGTCGGTGTCTGAGAAGCAGACGGTGGAGATCATCAAGGTCCTCTACCGTAACGCCGATATCCTCATCCTGGACGAGCCCACCGCGGTGCTTACCCCCCAGGAGACCGAGGTCCTCTTTGACATCCTGCGACGTATGCGTGACGACGGTAAGTCGGTCATCATCATTACCCATAAGCTCCACGAGGTGCTGGCCTTGACCGACCGCGTGGCCGTCCTCCGCCGCGGCGAGCACATCGGAACCGTAGATACCGCCGAGGCCGACGAGAATATGCTCACCGAAATGATGGTCGGTAAGAAGATCAGCCTGAATATCGCCCGCTCCGAGCCTAAGAACAGCTGTGATCGCCTGACCGTCTCGGGCATCAGCTGTACCGACTCCGAGGGTGTCAAGCTGTTGGATAACGTCTCCTTCACTGCCAAGAGCGGCGAGATCCTGGGTATCGCGGGTATCGCGGGCTCGGGTCAGCGTGAGCTGTTGGAATCCATCGCAGGTCTTCAGCACCTGAGTGCAGGTACCATCACCTACGTCAACCCCAAGACCGGCGAAACCGTCAATCTCCGTGACCGTACCCCCTTGCAGATCCGCGAGCTGGGCGTGCGACTGTCCTTCGTGCCCGAGGACCGTCTGGGTATGGGTCTGGTGGGGAACATGGATATCGTGGATAACATGATGCTCCGTAGCTACCGTAAGGGCCACTCGGTGTTCGTGGACCGTAAGCGTCCCCGCGACCTGGCCGAGAAGATCGTGGAGAGCCTGGAGGTAGTCACCCCCGGCGTGTCCACCCCCGTCCGCCGTCTGTCGGGCGGTAACGTGCAGAAGGTGCTGGTCGGCCGAGAGATCGCCGCCGCTCCCTCGGTACTGATGGTGGCCTACCCCGTCCGAGGCCTGGACATCAACTCCTCTTACGCCATCTATAACCTGCTCAACGCCCAAAAGGAAGCAGGCACCTCCATCATCTTCGTCGGCGAGGACCTGGACGTGCTGGTTGAGCTCTGCGACCGTATCATGGTCATCAACTCGGGCCGCATCACGGGTATCGTGGACGGCCGAACCGCCACCAAGGAGGAGCTGGGTCTCCTCATGACGGGTAGCATCCCCGCCGCCAATCCCGCAGAAAAGGAGGGAACCGCAAATGGCTAAGCAAACCGCTGTTAAGAACGAGGGCCATACCCGAGAGCCCCTGTTCCACGTTGTCAAACGTCCCAACATTCCCCTGTGGAAGTCCTGGACCATCCGCGTGATCGCCATCCTGGCCGCCTTTTTGGTCTGCGGTGTCATCACCTTCCTGTTGGTGGGCCGTAACCCCATGGATATGTACTCCTCCATGTTCCGCGGCTCTTTCGGTACCAGCCGTAAGATCTGGAAGCTCATCAAGGACCTGGCCGTCCTGCTCTGCATCTCCCTGGCCGTAACCCCCGCCTTCCGTATGAAGTTCTGGAATACGGGTGCCGAGGGGCAGGTATTGGTCGGCTGTCTCGCCACCACCGCGTGCCTCTTTTACCTGGGAGGGAAGATCCCGGATTGGCTGCTCATCATCTGTATGCTGGTCACCGCCGTCCTGTTCGGCGCGATTTGGGGCCTCATTCCCGCCCTGTTCAAGGCTAAGTGGAACACCAACGAGACCCTGTTCACCCTGATGATGAACTACGTAGCCACCTACCTGGTCGCTTTCTTCCTTCTGACCTGGACCCCCGACGGTTCCAGTACCCTGGGCCGTATGGAGGAGCACGGCGTTCTGCCCGTCCTGTTCGGAAACGAGTACCTGCTCATCATCCTGGTGGTCGCCGTCCTGACCATCGCCATGTACATCTACCTCAACTACACCAAGCACGGCTACGAGATCTCGGTGGTGGGCGAGAGTGAGAACACCGCCCGCTATATCGGTATCAGCGTCCCCAAGATCATCATCCGCACCATGCTGGTGTCGGGTGCCATCTGCGGTCTGGCAGGCTTCCTCATCGTAGGTGGTCTGGACAGAACCATCACCACCGAATCCGCAGGCGGCCAGGGCTTCACCGCCATCATGGTCTCCTGGCTGGCTAAATTCAACCCCATCGTCATGATCCTGACCTCCTTCCTGCTCATCTTCCTGGATCAGGGAGCCGCACAGGTGGCCCAGGATTTCAACATGAGTGACGCATTCCCCAGCATCATCACGGGTATCATCCTGTTCTTCGTCATCGGCTGTGAGTTCTTCATCAACTATCAGGTCGTGTTCCGTTCGTTCAAGAAGGAGGGTAAGGCATGAATTACGTATTGGACTTTTTACTCAACGCCATCCCCCTGGGTATGACCTTCCTCTACGGCTCCACGGGTGAGATCATCACCGAGAAGGTGGGCCACCTTAACCTGGGTATTCCCGGTATCATGTGCGTAGGTGCCGCAGGCGGTTGCGCCATGGTCCATACCCTGGTCAACGCAGGGAACGTCCCCGGCGTTCTCCTGGTGATCCTGGGCATCCTGGCCTCCTTCTTGGCCGCCGGTCTCATGGGTCTGCTGTACAGCGTTCTGACCGTCTCCTTCAAGGCCAATCAGAACGTCACGGGTCTGACCATGACCATCTTCGGTGTCGGCGTGATGCGCTACATCATGGCAGGTTTGAAGGGCCACGCCTACCTCAAGGCCCTGGATACCTTCCGTTTCCCCTTCTCGGTCCTGCTCCCCGGTACCTCCTGGCAGTATTGCGGTATCATGGTCTTCCTGGCCATCATCATCGCCCTGGTCGCCTCCTGGGTGCTGACCAAGACCAAGGTTGGCCTCCACCTCCGTGCCGTGGGTGAGAATCCCGCCACCGCCGATGCCGTGGGTATCAACGTCACCGCTTATAAGTACGGCGCGACCATCATCGGTAGCGGCATCGCAGGCCTGGGCGGTATGTTCTACATCATGGACTACGCAGGCTCTCCCGAGGCCTACAAGAGCATCGAGACCCTGGGATGGCTCTCCATCGCCTTGGTTATCTTCGCCCTGTGGAGACCTCACCTGAGCATCGCAGGCTCTGCCCTGTTCGGTGCCCTGTACCTGGCAGGCTCCTATATCCCCTCTATTCCCGCCTTCCAGCAGTTGGGTCTGCCCATGAGCTTCACCCAGCTCCTGAAGATGCTGCCCTACCTGGTCACCGTCATCGTGCTGACCATCACCAGCATTCGCAATAAGCGTGAGAACCAGCCTCCCGCAGGCCTGGGTATCAACTACTACCGCGAGGAACGGTAAACACCATACAAAAATCCCGACGGAATTTTGATTCCGTCGGGATTTTTGTGTATTATGAAGATCACTTGATCTTACAAACCATCACGTAAGCATCCTCGGTAGGCTTCTCGTAGAAGCGGGGACGCTTGCCCACCTGCTCGAATCCGAAGGACTCGTAGAGCTTGATGGCCGCCGTGTTGGACACCCGCACCTCCAGGGAGATGGACTCCAGCTTGGCATCCTTGGCGTGGCGGATGAGGGTCCGCAGAATAGCACTGCCCAGACCCTTGCGGCGATGGTCGGGATGGACCGCGATGTTGGTGATCTGCCCCTCGTCTACCGTGATGAGCATACCGCCGTAAGCGGTCACCACAGGGGTAGAGTTGGGAGCGGCGGGGGTGAGGCAAAGGTAACCCACACCAATGCCGTCATTGGTCAGCAGCTCCATGCTCTTGGCACTCCAGGGATTGGAGAAGCAGAGCTTTTCCAGCTCCGCCGCACCTTCCAGGTGAGCAGGGATCTTCTGCATCCGAACAGGATGGTATTTGGGAGCCCGAGGCTCCTTCTCCTCGGCAGGGGATTGCATATTCTCGCTCATGTGAAGCTCCTTTCCGAGGGATCACTGCAGACCCAGCGCGTCGTGGATGTCGCCTCCAACGGGGACAAACCGCTGGTCAAAAGCGTTGTACAGGAAGAACCGTCCGTAGTTGATGTCCTCAACCACCAGGTCCTCGGCGTACTCCACGTAGGTCAGGGTGTAGTAGAATCCGGGATAGTCCACCGACTCAAAGCGAGCCTTGTAGCTCCGCAGAGGTGTTGTGCCGGGGTAGTCAAGGGAGGCCCCGTCGGTGTATGCCTTGACCACGGCCGCCACCAGCTCAGCCTCTTGGATCCGCTTGAGCTCGATGGAGTCACTGCAGATACGGAGCACCGTGGGAGCCATCTCGGTCAGGGAGGGCATATCCAACTCGGAGGAGTAGACAATATTGAAATCCTCAGTGGCCAGCATATCGGTGGGCTCCATGCCGGGGATGGTAAAGAGAGCGTAGGATTCCTCATCGGTCACCTTCAACTCGCCGTACTCCTTGATGAGGGAGATCGCCTCGTATACGGGGGAAGCATGGCTGTAGGAAATGTCATTTTTCTTGTCATACAGGCCGTTTTTGCCCGATTGGAGCTTCACTCCGCCTCCACAGGAAGCCAGCGAGAACGCGCAGAGAACCGATGCCAGCCCGATCTGAAGGGCCTTTTTCCAGGTAGCTTTCATGATGATTATTCCTTCCTTTCCATCAATAACCGAATACACCGGTCAGGGAATCGTCGTTTTCGAGCCAGTCATTTACAGTGATTTCTCTGTATTCCGTAGGCGTGTCGCGAATAACCACTTTCTCAATGCCGGCATTGATGATCATACGCTTGCACATCATGCAGTTGTTGGTTCCGGGAATCAGTTCGCCGGTCATAGGGTCAGTACAGACCATATACAAGGTAGACCCCAACATCTGCTCTCGGGATGCGTTGATGATGGCATTGGCTTCGCCGTGTACCGAACGGCACATCTCATACCGTTCGCCGCTGGGAATGTTGAGCTTGTTGCGCATACAGTAGTTTAAGTCAATGCAGTTCTTCCGACCGCGGGGCGCGCCGTTGTAGCCCGTGGACAGAATCACGTCGTTCTTGACGATAATTGCCCCGTACCGCTTGCGCAGACAGGTGCAACGCTCGGCAACGGTTTGTGCAATATCCAGGTAATAGTTTTCTTTGGAAACTCGATTTGCCATGTGGACCTCCGATAAAAATCATATCTTATTTATTGTACCATATTTCCGTGAACAAATCAAGCCCATTCCGCGAAATATACGGGAATTTTACAAAAAATTATTGTTTTTTCTCCCAAACCAGGGAGCCCTCCACCTGTCGGACCGCCCGCTCGGTCTGACGGTCATAGATAAACAGGGAAAACTGCCAATCTACGGGGTAAGCATCCAGGTAGTTGAAGATAGCCGCGTAAACCCGCCGCATCTGCTCCTCGGGGATCCCGTACTCAAAGTTCACCACGAACGCGCTGGTGAAGAAATCCTCCGAGACCACCTTCCGAACCAGGTAGACCTGACGGATGCACCCGTCTGCCGCCTGCTCCATGTAGCCCAGAATGTCGGGGAGCATATCCCCCAACCCCTCCTCCCGCTCCAGGCGGTCGGTGGGAAGTAGGTAGCTCGCCCCCTCGTGATTGTAGGCGTGGGCCGAGATCTGGATCTCGGCGCGGCGGCGGAAGGCGGCGTATTCGTCGGTCAATCCGCACAGGGTGCAATACTCATCCACAATCTCAAATCCGTCGTGCATATAGTTCTTGTTCAGATCAATGGCGCGGTAAATGAGATCAATGCCCTCGGTCTCGTAGCGGTGGATCATGCACATTCCCTTGAAGTATATGGCGTGAGCCAGCGCAAAGGGATTGGTCTCCCGCGCCATGATGGCATCGCAGAGAGCCTCAGCCTCGTCCATCCGTCCCAAATCACGGTAGCCGTTGATGACAGGGGACAGCTCGGGGGTGGTGTACCCCTCGGGATTTTTCTCGTAAGCCTCCACAATACGCAGAGGCTCTGTATACTCCCGTTCACGCTCCTTGGCGTACGTACCCGAGGTGTCACGCTGTAGGTTGACATCCGCCACCTCGCGGAGGGCCTTCAGAATATCCTCTCCGTAAGGGGTGTCATACGCGGGCAGGTCAAACCCGTGAAGCGAAAAAGCCCCGTCGGGGTTCAGAATTTCTCGCTTCTCGCGGAACAACTGGTGCTTGTCCCCCGTCCTATGAAGCTGACGCTCCAGCATATCCATCCACGCCCCCGACCGCTGTGTGCAGGCCGTTCGGAAGGCTTGACAGACCCCCTCCTCAAAATGGCGGGGCGGGGAATCTTCTTCGTAAAAGTGGGCGGAGATATGGTGGGTATACTCAAAGACAAAATACCGCCAAAAATCCCGCTTGGCCAGCCCGCTCAGCGCGGAGCGGGGATCCCCGTCACGCAGGACGCGACGGAGGGAACATCTCTCCAGGTATCGTGTGAGTGCCTGGGTGTAAAATTCATACTCCCATTCCAGGTAGGCATCCGCGTAGGAAAAGAACAGATCGAAGGTAAAGGTTTCAGGACGAAGATCGGCCGACCCCAGCATTCCCAGGCGGTAACGCCGAAGCACCTGACGGTTCTCCTTGGAATGTGTAAAGAAATCCATGGCGATCCGTAAAGCCTGATCCATCTCCGCTTGGGTCAGCACCGCTAACAGCCGTGTTCCCAGGAAAACCACGTAGGTGCGGCCAATGCGGTTTACCTCGCACTCACAGTCGCGGGTGATCTCCAGGCGGATGGTGCCTCGGATCCCAACGTCCTTGGCCGCTTGCTCGGCCATAGCCTGTAGGGTGGGGAGCATGGAAACAGGCACCAGCGCATCCTTGTTCAGCTTGCGGGGGACGAGGAAAAACAGACGCAACAGGGGCATATACAGCTGATGGGCGCAGATCAGCCCGACTACCAACGTCACCCAAGCTTCCGCGTCGGCTCCCCGTCCCGCCATCCCCGCCGTCACACCGATGGCGAAGATCAACAGAAAATACAGCACCAGCATGAAGATCGGGACTGCCTCCATATCCGAATATCGCCGCAGTACCGCCTCGGGATCCTGCCTGCACGCCTCGGCGTGTCGGTCAAATAACGCCTGACGCTCCTCCGGGGGCATTCCAAAATGGTTGCGCGCAAAGACCTTGGCGGCTACACGGTTGGCCAGGCAGGCCACCAGAAACGCCGCGATCAGCAGACCCAGCAAGGGCCGCGCATCGAAGCTCGGCCATAAAGCTCCCAGGCCGAGTCCTGCCGCCACCGCCAACCCGGCCCCGATCAGGCCGCCGCCCACGGCGGCCAATACGTGATAAATTGATCTCTTTCTCATAAAAAACTCCGTTCTATGTCAAAACCTCCGCGCATACCCGCACCGACGGCAAAGCTCCTCGGTGGCGCACCGCCTCTGAAAGCCCTCCCGCATGGCAACCGCCCGCGGGGACACCAAAATCTCCTCCGCAGAGGACTCGAATATGTTGCCCAGGGTGATCGCCCCCTCCCGATCCAAACAGCAGGGAACTACCCGCCCGTCGCAGAGAATGGCAAAATGATCCTTGAGCCCGTAGCAAAAGACTCCGTTCCCACGGTCCTCCGCCTCCATGTCGGGCCACTCAAAGCGGTCTCCGTACTCCAAATGGAGCTTGTCCCGCAACCGCGCACCGCGGTTGGAGAACTTCCAGGGCGTGTCCACGCCGTCGGGAAACCGAGCCTGCAGGTAGTCCACGGTGCGGGGATTATTGCCCCCCAAGGCCTGTCCGTGACCGTCCAGATTCCAAAGCCGAAGCACCGTAAGCACCCCGTTTCGGGAGGCGTAGTCGGCAAAATCCAACAGCCCCTCCAAATATGTTCCGTGGGCCTCTCCGTCCTCGCCGTTTTCAAAGCTGTGGACCGAGATATTCACCTTGTATACCCCCGCCTCCACCAGCTCCCGTCTCCGCGCGGGGAGCAGAGTCCCGTTGGTGGTGATGGCCGATTTGAATCCTTTGTTCTTCGCCAAACGGATAAACTCAGGCAACAGCGGATGGGTCAAGGGCTCGCCCATGACGTGGTAATACAGATATTCGGTCACCCCCATCAAACGGTCGGTGACGGTGTCAAATTCCGTGAGGGTCATACGGCGGTGAGGCCGCACAGTCCCTGGGCAAAAGGAGCACGCCCGATTGCAAATATTGGTGATCTCCAGGTAAACACGGGAATACATGGCAGGTCCTGCTTTCTGTCAAAAATCAAAGCTACGGCGGGGATCCCCAAACCGTATTCTAGGGCTTGTTTGAAAAATAGCAGTATGACCCTAAAGCGAGATGTTTTTTCGCAGAACAAGCTGATTTTTCGCAGGAATACAGGCCGTATTTCAAGAAAAAGCGGCGCGGTTATGCGGAAAAAAAGCCGCCTTTTGGGCGTGCTGTCATTTTTCAAACAAGCCATAGTATTATACCACATCCCACGCCCCTTGTCAACTCATCTTTGACGGGTATTTTTCGATCCCTATTGACAAAATTCCCATTTTGTGATAGGATATTATGGAGCAAACACCAAAGGAGGCCGCTATGACCGAAACTACCCGCACCGTCTTCGAAAAATACCTCGTCCGTAAGTCTCAAAAGCAGAAAAACGCCTTCATCGACTACGTGAAAACCACCGCCGCCTCCAAGGGCTACCCTTGCCACGTGGAAAAAAGGCTACTTCGGTGCCCGTAATATCGTGGTGGGGAACCCCGAAAAGGCCAAGGTGATCTATACCGCCCACTACGATACCTGCGCCCGTATGCCCGTCCCCAATTTCATAACGCCCAAAGCCATCTGGGTCTACCTGCTCTATCAGATCCTCCTCACGGTGGTCCTGTTGGGCTTGCCGACCCTGCTGACCATCGGTCTGGGGGCGATCTTGTCCCAATTCGTTTCCGAACGTGTGGGTATTCTGATTCTGTACTATACCTGGCTGATCCTCATCCTAGCGGAGATGTGGCTCATCATGGCTGGCCCCGCCAATAAGCAGACCGCCAACGATAATACCTCGGGCGTGACCACCCTCCTGGATATCATGACCGCCCTCCCCGAGGATCTGCAGGGAAGCACCGCCTTCATCTTCTTCGACTTTGAGGAACTAGGCCTGTTTGGCTCCGCAGGCTACGCCTCCAAGCATAAAAACATCACCAAAAACACCCTGCTCCTGAACTTCGACTGCGTCTCGGACGGAAATACCATCCTGTTTGCTCTCCGCAAAAAGGCCAATCCCTATGCCAAGGCCATCCAAGAAGCTTTCCCCGAAACCGACGCATTTCGGGTCGAGGTGGTCTCCAAGGGCGTGTTTTACCCCTCCGACCAGGCCAATTTTGCCAAAGGTGTGGGCGTAGCCGCCCTGAAACAGGGCAAGCTCGGTATCCTCTACATGGACCGTATCCATACCAAACACGATACCGTCTACGAGGAAGCCAACATCGCATACCTCACCGAGGGCGCAATCAAATTAGCCCAAAACCTGACCAAAAACGAAACTCCATAACAAAAATGCGTATGCTCCCCAAAAAGAAGCATACGCATTTTTTGTTTTGATGAGTGAGCATCTATATATACCAATGGGGCAGGGGCCCCATGGTGATGCCCCCTATAGCTCCTGGTGTCCACTCGAATCCCATATAATTTTTTTAAAAGTTTTTGGGATTCTTAAGGGCCTTTTTCAAAAGGCCCTTAAGCCGCCGGAGGCACGCTCCCCAAAAACTCATCTCGCCATAATCAAAACACCCTCGTTGGACTTGACGGTGACCGCATACAGGCCATCGCCCAGATCCTCCACGGTCTTGTACCCGCAACCGCCCAAAGCGCGAATACTGCGATTGGGAGCGCGGAAGGTGATGCGGTACTCGGCGGGATGCTTCTCGTAGGGATCGTCCGCGGCGCAGATCATCAAAGCCACAGAACCGTCGCGGTTGCGATTCACCATCTCGCCCACCACCAGCGGAGCCCCGTTTTCGGCCTTCAGATCAAAGAAAACACCCGTAGACAAAGCCGCAATCGCATCCTGCTTGACGGCATCCATGTGCCGATGCCCCTCGTAACCCACGAAATGGGTGGACACACGGCGGTACTTCATGTACTCACCCGCAATGGTGTGGATCTCGCGGTTGACCTTTTGGAGCTTGTCGTACTGCTGGGTCTTGTTGCCTTCGCCGTCCAGTACCTGATTGTTCCACCAGCCCGCCGTGTAGCAACCCCAAATGATGTTCTCGGCACCAAAGGCCATAGAGGTATATGCCTGGAACCGCAGATTATTCTCGCTGATCCAGTAGTCAGGATTCGAGGAGTTGACCTGGAGCACGATCCACATACTCCGCCCCGTGTCGCGGCAGGCGTTCGCCACCACACGCAGATTTTCGTAGTGGCAAGTCACGTTGATGGAGTAGAGATAGAAATCGTAGCACAGATAGTCCGAGGGCACGCACTGGCAGTAACGCTGAATGTGCTCCTCGTAGGTGGGAGTCCCCAGCTGATTCACCGTCTCCTCGGCGTTATTCTGGGAGACAGAGGCGTAGTTGGGATAGAGATTCAGATAGGCAAACTGGTTGGGGAAGGCGCGGTTGACGTAGTCAATGACCTTTCCGTAGTGGGGAAAATCCAGAGCCGAGGGCTCGTCACCCACGTCCAACGCCCAAATAGCGGGATGATCCGTAAACTCAGCCGCGACCTTGTGGTACTTCTCAATGGGATTGGTCGCCGCCATTTTCCCCGCGTTGTTGCCATCACCGCCCCACCAACCGGGCAGAGGCCCCGTCACAATGGCACCCACGCCGTACTTGTGAAGCAGATCCAAAGCGGCGCGGTCGTTGTCCATGCAGACCACGAAATCCACACCGCAGTCCGCCAGATCACGCACGTGAGCCTCGGTCCGCGCGTAGGGCTTCAGATGATAGACACCGATGTTCAATCGGTTGCGGTCCATACGTTGATTCATAATATAGAACTTCCTTTAAAAGATATTGTCGATGGTGTTTGATCAGAACTTGTCGGTCAGCTTGTACCCGATGCAGGGGCACTCATTTCTGATGGGATAAACGATCTCGTTGGGAGCCGCCCACTTGACCGCGTTGCAGATGACCTTCTGTACGTAGGGATTATAGTAGGAGCGGCAGAACTCGTGACCGGGCTGGAAGTAGAAGACCTTGCCCGCGCCACGGTAGTAGCAGAGACCCGAGCGGAAGATAAAGCCGTCCTCATACCAACCGCCGAACACCAGCTCGTCGGGCTGGGGCACGTAGAAGGGCTCGCAGTACAGCTCCTCGAAGATCTCAAAGTGATCGGGGATACCGGCCGTAATGGGATGGCCGGGGAGCAGGTTCCAAATAATCTCGTTCTGATCGCGTCCCCAGGACAGGTTACCGTTGGTGCCGACCACAGCCTTGAACACCTTGGAATGGTGGCCCGAGTGGAGCACGATCAGACCCATCTTGCCCAGGTAAACACGCTCACGGATCTTCTCCACCAGCGCGTCGGATACCTCGTGATGAGCCATGTGGCCCCACCAGAAGAGCACGTCGGTCTCATTCAGTACCTCGTCGGGAAGACCCTGGTCGGGGTCATCCAAAGCGGCCAGGCGGATGTTCAGCGTGGCATCGTCGGCCTCCAAAAACTTCTTGATCTGTCCGTGAATACCGTCGGGGTAGATCTCACGGCAGGCTTCGTCCTGTCTTTCGTGACGGAATTCATTCCAGATCACAACGTTCAATTTCTTTTCGGACATGATAAAATTCTCCTTTTCAGAAACATATGTATATGGGATTTATACCTCGAAGCTGAACCCATCGTAAGCGGGGGTCACGTCCATAGGCTTCAGAGTCTCCGCCAGGGTCTCGTGATCGGTGTGCAGAGTCCGCGCCATGTGGGAGACGTAGTATTTCACGTCATCCGCGAAATAGTTGTACTTACGGAAGGTAACCAGCATGAGTTCCAGCATCTCAATGGTGTTGTGCTCAAAGATCCGCCAGTCATTGCGGGCGGTCTCGCCGCAGGTCAACTCCAGAACCATGGCGTTGATGGGACGATTCTTCATGATGTTCCATGACTTGGTAGGGATCCAAGCCGAGTCACAGCCGTAGAACAGGATCCGTCCATTCTGCTCCACCAGGTAGATGGTGGCGACCTCCTCGGGATCCTCGGTGGCGTGGTTGCCGATCAGAGGCGTGATCTTGTAGCCGCCGATGTCATAATCCTGCCCCTTTTTGAGCTCCACAAAGTTGATGCGAGCGGCCTCCTCCTCACCCAGGAAACGGATCAGCTTACGCATACAAGCCGCATCGCCCCACAGGGTGCAGTCCCGTCCGACGCAGAGCTTAGCCACGTTCTTGGGGGTAAAGTGATCGCTGTGGGAGTGGGTGACGATGATGTTCCGAACCCCGTCCAGCAGATCGGGGGTCTGATTTTGCTCGCAGTAATGGAAAATATGAGGGCCGGGATCAATGAGCAGATCATCATTGATCAGAGCGGACGAAAAGCGACGATGAAATTGACCGGGGACGTAGGCGTTGATATCCCAATCCGCGGCACCGGTTCCGAGAAACGTAACTTTCATAATAATAATTCCTTTCTTTGTATGGATGCCTTAAAGGTCTCTTTCATTATACACGATTTTTTAGCAAAATGCAATAGGTTTCGGATAATTTGCGCAAAAAACAAGGATGCCCCGCACCAAAGCAGGGCACCCGATTTATGGAGTGGTCTCGCCGTAAAAACGCTCGTAAAAGCTCTTGTCGATCATACCCGTCATGGGGGAGGACCGCAGAAGCCCCTTGCGTTGCCGCAGAATGGGAGCGTAGCTGTTCTCGGTCACAATGATGTGCTCCAGCAGAGGCACCCCGATGGTCTCCAGGGCATTGTCCACCGACTGGGTCACCTCAATGTCCGCGCCGGAGGGGATGGCCAGCCCCATAGGATGGTTGTGGGCCAGGACCGCGCAGGCCGCCCGCTTCCGCAGGCAATATTCCGCGATCTGCCGCACCGTAACCGCCGAGCAGTTGACCGCCCCATCGTCCAGATGGTAACATTCGATGAGCCGCATACTGTTGTCAAACAGGAGCAAATAGACCCGTTCAATGGTGATGCCCATGTAACGGGCGTGCAGATACTCCCCGATCTTGGACATGGTGTCCATGGGAGACCCCGTATCACATTTGTCCTGTAGGTATCGACGGAATACGCAGGGAAGCATGGACAAAAACTGCGCCGCCGCGGGCCCGATCCCGTCCACCTCACACATCTCCTCGGGAAGTGCGTCCAGGGCTCCCGCCACCGAACCAAACCGCTCCACCAGCCCGTGAGCCCGTTCGTTTACGTCCACACGGGGAATGGCGTAGGTCAAAAGCAGCTCCAAAATCTCGTGGTCGGCAAAATCATCCATCCCCGAGCGGGCAAATCGTTCCCGTAACCGCTCGCGGTGCCCTGCGTGGACCGAAGCGGAGCTGCGTGGCTTTTCATTGTTCTGTTTGGATTCAGACATAATCATCTCCATGTAAAAGATGCGGACGCTGTAA
>CAYRTP010000056.1:0-13397 GCA_964427175.1 uncultured Clostridium sp. | reverse complement strand
TGCATCTCGGGAATGCTGTCGGGGGAGAACGATTTCCGGGCAATCTCGGAGCTGACACACATGAGGTAGCCGTACTCGGCGGTGACCTCGGCACGGAAGGGGGACTCCAACAGGGCGGCGGTGAAGCCCTGGGCGTACTCCTGGACCTCGGGCATGGTAGCGTTGATGTAATTGACCTCGGCATCGTAGAACTCGTCCCGGGTGTCGATGGAGTGGCGTACCTCGGCCAGGGTGCAGAGGGTCTGAAGATGCTTTTGGGCGGTCTGATAGGCCAGAAAAGCCTCCTTGGCGGCGGCGTAGTCGGTCGCCTCGCGGAGGCGGGCGGTCAGGGCGGCAGCCTCCGTCTTGGCGGCCTCCATGTCGGGGCGGGTATAGGGCATTTCGGTGAATTTCATGGTGCGGATTCCTTTCTTTTTTCATCTGTAGGGACCGGCATCCCCGACGGTCGGTTAATCAATTAAGGTATAGGTAAACATCTCATAATGCAACTTGTCCCCCACGTCAACGCCCGGGGGCAAGAGAGCGAGGGCGATGAACACGTCCTTTTCGGGGTCGGTCTCCCCGACCTCGCGGAGATAGGCGTACTCGCCTTCGATGCGGATGAGGGTGTAATCTTTGGGTTCCATAGGGACCTCCTTGGGTGGGATGGGTTTATTATAACACGGGGGCAGGGGTTTGTCAAGGGAGCATCAAGCTCCGCCGTATAACGAATAATCGTTTTCGGTAGAAGATTTCGGAATATACGAATTTTTGTTCAGACCCCCATCTTTATGACTCATATATATTTTGATCAATTCGCGGCTCATATTCGTAATATCATCTCTTACAATTGCTTCGCCGGGAGACAGCAAAAGTATTTCGCTGTTTTCGTAATGATCAGATTTCGGTTCACCCGAAACATAATCCAAAACAAATATAGCACACCATTGATTGGATTTGAATTGCATCGACAAAAGCGATTTAACCTTCACAGTGATTCCTGTTTCCTCAAGAAATTCACGTTCGATTGCCCGTTCCGGAAGCTCATTTTCTTCCACGTAGCCGCCCGGACACAAAATTCTGTTTTTCGCAGACCCATAGGTGTGCCGGACAAGTAAGATCTTACCGTCTATCTCCACGATTCCGCATACTGTAAAGAAACCGTTTCCCATTTTGTTATCCTCCATTCATTTTTTTCGATTTTAAGGAAATACCAATCTCAAATAGACATATGAAATCTAAGGCACGCAGGCTCCCTCACCCGCCTACGGCGGGAGCTCCCTCCCGGAGGGAGCCTAAAGGAGGCGGTTTCTGTCCCCGATAGGCCCCCTCCGGGAGGGGGCTGGCACGCGAAGCGTGACTGGGGGAGAGTGCGGGCCAATAAAGTGGCACTTTTCATGGCTTACAATTCCATATATCATCTGAGAATAAATATCATTTCACGATTTTCCCGCTTACGCAGGTTTTTCCATCCAATTCAGTTTTCCCCACGATCTCACTCCCCCGCCCGCTCTTGAAGATGGCGTTGGACGGCACCGCTCCCCGCACCGAGGACAGGGGATAGATATTGGAATGGGCCCCGATTACCGTACCGGGGTTGAGGACGCTGTTGCATCCCACCTCCACGAAGTCCCCCAGGATGGTGCCGAACTTCTTCTTCCCCGTGGGAATGGGCTCAAAAGCCCCCTCGTAGCCCACGGCGGGCTTGACCGTCACGGGGGTTTGATCGCTCTTGACGTTGGAGGTGATGGACCCAGCCCCCATGTGGGACTTGTAGCCCAGGACCGAGTCCCCCACGTAGTTGTAGTGGGGCACCTGGACTCCGTCGAACAGGATGCAGTTTTTCAGCTCGGTGGAGTTGCCCACCACGCAGCCGTCCCCCACCAGGGCCGCCCCGCGGATGAAGGCGCAATGCCGCACCTCGGTTCCCTCTCCGATGATGGCGGGCGCGCCGATATAGGCGGTGGGCGCGACGGTGGCCGACTTGGCGATCCATACCCCGTCGGCGGGGTGGTCATAGAGGGCGGGGTCCAGGGTAGCCCCCACCTCGCGGATGACGTTGGGAATGTCCGAGAGTATCTCCCAGGGGTATTCGGTATGCTCCAGCCAGGGGCGGGCACGGGTGTGGGTCATGTCAAAGAGGGCTTGGGTGCAAAGGGTGATCCGGGATGCTTTTAGGTTCATATCAGGATTCCTCACAGGTTAGTTTTTCGGATGAGATCAGATTCGTCATTTCTTGGGCAAAGGCACGGCAGGTCTCTCCGTCCGAAGCCTCCACCATGACCCGTACCACGGGCTCGGTGCCGCTCTTGCGGAGGAGCATCCGCCCCTCTCCGCCCAGGCGGGAGTTACATTCGGCCAGCTTGGCCTTGACGGCGGGGTTGGACAGCACCGCTTCCTTGTCGGGGACGCGAAGGTTGACCGTGACCTGGGGGTACATGACCACGGGCTCGGCCAGCTTGGACAGGGGGAGCTTACTTTCCGCGATGCGCTCCATGAGCATGATGGCGGTGAGGATCCCGTCCCCCGTGGTGGCGTACTTGCGGAGGATGATGTGCCCCGCCTGCTCTCCTCCGATGACGTGGCCGTTCTCCACCATGTTCTCGTAGACGAAGCGGTCGCCCACGGTGGTCTGAACGTACCCCATCCCCGCGCTGTCCAAAGCACGGTATAGGCCCATGTTGGACATGACCGTGGTGACCACGGTATTGTTGGCCAGACTTCCCTGCTCCTGCATGGCCTTGCCCAGGATATAGAGGATGTGGTCGCCGTTGACCTCCTCGCCCCGCTCGTCCACGGCGATACAGCGGTCAGCATCCCCGTCGAAGGCGAAGCCCACGTCCAGGCCCTCCTCCGTCACCAGCCGTTTCAGGCGGTCGATGTGGGTGGAGCCGCAATCCACGTTGATATTGAGGCCGTCGGGGGTGTCCCCCGTGACGTAGGTCTTGGCTCCCAGGGCCTCGAACACCGCCCGCCCGATCATCCAGGCCGCGCCGTTGGCGCAATCCAGCCCCACGCGGAAGTCCTTGTAGGAGTGGGCGGCCAGGGAGATGAGGTAGCCCAGGTAGCGGTTCCGCCCCGCGGCGTAGTCGATGATGCGGCCCACCTCGGCTCCCGTGGCGAGGGGGAGATCCCCGTTCCGAATCTCGTCGGCGGTCAGCCCCAAGGCGGACACTCCGCCGTCCAGGTAGGCCTCGATGACGGCGATGGTATCGTCGTTGATCTTCTCGCCGCGGCGGTTGACCAGCTTGATGCCGTTATCGGCGAAGGGATTATGGGAGGCCGAGATCATGACTCCGCAATCAAAGCCCTCCCGTTCGGTGACGAAGGAGACCGAGGGGGTGGTGGTGACGTGGAGCATATAGGGATCCGCCCCCGAGGCGGCCAGCCCCGCCGCGATGGCGTACTCAAACATATAGCTGGACCGTCTCGTGTCCTTCCCCACCACGATGCGGGGGCGGTGCTCGGCCACTGCCTCAGTTGCGGGCAGGCAGAGGTCATGCCGACGGCAGTACCAGCCCAAAAACCGCCCCAGGCGGAAAGCATGATCGGCGGTCAAGGTGATATTGGCCTCCCCGCGGAAGCCGTCTGTTCCGAAATATTTTCCCATGTACGTGATTCCTTTCTGCAGGTGTAATACTAATTTACAAATAAAAAATGAATGGGAGCGCGTGCCTCCGGCGGCTTAGAACCTTTTTGAAAAAAAGGTTCTAAGAACTCCAAAAAACTTTGAAAAGGGATTTATGAGAGATGCGAGAGGACACCAAGAGCCATAGGGAGCATCACCATGGGGCCCCTGCCCCATTGGTATATAGGGGCTGTATTCAAGATTTATATTGTAAACTAGTACGTGTGCACGCAAGAAGCGTACCCCTTACAGTATAGCAATCGGAAGCCCGCCGTATTTCGGAACGGGAAAATGTTCACAAAAAATATGCAGTTGCGGGAAAACGGGCACCCCGAGGGATGCCCGTTTGAACAGTTCAATTACTTCAGACCCAGCACAGCGCCGCCGATGATACCGGCATCGTTGCGGAGGGCGGCGATGCGGATGTCCGCACCCTTGACGATACCCTGACCGTAGGCCTCGGCGCGGACCAGGGGAACCAGCATATCCAGGAGGTAGTCGCCCTCGTTGGAGATACCGCCGCCGATGGACAGGACCTCGGGCTGGAAGATGTTGACGATGTTGGCGATACCCTGTGCCAGATAGTGGACGTACTTGGCCACCACCTCGGAGCCTGCCTCGTCACCGGCGCGCTTGGCATCAAACGCGGTACGGCCCGAGACCTTGCCCGCCTTCTCAACCAGCTCGGTCATGATGGTGGGACGGCCGGCGGCCTCACACTCGGCCAGCTTCTCGCGGGTCATACGGATGAGGGCGGTAGCCGAGCTGTAAGCCTCCCAACAGCCCTTACGGCCGCAACCGCACTGCGCGCCGTCCACCTCGATGACGATGTGCCCCAGTTCGGCACCTGCGTAGTTGAAGCCCGAAATGACCTTACCGTCGATGATGATACCGCCGCCGACACCGGTACCCAGGGTGATCATCACCGAATCACGGGTGCCCTTGGCGGCACCGGCTACCACCTCGCCCCAAGCGGCGGCGTTGGCATCGTTCTCCACGAAGACGTGGGGAACGGGGAAACCGGCCTTGACCGCGTCACAGACGGCGAACTTATTGAAGGAAGGAATGTTGCAGCAATACTCGATGATGCCCTCATCGTGGTTGGCGATACCGGGGGACGCGATACCCACCGAGGCGATCTCGGAGGGGTCGATCCCTGCCTTCTCGCAAACGGCGTGGCAGAGGGCGGCCATGTCAGCCGCGATCTCGTTGGCAGGACGGTCGGCACCCGTGGGAACACTGACCTTGCTAACGATCTCAAAATCTTCGTTGACAATACCGGCGGCGATGTTGGTGCCGCCCAGGTCGATACCAATACGATACATACTTTGTCTCTCCATTATTTTAAATTTCTCGCGCCTGCGCGCATTGGATTTCATGTATATTCTACAACAGGATGCGAAATCTGTCAAGGGGTTTTGCGTTTTTTGTGAAAATAACGTCAAATTTTTCTCGTACCGCGAAACAAAACCGTCAAAGTGTGTCTTGACAGGAAGAGGATGCCGTGATATAATAAAACCATATTATAACAGAGGTGTTCGATAACCGTTGTATAACCCCTCCCCTACGGCAGATTTTCCGTAGTACGCAAGGTTACCGAACACGTCTAATAAAGGAGATTTCTACCATGAAAACCAAAGCGACCAAGCTTTTGAGTCTGCTTCTGGCGGGGCTTTTGCTGATGCCCACCCTGGCATCCTGCACGGAGAACGCCGAAACCCCCGATGACACCAAAACCGCCAATACCACCGCATCCGTCGAGGTGGAGACCGATCCCGTTGAGATCGCGCTGAACGAGCTCCGCAACGCGACCGACTGGAAGGGCGAGGACTTCGGTCTTCTGTACGTCAATGACATCGGCGGCACCAAGGAGGAGGTCGAGGCCCAGGCCGAATTTTCGGGCGAATCCAGTAACGCCGTCATCAACGACGCAGTCTACGAGCGCAACCAGCTGTTTGAGGAGTACTGCAACCTCAACTTCGTGCTGATCCCCACCTCCGCCGCCAACTTTACCACCACCATGAACAACGGTATCCAGTCGGGCTCCCGCGAGTTCCTGCTCTGCTCCCAGTCGGCAGGCTCCACCGCCTCCACCGCTCTGCAGGGATATCTGTACAACTACACGGATCTGGATATTGACTATAACCAAGCATGGTGGGACCAGGGTACCCTGGAGTTTGCCTTGGACGGCCGTGTGTTCTTCATGAACGGTCCCTTCAACATCGTGGACGATGACGTGACCTACTTCATCGCCTTCAATAAGAAGGTCCAGCAGGAAAATCAGATCGCCAATCCCTACCAGACGGTGCGGGATATGGAGTGGACCATGGAGTACATGAACTCCATCATCTCCAACCTCTCCTCGGATAATGGCGATGGTATGTGGGACGAAAAGGACACCTATGGTCTGACCGCTACTGCCGTCATCGCGGCCTCCTTCTTCTACGGCTCCGGTCTGAAGTACGTCAATAACGATCCCGAGCTGGATCTGCCCGAGCTTATGCTCAGCGACAAGATGGACCGGGTGCTGGACGTGCTGGACGTAGCCCGCTCCATCATCCATGAAAACAACTCCACCTACGTCAGCATCGGTATGGAAATTTTCATGCGGGATCGCGCCCTCTACGGCTACGAGGTCATCAGCTACCTGCGTACCCTGAGTGCCCAAATGGAGAGTGGATACGGCGTACTGCCCGTTCCCATGTTCGACCAAGAGCAGGGCCGCTACTACGCCCACAGCAACCCCATCGGCACCACGCTGTCCATCCCCACCACGGTCGCTCAGATCAACACCGATATGTACGCCAAGGTTCTGGAGACCTACTGTGTCCTGTCCCAGAAGCTGGTCAAGCCTGCCTACTATGAGGTCACCCTCATGACCCGTAACATTCAGGATCTGGAGTCCACCGAGATGCTGGACCTCATTCTGAGCAGCCGTGTCTACGATCTGGCCGGCTACTTTGCCGACCTCGGTCTCTCCGGTCTCTTCGAGAATGCCGTTGCCAGCGAGGGCGACACCTTCTCCTCCAAGTACGCCTCCGCCAGCCGTGTCTTCAACAAGAAGGTCAAGAATATGCTGTCCAAGCTTCAGCGGATGTCCAACTCCTGATCCCCATAGCTTCCCGAACGGAGCCCCGCGGCTCCGTTCTTTTTTTGCGCCGAATCCATTGACAATCGAGCCATTCCATGGTACAATAGAGCCATAAAACATTTTATCTCAAAGAAAGGAACTATCCATTATGTCCAATTCCATCATCAAGGGTCTGGGCTACGCCCACATCGCCGTTGCTTCCTACGATTTCGAGAGATCCCTGGCCTTCTACAAGGCCCTGGGTATGACCGTCTACACCGAGTGGGGCGAGGGTGACAAGCACATCGCGCTCCTGGACATGGGTGACGGTGCCCTGCTGGAGCTGTTCTGCAAGCCCACCCTCAACTCCGAAAAGTCCGCCGGTCTGGAGGACGGTGCCCAGTTCATGCACTTCGCCTTCTCGGTCGAGGACGTGGACGCGGCCTACAACACCGCCCTGGCCGCCGGTGCGACTCCCCTCACCCCTCCCAAGGATGCCCCCCTCCAGTCCCATCCCGTCCCCCTCACTCTCCGCGTAGCCTTCGTCAAAGGCCCCTGCGGCGAGGAGCTGGAGTTCTTCAAGGCAACCGTGAGAGAGTAAGGGGAGCGGCAGGGTTCCACCCTGCGCCCGCTTAAGGGCTTTTTGAAAAAAGCCCTTAAGAATCCCAAAAACTTTTGAAAAGGTTTGATTCTGTCCCCCATACGTCCGAAGGGCGTATATCACTCCTCGGAGGTTATTATGAAAACCGAAAAAACCGCCTACACCCAAGATCAGATCAAGTTTCTCCGCCTCCTGGCCTCGGAATACCCCTCCATCCCCCTGGCGGGGGCTGCCCTGGTCAAGCTCAACGCCCTGTCCAACCTGCCCAAGGGCACCGAGCACTTCATGAGCGACCTCCACGGCGAGGCCGAGGCCTTTGAGCACATTCTCAACAACTGCTCGGGCGTCATCCGCGAGAAGGTTGACACGGTATTCTACCGCACCATGGCCGAGGAGGAGCGGCGCACTCTGTGCACCCTCATCTACTACCCCACCGAAAAGATGGCCGAGCTGCGGGGAGCGGGGATCACCACCCCCGACTGGTACCGCGTCACCCTCTACCGTCTGGTGGACCTGGCCCGCTCGGTGGCCTCCAAGTACACCCGCGAGAAGGTGCGGGAGGCTCTGCCCGCCGACTACCGTCACATCATCGACGAGCTGCTCCATACCTCGGGGGAGGAGCATGACAAGCAGGCCTATTACCGCAATATCATCACCACCGTCATTGAGGTGGGCCAGGCCGAGGCCCTCATCGTGGCTTTCTGCAACCTCATCAAGCGCATGGCGGTGGACCGCCTCCACGTGGTGGGAGACATTTACGACCGAGGCAACCACGCCGACCGAATTCTGGATATGCTCCGCGAGCATCATCACGTGGACATTCAGTGGGGCAACCACGATATCGTGTGGATGGGCGCGGCGGCGGGGTCGGCGGTTTGCGTCGCTACGGTTCTGAACTCGGCTTTGCAGTACAACACCCTGTCCATCGTGGAGAACACCTACGGCATCTCCCTCCGCGGGCTGATTGGCTTTGCCCAGGAGACCTACCGCGACTCCACCTGGTTCATGCCCCGCAATCCCGACGATGCCTACTACGTCAAAAACAGCATGGACAACCTGGCCAAGGCCCACAAGGCCATTGCCATCATCCTGTTCAAGCTGGAGGGCCAGCTCATCCGCCGCCATCCCGAGTTGGGCATGGAGGACCGATTGGTGCTGGAGGCCATTGACTACGAGCGCAACACCGTGACCCTGGGCGGGGTAGTCTACCCCCTCAATGACGGTCACTTCCCTACGATTGATTCCGCCGATCCGTACGCCCTGACCGATGCCGAGGAATCCCTGATCGGGTCGCTGACGGCGGCCTTCCGCCACAGCAAGGCCCTCCGCCGCCACGTGGAGTTCCTGTACAGCGACGGCTCCCTCTACAAGATCTGCAACGGCAATCTTCTGTTCCACGGCTGTATTCCCATGACCGCCGACGGCGGGTTTGATGCCATCCTCTGCATGGACGGAGTAACGCGGAGCGGTCGGGCCTACATGGACTACTGCGACAAGGTGGCCCGCGCCGCCTTCTACGAGGGGAACGAGGATGCCTTGGATTTCATGTACTACCTATGGTGCGGCCGCCGATCCCCCCTGTTCGGGCGGGAGCGGATGACCACCTTTGAGCGTTATTTCGTCTCCGACCGCGCCACCTGGGCCGAGGGCAAGAATCCCTACTACACCCTGGTGGAGGACCATACGCACGCCACCGCCATTCTGCGGGAGTTTGGGCTGGATGACCGCATGGGGCACATCATCAACGGCCACGTTCCCGTCCGCGCCGCCATCGGGGAGCATCCCGTCAAGGCAGGGGGCCGCTACATCCGCATTGACGGCGGCTTCTGCCGCGCCTATCACAATCAGACGGGCATCGCGGGCTATACCCTGATCTTCTCCTCCCGCGGATTGCGCCTGGTGGCCCACCGCCCCTTCGAGGGCAAGGATGCCGCCGTACGCCGCAACTGCGACATCCTCCCCGCCGACGATCTCATCTTTGAGACCGCCCCCCACCGCCTCCTGGTCCGCGACACCGACTACGGCCGCCGCATCATGGAGCGCATGGACGATCTCCGCTCCCTGCTCACGGCATACCGAGAGGGTGTGGTATCGCCCGAGGTGTGAGGGAGGAGCCAGGGCTCTGCCCTGGACCCGCAAGCCCCTTTGAAAAGGGGCTTGACCCCTAAACTTTTAAAAATGGTTATATTGTGTTTGCTAACTTGCTGTTTGACGGAGACCTCTTGCATTCACCGTGGGGCCCTGCCCACTGGGGTATTGGGGGAGCGAGGAATAGATTCTCCGTAGGGGCGCATTCCATATGCGCCCGAACCGTTTCGTTGCGGTTTTTGCGGGCGGATATGGAATCCGCCCCTACAGGCATCGTTATAGCCAAAAACCACCCGGTCATCATGACCGAGTGGTTTTTTCATTAGATATGTTCGATAACCTTGCCTACTACGGAAAATTTGCCGTAGGGGAGGGGCTTGCTCCTCCCGAAATCTGCCAAAATCGAGGATCTATATCGAAGATATCTGACATTTATTGGTGGAAGCGGGAGGATCAAGCCCCTCCCCTACCGGGGGATACCCCAGTTATCGAACACTTCTATTCAATCAAGGCTTAATATGCTCAAAATAAAATTCCTCAAACCGCACGATGTCCTCCCCTTCCCCGCGGAAGACGAAGCAGAGATCGTGGGTACCGAAGGTATTTTCCAGACGGCAGGGGATATCGTCGTAGGCACCAAAGCTGTAGTTGCCCACGTTCTCCACCTTCAGATAGCCCAGCATCTTACCGAAGGGGCTTCCCTCGCGGATCTCGACGGCGCACTTGCCCTTGCAGGACAGGCGGATGAACATCAGCGCGTTCTGCACCATACCGCTGACCTTGGGGAAATACAGGTAGGAGCCGTCCTTGATGCCCCGCATCTCGAAGCCCGTCAGGTTTTCCTTCTTGGTGACCCCGTCCGAGGCGGCGAAGAACCACTCGCCCTTGATGGAGGGCCAGGAGGTATCGTAGTGGGCCACGCCCTCTTTCTGGATGAACTCGTCCATGACGATGTCGCCGTTGTCCTTGAAGTGGGCGTAGACCATCTTGGTGGTGCGGTAGTAGCGGTTCATATTGTCCTCGCCCCAGTTCTTGGGGATGCCGTAGGCGAAGTAGGTCTGATTGTGGTAGGTCACGAAATTGCCGTGGTCCACGTAGGCCTCGTTGCAGAAGCTCCCGCGGTAGGTGTAGGGACCGTAGACGTTATCCGAGGTCGCAAAGAAGGCGCGGTGGCTGCCCAGGTAGTAGACCCCATTCCACTTGTTGAGGTTGGGGGCATCGTTGCCGTCCCAGGTGTTGATGATCTCCACGGGGCGGGGCTCCTCGGCCAAGGAGATCATGTCCTCGTTCAGGCGGGCGATGTAGTATTGCTTTCCTCCCACGGTGTAGCCGAAGACGATGTAGGGGGTGCGGGCCTCGTCATCGTCAATGAAGATGGCGGGATCGTAGGAGGGAGTATCCACCAGGCCCTCGGGAAGCAGGGGCTTGCCCAGGGCATCCTTGTAGGGACCCGCGGGGCCGTTTTCGCTGACGGCCACGCCGGTGCAGGACTGGCCCTTGGAGAAATACAGGTAATACTTCCCGTTTCGCTCCACGATGTCGGTGGCGTAGCAGTCATCCACCTTGCCCAGGAAGGTCTCCTCGGGATAGAAGGTGTACTCCAGCTTCCAGTTGATCATATCGTCGGTGGAAAAAATGCGCCAATCGTCCATAACGAAGTGCCGATTTTGGGGCCCGCGGTCATGGGTGGTGGCCATGTAAACCTTTCCGTCGTACACACGGAAATGAGGGTCACAGACTCCTTGGTTGGGGATAATTCTCATAAAAAAGCTCCTTTAAAAACCTAAGAACGATATTTTTTAAAGTTTAGGGGATTCTCAAGGACCCTTTTCAAAGGGTCCTTGAGCGGGTGCAGGGCAGCGCCCTGCCGCTCTCCTCAAACCCCAAAGAAGATCATCGCCGCGCCTTCGCCGTTGAAGCGGATCTCGATGCTGGAGGTACCGTCCTCCAGGGGAGTGACGGTCACGGGCATGGAGGACCAGAAGGTGGGGGCGGTCTTCTTCTTGGTGACGTAGCGGAAGGTGTCCCGCACCGTGGCGAATACGCAGATCTCGCCGCGGCCGGTCTCGGAGTTGATCTTCTCGTAGCACTCAAAAGCCGAGCCCGTCATGCCGCTCTTGATGGCGGCTTCGGCGGTCACGTCCTCGCGGACCTGCTTGTAGTGAGACAGCACCTCACCGAAGCGGGCCCGTCCCTCGGGGGAGATGGCGGGCAGGTCGCCCCAAATGCCGTTCTGTCCCAGGATCAACGAAGCCAGGTTGATATCCTGGGACCCCATGGGATCGTCGGGCAGGTAGTGGGTCAGGAACAGGACCGAGGGGATCCACTTGTCAAAGGTCAGGGGCGTGCGGCAGATCCAGGGACGGGCAGGACCCGGATGCACGAAAATATTGGACCAGGTGACGTTCCCGTCATAGGGAATGTTGTAGTTCTGATAGTAGGGACCGTTGTTGATGAGGAAGTACTTGCCCACCGACAAGAAGCCCAAACCCACGCTCCGATAGCCCTCGGTGATGTCGAAGTCCACGATCACGTCGGGGCAGGCGGCGCAGATGCGGTCCACGATCTTTTGCATATATATGCCCACCTGGAAAGCGTAGGAGTCCGCACGCTCCTCGGGGGTGTTCTCCTCGGAGCCGTGATGGTGGCGGGGATCGTTACAGCCGTACTGGCCCACCGAATCCCACTTGAAGTAGCTGACACCCAGCTCCTTGTGCAGGCTGATGAGGGTGTCCGCCAGTGCCTTCCAGTAGTCGCTGACCAGGCACATATTGTAGCTCTCCTCGGTCAGCCATACCGAGAAGGGATTGCCGGTGTTGCCGTTCCAGGTCAGCTTGCAGTCGGGATTCTCGGCCACCGCGCGGCTGGTTACCGCCGCGAAGGGCGGGCCGATCCACAGACCCAGCTTCATGCCGTAGCTGTCCAGCTTGGCCTTGACCGCCTTCATGCCGTCGGCAAAGCGGGCACGGTTGACCACCCAGTCACCGGTCTTCTCGTACCAGCCCGTGTCGATGACGAACACGTCGATGCCCATCTCATGGGCGGCATCGATCTCGGCCATCATCCGCTCCTCGTTCATGTCGGCCAGGTAGTTCTTGCGGTTCCAGAAGCAGTTCCGCTCCTGGAAACACCAGGTGTTGTAGAAAATGTAGGGCTTGCGGCTCTCGCGGTTCAGGGTCACGTACTTGAGCTGGAACTCGCGGAAGGCGGCGGCCAGGGTGTCCACGTCACCGTGAACCAGACCGAAATCCAGCCAAATGGTCTCGAAGGGACACTCAACGGGAATGAGACCCGTGAGGTAGTTGCCCTTCTTGGCCGACAGGATCACCTCCCGCTCCGCGGTGAAGCGGAACTGAACAAAGGCATCGGGGTACTGGGAGCCGTGCTCGTAGGCCAAAAGGTAGCTCACCTCCCCGTCGGTGCCCGCCAGCAGGGGGCCCATGACAGCGGCGCCTTGGGCAAATGAGCTCTCCTCCACGGGGACCTCGTTCATGCAGAAGCTGTGGAGCATCTCGTTGAATTCCGAGAAGCGCACCTCGGTCAGTGCCTCATCCGAGGCCACACGGAGGGTAGCGTAGTCCAGCTTCTCCCCCGCCGACTTGGTCAGACGGGCGGTGCCATCGCCCACAAGGAGGTACTTGAACTTCAGAATGGGGGAGCCCTCGGCCACCCGCAAAAGCACCCGCAGGGTCAGGGTGGGGCGGTCGGCGTAGACCGCATCCACGGCGTACTCGGTCACGTCCTCATTCAAGATCGTCTCGGAGGTCAGTTCCACCGAGGCAAAGCGGGGGAGCAGGGGCTCGCCGTCCACCTCGAACACAGGGCCGCAGAGACTGCGGGAGTCATCCCCGCAGGTATAGGTCAAAAGGGCATTCTCACCGCCCACGGTCAGGTCAAAGGCGGAGGTATGCAGGTTATACATGGTAAATCTCCTCTCCAATAAAAATACAAGCGGGGACGGGTCTCGGCCGTCCCCGCGAAAGGATATGGGAATTATTCCTCGTCTTCAACAAAGACGTTGCGGATGGCCT
>CAYRTP010000055.1:6569-13454 GCA_964427175.1 uncultured Clostridium sp. | reverse complement strand
CGCCAGCTACATTTTTTGGAACCATCACGAAGCCCTTGAGGGGTGTTTCGATTTCACGGGATGCCGCGACCTGGGGCGTTTTCTGGACATCTGCGACGAGGAGAATATGCCCGTATGGCTCCGTATCGGCCCCTGGTGCCACGGCGAGGCGCGCCACGGAGGCACGCCCGATTGGGTGCTTGCCTCGGGATGCGGGATTCGATCCAATGACCCTGTCTATATGGGCTTTGTCCGCCGATTTTGGGAAGCCTTGTACCAAGAGGTCAAACGCCACATCGGCGGGTGCGTGATCGGTATTCAATTTGAAAATGAATACGTCGGCCGTTCCAACGAGCATATGCTGGCGTTGGAGGCTTTGGCTGACGAGATCGGTCTGAAGGCTCCCCTCCACACGGCAACAGGATGGGGTGCCGCCGCCATTGGTACTTCCCTGCCTGTGTTCGGCGGGTATCCCGACGAGCCCTGGCATTGGCGTTTAGACAAGCTTTCGCCCAGCAACAACTATATTCTCAGCCCTGCCCGGGATGATAATAACATCGGTACACACGAGACTCCCGAGGACAACGTCAAATATCCGCTCAGCTTCGATCCGAGTGAGGTCCCCTATCTGACGGCCGAGATCGGCGGCGGATGCCAGCCTACCTTCAATCGCCGTCCGATCTCCTCGGGCCGCGACGTGGGGGGCATTGTGAACGTAAAGCTGGGCTCGGGAACCGCTATGGTCGGTATCTACGTGTATCACGGCGGGACCAACCCCGGTTACGCTCTCCAGGAGTCCCGTCGGTGGGGAAATGGCACCGAATGTCCCGAATTGAATTATGACTTCCAAGCCCCCATCGGGGAGTACGGAAAGATCAACGACACCTACCGCGAGTTCCGTAAGATATTCACTTCCCTTCGCGACTTTGGCGGTCAAATGGCGGTCATGCCGTCCGTATTCCCGAACGACAATCCCCAAAATCCCGAGGACCTGGAGCATTTGCGGTATAGTTACCGTACCGACGGGCACAGCGGATTCCTGTTCGTCAACAATTACGTCCGCGGCTACACCATGGCCGAGCACACCCGCGTATTTACCCTGCCCACCGACGAGGGCGAGGTGGTCTTCCCCGAAATGACCTTCCGTAACGGCGATTTCGGGTTCTTCCCCTTCAACCTGCCCATGGGACGGGGGCGGTTGGTTACCGCCAACGCGCAGCCGTTCTGTATTCTGAATGGGAGAACCTACGTATTCTTCACGGATCGGGAGCCTGTATACAACACCGACGGTGATATGGGGGACACCGAGATTCTGACCCTGTCGGAGGCGGATGCTCTGAACGCCGCCAAGGTGACTGTCGGCGGACGGGACTACCTGGTGATCTGCGACGCGGCCCACACCCAGGATGGGGACGAGCTGGTCTTCTCGATTACCGAGGACACCCTCCTGCGGGTATATCCCAATCCTGCGGGTGGCGAAGGCTTCGGTCAGTACACGCTGGTATGCCCCCACGAGCCTGTCGCGGTGGAGACCTCGCTTCTGTCCGAAAATCCCTTGATGCGGGAGTTTTCGCTGACGGTATCGCCTACCCCGGAGGGGGCCTCGGATCTTCTTTTGGATTTGAACTACGAGGGCAACATGGCCGAGCTGTTCCTGAACGGCCGCAAGGTAGCGGACCAGTTCAGCCTTGGCAACGGGTGGCACCTGGGACTCCGACGGTTCGGCGGGGCGACCGATTTTGTTCTGCGGGTCTACGCCCTGACCGAAAATGCGCCCGTGTACATCGAGAAAAAGTCCACCTTCCGAAACGGCTTCGCCTGCGAGCTGACAGGCGCGAAGCTGAGGGCTGAATATCCTGCGCGTTTTTCCTTTAACTAAAGCAATACCGCTCAAAACAGCCTGCGGCAAAGACGGTTATCTTTGCCGCAGGCTGTTTGTTTGAAGTCATCACGCCTGTTTCATCAGGCGCACGGGTCCCAACAGACCCGAGGGGAGCAGGGGCATATGGTAGGAGAAGCCGTCACGCACCTTGCCTACCAGGGTATTGGCTACCTCTACGGTGATGCGGTTCTCCCCAACCGTTAAAAGCTCGGCCACGGGGTAGCTATACGGGGCCGTAATGCGTAGACCTGCGTCCTTGCCGTTGACCGTGACCCGCGCGGTCTGGCCCACACGGCCCAAGTCCAGGGTAGCTCCTGCGGGGATGGCTTCCAGGCTCACGGTGAAGCTGTAGCGCATTTTTCCCGAGAAATGAGGAAGCTCGGAAGCGGAGGTCAGGTTGACCAGCTTGTCGGTAGTCTTATAGAGCGTATAAGCGGTCAGATCATCCGACTCGGCCAGCTCGATGGTGTAAACGGGAGCCAGAGTCTGTGCCTCGATCAGCGTGGGCAGGACGGGCAGATTTTCGATAGCCGCATCGTCACCGAATACCAGGATCTCGGATTGACCGGGCAACAGGTTCAAAGTTACCCGACCGTCCGCGGCAGTGTCCCGATATACGCCGTCCTCGATGAGGCGGAGGCGGGCGAAGTTACCGCTGGTAGGAAGGGTCACCGTTGTGTCGGCGGCGTGGATAATATCCTCGTTGGAGAACATCCAAACGTCGGTTCCGTCCCGCTTGACGTGATAGTGGCGGAGCAGGGGGTAGTTTCCTTCCACGGTGATATCTGCCAGCCCCAACTCACGGATGCGGGCAGGCAGGTTCTCTACCGACACCACCTCGCCGCGCAGACCCTCGGGGCGGTCCTGGCAAAGCAGAATGGGCAGGCCTTCGGCACTCAACCGCTCGGCCTCCGCAATAAGCTCGGAGGGCATGAGGGGGGCGTAGGGCACCACCAGCGCGCCATAGCTCTCGCCGCCTACCATCATTTTCCCGTTTTGGACTGTCGCTTGTTTCAGCATATCCAGGCAGATGATGTCGTAGCACAGATGCTGATCCAGGAGCACCTTGGCGGGAACCTGGGTCAGCATGGCCTCGCCTCGGCGGTTCATCCACTCGCCCTCGGCGTGGTAGAGGATGGCACAGGAGGTGATATGCTCGCCGCCGTAGAGAAGGTGAGCCACTTTGTTGGTATAGCCCATCAGGTGGGTGAACCCGTCAAACTGGGGATCGTGCCCTTCGGCACCAAAATGGGGAGGGCAATCGGGGTCTGGGTAATCGGGAGAGAAGGCATGGGGGACAAAGTGATTGATGCCGCGGACCAGCAAGAAGTCCGACAGCCACTTCATAAAGGTCGCTCCCTCCGCCCAGCCGAAGGCACCGAACTCCTCGCACATGGCGCGGCCCTTCATATGGGGATACTGGTGGGCCATGGAGGCGGCCAGCTGGGCCAGGACGTAGTGGAAGAAGGCGGGATCGGCCATACCGGACGAAGCGGTGCAGTTATGCATATAGTGGGCCATACCCGGCATGACCTGATGGAGGACCACGTCGATACCGCTCATATCCTGCCCCTCCAGGGCACGGAAATAGTGTCCCGCGCTGCAGTTCAGTCGGGCGTGGGCGTTCATGTCCTCGATGATGTGGCCGATATACATGACCCCGTGATCACGGCACCAGTCACCGACCTGTTGGCTGAAGCACTTGCGCCACAGGCGGGTAACCGCGTTCATGTAGGCCAAACGGGTCTTATGGGCGTGGTCGCTGTGGTACCACAGCTCGCCCAGGTAGGGGCGGGCATCCTCACCCAACTCCTCGGTCATGAGGGCCAACAGACGGTCATTGAAGGGATAGGCCTCTCCGTCCTGGCCTACGCGGTGCTCATACATACCGTAGTCGGCCCGATGACCTCCCGGGCGGCGGTTACCGAGCTGGGGCTCGTCCGAGAAGAAACCCACCAGGGTGTTCCCGAAATAGGAGGCGTAGTGCTCAAAATGAGGCTCGTAGACCGCCTCGATGAGGGCATGGCAGGCATCCTCACGGAGCATATCCATGTAGTTCTGATCCGCTTGCTGTTGGGTGCGGGTGAGGAAGAATATCCGCCAACAGCCCTCGGGGACATCCCAGTACAGGTAACCATCGTGGATATTGTCCGTCAGGTCCACGGGGGCGGGGGCAATATCCTCATCGTTTCCTGTTCGGGGATAGGCAAAGATTCCCTCCAGCACATCGCCGTCGGCGGGAAGATTGAACAGGAAGGATCCCTCCTCCAGCGGTCCCATCACGTCGATATGACGCTCCACGATGGTCCAACGGCGGTGCTTGGGATATTTCTTTGGGATAATTCCGTTAGCGTAGCCCGTGGGGAAATGCTTGTCATCCAGGATCCACACCTTCATGCCCAGCTTTTGGGCTTCGGCCAGGATGATATCCATATCGGCCCACCAATCGGGACCTCCGAAGTCGGGGTGGGGACGGGACTCCACGCAAAGGGCACGGCATCCGCTGTCATAGATACGGCGGACCTGGGTGGGAATCCGGTCGCGGTGGTTGCCGTGCTGCCAGTAAAAGGGCAAAAGGTAGTTGGATTCGTTATGGGTAAGAACGTCGTGTAATTGTGTATGTAACATGGCGGCTCCTTTTTTTGTTTTTTCGGTTTCTTTCAAAACGGACGAGCTCTGAAATACGATGCGATCTCCTCCATACGGCTCTCCTGCTTGACCGAGAAGGGACAGCGGCTCTCGCAATGGCCACAGCGGAGGCAGGCCTCGGCGTTGACGGCCAGCTTGGTATAGTGGTTGGCGGCGATATCGTCCCCTGCCAGGGCGAGGTCATAATACTTATTGACCAGCCCGATATCGATGTCCGCGGGGCAGGGCTGGCAATGGTTGCAGTAGACGCAGGTGCCCGTGACGGTATCGGCGGTGAAGCCCCCGATGATGGAATAATCCTTTTCCTCATCAGTAGCCGTCAGGAACCCGAGCAGGGTGTCGAGGTGCTCCATGGTCTGAACCCCGGGAACGGCGGTCAGCACACCGGGGCGGTCAATGGCGTATTGCAGGCATTGGGTATGGGTCAGCGCCACACCGAAGGGGGACTGATCGGCCGAGAGCAATTGGCCCGCAAAGAAGGGCTTCATGACGGAAATACCGACACCTTCCCTCTCGCAGCGGCGGAACAGCTCAAATCGCTCGTTGACCGAACCGATGCCGTACTCGTCGCCCTTTTCAAAATCGTAGGCAGGGTTGAGGGAGAACATCATCATGTCCACCAGCCCCGTATCCATGATGCGGTTGGCCACGCGGGGAGTATGAGAGGAAAAGCCGATGTGGCGGACGGTTCCCTTGGCCTTCAGCTCCTTCAGATAATCCAAAACTCCGATTTCACAGAGCTTGTCGAAGTCCTCGTCATCGTCCACGCAATGGAGGAAGCCAAAGTCTGCGTAGTCGGTGCCGAGCTGCTCCAGCTCCCACCAAAAGGTTTTCTTAATGGTCTCGAAATCCCGACACCAGCCGTACTCGCCGTTCTCGTCATAGACCGCGCCGAAGTGGACCTGCAAAAACACCTTGTCGCGGCAGTCCCGTATGGCTCTGCCGACGGGGGCATAGGTGGCCCCCGCCGTACACAGGTCGAAAAAGTTGATACCGTGATCAATAGCCTTGCGGATGATGGCCTCAATCTCGTCTGCAGGGGTCTTTCCGATGCCGCCCAAGCCCAGGCCCAGGACGCTGAACTTTTCGTTTTCGCCTCCGTGAGGCAGTTGTCTGTATTCCATGTTGTACCTCCCCAAAACGTTCCCTTATTTGAAATAATCCGATGCGAGCAACCCATACATACAGGCATCTACGATACCCTTATTGCTCCAATCCGATTGTCTCAGTGTCCCTTCATAAATCAGGCCGCATTTTTTCATCACCTTACCGGAATTGACGTTTTCCGGGTCGTGTTGGGATTCGATCCTTTTCGCCCCGACTTCTTCAAAGAAAAAGCGGATAATGGCCGAAAACGCTTCGCTTGTATAGCCCTGATTCCACCATCGGCTTCCGATGCAATACCCGATATGAACTTTTTCTGTCCTTTCATCCATGCCAACTACCGAAATCGTGCCAATGGGTTGGTTTATGTCTTTCGGAACGATCGCCCATTGGTAAAAATCCGCGTTTGCATAGCCTGTGATCCATTCATGCAGGATACGTTCTGTTATCCCCACTTCGCCATGTGTCGGCCAACGCAAAAACTCGGTTACTTTTTCGTCGTTTGTCCAGTTCCGAAAGGCCGCTTGAACATCGTCCGCGGTGAATCGCCTCAAAATCAATCGGTTTGTTTCTATCGTGACAGTTCCTTTGTGCTTCATGTTTGCTTTACCTTTCCTCTTTTGAGTCTTATCGCCGCGGCCTGGTTTTGACGGTTTTTCACGGGTGCCTCTTCATTATACCACAAAAACGAATTTTTTTCAACATCAAATCTGTTGCAATATAGGTAGAAATATGGTATAATGAGGATATTCAAACAAAAAAGGAGCAACACCATGGAATACAGAATTTTGGGCAAAACGGGACTGAACATCTCGCGGTTGGGCTTCGGCGGCATCCCCATTCAGAAAATTGATGCCGAGGGCACCAAGAAATTGATGGCCGAGCTGATGCGTGAGGGTGTGAATTTCCTCGACACCGCCCGCGGATATACGGTCAGCGAGGAATACCTGGGCTATGCCCTGGAGGACATCCGCGATCACTTTGTATTGGCCACCAAGAGCATGGCCCGCACCAAGGAGGCCATGGCCAAGGACATTGATACCAGCCTGAAAAATCTCCGCACCGATTATATCGACCTGTACCAGGTGCACAATCCCGGTGCCAAGGACCTGGAGACGGTCATGGCTCCCGACGGAGCCCTCGAGGCCCTGTTTGAGGCAAAGGCTTCGGGAAAGATCGGACATATCGGCATTACCCTTCATTCGGCGGACCTGTTCAGACAGGCGTTGGATCTGCCTTGGGTGGAGACCATCATGTTCCCCTACAACATC
>CAYRTP010000055.1:0-6559 GCA_964427175.1 uncultured Clostridium sp. | reverse complement strand
GATCGCTCTGTGCGCCCAAAAGAACATCGGATTCATCTGCATGAAGCCCCTGGCAGGCGGTGCCATTGAGGATGCGGCGACGGCTATGCGGTTCATCGTGAGCAATCCCGCCGTGACCGTGGTGATCCCCGGCATGGCGGACGCGGCCGAGATTGCGCAGAACGTCTCCGCGACCTCGGACACCTCGCCGCTGACCGCCGAGGAGCAGAGCAAGATTGCCGGGATCAAGGAGCTTTTGGGCACCAATTTCTGCCGTCGCTGTAACTACTGCGCTCCCTGCACGGTGGGGATCAACATTTCGGCGGTCTTCCTGTTCGAGGGCTATTACAGCCGCTACGATCTGAAGGATTGGGCTCAGAACCGCTATGCCAGCCTGGCCAAAACCGCGTTGGATTGCATTGGGTGCGGTGTCTGCGAGGAGCGTTGCCCTTACGATCTTCCCATTCGGGAGATGCTGAAGAAGGCCGCCTTGTCTATGGGTAAATAACCTTGCTAAAACATCCCTTCCGCCCAAACGGGCGCGAGGGATGTTTTTTCGGTATGCGGTCAATACGTCAATCCTTGCAGTTCGGCAGGAACCCGCCCATGGATTTCAGATGCTTCTGCAGTCTCTTTACGTCGATCTCGCGGATGGCTCCGTCGGCTTCCGACGCCATAGCGGCGGCTACGCCGACGGCCTGGCCCGTGATGTAGCATCCGGGCATGACACGGATGGAGGATTGCATATAGCGGTCGGTGGAGATACAGCGGCCCGCCACCAGGAGGTTATCCAGCCCCTTGACCACCAGGGCGCGGTAGGGGATGCCGTAGCTCTCGCCCGCGTCATAGCGGAGGGATTCGTAGTCCTTGATGAAGGTCTGATAGCCCTCGTCGGTGTTTTTGCCCGCGTGGATGTCCACGGGGTAGCAGTATCGGCCGATCTCGTCGTCAAAGGAGGCGCGGTTTACGAAGTCCTCCAGGGTCATGACGTAGTCGCACATGATGCGGCGACTCTCGCGGATGCCGATCTGCTGGGCTGAGATGACCAGCTCCATGTTCTCGTAGCCCTCCAGATACTCGCGGTAGTAGCGTCGGTACTCACGGAGCTGTTTGCGGGAGGCGATCATAGCGTCGGTGAGGGAGTCGGAGTCGGTTCCGTCCACGTCGTAGATGTGGCCCACGTTGGAGCCGGTAACGCCGTCCTTGATGCGCCACATACCGGGGAGGTGGCGGTCGATGTTGGTGAAGACGTTGTCGCGGAAGGCATCTTCGAGGCGGGCACGCTGAGACTGGGTGGCGCGGGAAAAGTCGGTTCCCTCCCACAGGGCGCAGAGGGTGGCCGCCATCATCTCCCCCGTCTTGTCATCGCCCTTTTTGCACTCGGCTCCCGCCAGGTAGGACAGGTCACCGTCGCCCGTACAGTCGATGTAAACCTTGGCCTTGACCGCGAAGATGCCCTGCTTGGAGGTGCAGATGACCGAGTCGATGCTTCCCTCTTTCTTGATCACGTCCAGCACCGAAGTAAAGAAGCTGAACTCGGCTCCGCACGCGGTCATCATCTCGTCGTAGCAGAGCTTGAGGATCTCCACGGGGATGCTGTAGGGGGCATGGCCTTTATAGCATTCAGGGGATTTTTCGGAAAGGTAGTCAAATACTTCCCGACCGATGCCGCCCGCCAGGAAGTGGGGACCGCTGGTGAACTGCATAAAGGCGGGGACCAGCATGGTAGCGGCCGCGCCGCCGAAGGAGCCCGTGGACTCCACCAAATAGACCTTCTTTCCCATGCGGGCGGCGCAAACCGAGGCGGCTACGCCCGAGGGACCGCCGCCCGCGATGAACACGTCGGCTTCATGGGTGATGGGGATGGATTTCGTATAGAGAATTTCGGTTGCCATGATGTGGGATCTCCTTTAGTCAAATTTGAGGGACATGGGGGCGAGATAGGGGAGCGGCTCGTGGAGGGGGAGTTTTCGTACTGTTATTATACCATAACCGTCTCGCTGAATCAATACCTTTTTCCAAAAAACGGTATTTGTTCCGAGGACAGCACTTTTTTATTTGAGGAGCCTTGAAAAAAACATCTATGGAAATCGGCCAAAATATCCCCCTATGCCTATTGACAAATTGGTGGAATAGGTGTATACTGTGGGTAACAACGCATCGGCTGGATGTGCTTTGTTTTGATTTTTTTGACGATTAACGATTACCGATTTACCGATTATCAATTACAATGAAAGGAAACAGACAGTAAGTGATGGAAAAAATCATATTTAAGGATCCTTCCTATCCGATCGAGGAGCGAGTAGCCGATTTGATGGCGCGCATGACGCTCAAGGAAAAGCTGGCGATCATCATCGAGACCTCTCCCGAAAACGAGCGTCTCGGAATCCCGAAATATTATCACGGTAACGAGGCCCTGCACGGCGTAATCCGTCCCGGTACCTTTACCGTATTTCCCCAGGCCATTGCCCTGGGTGCCACCTTCGACGATGCCCTGATCGAGGAGATCGCCGATGCCATCTCGGACGAGTCCCGCGCCGTTCATCACCACGGCAGGGGTGTCAGCGTTACCGAGGAGGATTACGATCGCCGTTATACCGGCCTTCTGACCTTCTGGTCCCCCGACCTCAACATCTGCCGCGATCCCCGCTGGGGCAGAACCGGCGAGACCTACGGTGAGGATCCCTACCTGGCCGGTAAAATGGGTGCGGCGTTTGTCCGCGGCCTGCAAGGCAAGGATCCCACGTACCTGAAGGCGGTGGCCACCCCCAAGCACTACACCGCCAACAACGAGGAGCACAACCGTTTCAGCTGTAATGCGGTCATGAGCGAGAAATCCCTTCGGGAGTACCATCTGCAGCCCTTCCGCATTGCCGTTGAGGAGGGCCATCCTGCCGCCGTCATGGCGGCGTACAACGCGGTCAACGGTGAGCCCTGCCATCAGAATTCCTACCTTCTGAAGACCATCCTGCGGGACGAGTGGGGCTTTGACGGATACGTGGTCTCCGACTGCAGCGGTATCGCGCGGCTGTGGGACCAGCACCATAAGCACGATGATCCCGCCGATGCCGCATCGGCGGCCATGAACGCGGGCGTTGACCTGGAATGCGGAAGCTACAGCCCCTGGGAGCATTTCTACGTGGAATTCCTCGAGCGTCAGCTGGCCGCGGGCAAGACCACCGAGGAGCGCATCGACGAGGCCTGCCGCCGTGTGCTGACCGCCCGCTTCAAGCTGGGTCAGTTTGATCCCGATGAGATGGTTCCCTTCAGCAAGATCCCGCTTTCGGTGGTGGGATGCGAGCGTCACGCTTCCCTGGCACTCCGCGCGGCAGAGGAATCCATGGTTCTGCTGAAGAACAACGGAATCCTGCCCCTCAAACCCGACATGAAGGTAGCCGTGGTGGGCAACAACGCCCATCTGTGCCAGTTCGGTGATTACAGCGGCCGTCCGAAGAATACCCCCATCTCTCCCCTGGACGGCATCCGTGCAGTGGGCGGCGACAATATCAGCACGGTCCGTTTCATGGGCGTGACCTCCGCGGATGAATATACCGTTGTGACAAGCGACTACCTGTGCGATCCCGACGGCAATCCCGGTCTGCGCGGCACCTACTACAACAACGCCGGATTTTTGGGAGCACGAAAGGTCCGCACCGATGCGGCCATCGACTTTGCATGGCGTAACCAACTGCCCGATCCCTTCATTGAGACCAAGCAGTATTCCATCCGTTGGGAAGGAACCCTGTGTCCCGCTGTCAGCGGCACCTATTTCCTGCGCCTGACCTACGGCGGATGCGCTCCCTGCGAGACTCCGAAGATCACCCTGGACGGAGAGTCTGTCGGCGTGCAGTCGGCAATCTACATGGAAGCAGGAACCAAGCATCCCATCACGATCGAATATGTGAAAACCGCGGAGAATCCCGAGATCCATCTGTCGTGGATCATGCCCGCCTCCGGCGAGGACGAGCTCTTCAGCGCAGAGTGCAAGGCCGCGCGTCAAGCGGATGCCGTGGTGGCCGTCATGGGCCTGGGTACCGAATACGAGAGTGAGGGCCGAGATAAGGATTCCCTGGATCTTCCTCCCGAGCAGGCCGAGCTTCTGCGCCGTCTGTGGGAGGTCAACCAAAATCTCATCGTGGTCCTCGTGACGGGAAGTCCCTTGACCATCCCCAAGATCCACGAGCATTCCGCGGCTGTGATCGAGGCATGGTATCCCGGTGAGTCGGGCGGACGCGCCCTGGCGGAGATCCTGTACGGCAAGGTCAATCCCTCCGGCCGTCTCTGCGCCTCCTTCCCCATGTCCCAGGATGACATTCCTGCCTTCAACGATTACGAAATGTCCCACGGCAGAACCTATATGTACAACACCCACGCCCCCCTGTATCCCTTCGGCTTCGGCTTGTCCTACACGACCTTTGCCTACTCGGATCTGACGGCTGATCGGAATACGGTTTCGGTCCGTGTAAAGAACACGGGCGACCGTGACGGTGACGAGGTGGTGCAGCTGTATCTGGACAGCACGGGTCTGGACAATCAGCCCATGTTCCGACTGGTCCGCTTCAAGAGAATCTCTCTGGCGGCTGGCGAGGAGACAACCGTGGTCTTCGATCTGGACGACCGTTGCTTCACGCTGTTCTCGGACGAGGGCCGTGAGCAATTCGTACACGGCACGTATCAGGTCTATGCAGGCGGTTCCCTGCCCACCGAGCGCAGCCTGGCTCTCGGTGCCGCGCAGGCCGTCCGTGCCGAGATCACCGTCTGATACTCATTCACAAAGACTATAATTCCCATAAATCAAGCGGTTGCTCAATTCCGAAAGGCATTGAGCAACCGCTTTTCTGATTCAAAATTTATCCGGAGTGTCAATGAAAAACGGTACCGGCAACCAGTTTTTGTACGTCTCCTCGGGATTTAACGTATTCTGCAATCCGAAGAAAAGCATTTCCGCTTGGTTTATTGAATACTTCGGAATCGTTTCATCGGCAAGCAAATTCTGTTCGCCCACTTTTTCAACGGACACCTTTCCGCATTGCACAAGCATCCGATACGCTTCATTTTCAATGCGGAATGCAGCTTCTCCATCCTGCAACGGGCAATATTGATGCTTGAATTCCAACAGGACCCGCAGGACCTTTTCCCAGTTCAGGACACGCACCCGCTCAACCGGTCCTACAGACATGGATTCACAAATACTCGAAAAGAACCGTATTCTTTCGCTTTCATAAGGCTGGACAGCCAGACCCAGCGTATCCGCTCTTCCCTGCTCGAACCATGCTTTGATGACTTGCGGGAGATCCCGATCATTCTCCAGCACCAGCTCATGGATATTCCCGTAAATATAACCGATCATCCTGCCGTCTTTTTTTACCGCTTGCAACTCGTTTTGCCAGCTGTGCATGATGTGCAGGAATTCCTTACGGGGCCGCAAGGTATGCACGGGTCTTTTTTCATACAGCTCCTTGGCAATATCGATCTCTGCCGCTTCGGGATCAGAGATCCGTTCGAACGTGATACCGTCACACGCGACATCCTTCATGGCATGACGAATATTCGTCTTAGTGATGCTGAAATGATAGTAGGCCCCCGCGTGTTCAAAGCCGAAATAGCCGTATCTCTGACGCTGGCCGCCCAATGCCATGATATCCACGCCGATGCGCTCGGAATCCTCTATGGCCATCTTTAACAGGTCTTTCATGTACCCTTTACCCCTGGAATAAGGATGCACCGCAACGTTTCCGATGAAACCGTATTTCAGGATCTCGCCGCCCACCTGGACCTCGATGACAAGGAGCGAAATGACGGCCTTGATTTTCCCTTCTTCCATGGCCAAATAATGGGTGATATCCAGCGAATCCGCATCATCCGCATAAATCTTCGGAACCATTTTCTTCATGTCATGAGGATAATGAGCATACGAAAAAACATAGTTGACAAAATCAATAATATCCGCCTTCTGGCTGATATCCGCTTTTACATAATTCGGCATAGCATAGCCACCTTTCTCTTTTTTACTGTATTATATCACAAATCTTCCGTAATTGCAATATCCGGCGCATGAAACGTGTACTTTGTTTGCTCTCTGATTTCTTGACAAAGAAGATGACATATGATATAATGGGAATCGACAACATCTTCTCAGGACATCACAGCATCAATCGGAGGCAAACATGAAAATAACCATCATCCGTCCTTCACAGGGACACAGCGCATACGGAATAGCAGCCCGAGCTTTTGCCGAGCTTGCATATCAGATATCGGAAGCCGAAACGGCGGTGATCACGGATCGGGAGGCAGTGCCGAATGACGAGTCGCCCATCGTGGTGATCGGAACCGATGCCGTGAATCTCTACACGGCCAATCTGTATATGAACAGAAAGATCGACGATTTCGGTATCCGCTACAATACCGATGACTACCGCATTCTGACAGCGGAAATTGACGGCAGAACACATTTGATTTTGGCAGGCGGACGCCCCCGTGCGGCTCTGTATGCGGTATACCGTTATTTTGAGAAATTCTGCGGATGCCGCTGGTTCTGGGACGGCGACCGGATTTTTCGGACGGCTCTGCCGTTTGCGGA
>CAYRTP010000054.1:0-13486 GCA_964427175.1 uncultured Clostridium sp. | reverse complement strand
GCTGGTTAGAGCGCACGGTTCACATCCGTGAGGTCATGGGTTCGAGCCCCCTCGTTTCCACCAAAAAGAAAAACCGATGCTATGCATCGGTTTTTCTTTTTGGTGGATCAGCCGATCCCATCGGTCAAATCTCGTTCTCAATCAAATCCACAACATCCTCCACCACAAAATCCGCCAGCTTTTTGATCTCGTCCACGCCGTTTGCCATAGCATAGGATCGGAATTCACGGATCATATCGGCATCGTTGATGTTGTCACCCACCGCGATCACATCCTCGTAGGTGCATCCGAAATACTCCATAAGGCGATAAAGTCCCTCCGCTTTGTTGACACCTGCCGGGACAATGTCGATGCAACAGCCGTTCTGCAAGGGGTTCAGCCATTTACCGTAGGTCTCGCGGATGCGCTCCACAACCTGCCCGGCCGCCTCAAATGGCTCAATGTAGGTGCTGACCTGGTTGAAGTATTCCACCTCAGGCAGATCCGGAATTTGATCGGACGCGCGATCATCCACCGCAGGGAATTTCACAAACCATGTTTGTGTACTGCATATGCTCAAGTAGCAACAGCCCCATTCTGCCAGATCGGCAGCCAGTTGGGGAACCGACACCTCGGTGCAGCGAGCTTCGTAGATTACATGGCCATCGGCATCCGCGGTCATGGCACCGCTGCAGGCCGCGAAAAAGTCCACCTCCAAAGTCGGATGATTCTCCAGAATATACGTCCGAAACTCTTTGCCCCGCCCGCTGATGATGCCAAACTTGTTGCCTTTGGCTCTCCACTGATGGATCGCGTCACATTTTTTCTCTGTAATGCCCCCGTGGTTGAGGGTCCCGTCGAAATCACTACCGATAATTTTCATACCATCATTCCTTTCATAACCTGAAGCCCCCGAACTGCAAGGATCCGGGGGCGTTTTTCGTCAGAGCTTGCAAATATATTGCTTGGCTGTATCTGCTTGGTTAAAGGACTGACCGTCAGGCAGAATGACCTCACAGGCCATATCGGTTCCTTCGGGAACCGTCACGTCCAGAACCAGCTCGCCGTCCTGCTTCTTCCAGGATACCGAGATCACACCGTGAGGAGTAGGAATGGTACCCTTGGCCCAATCCAAACCGTAGCAATCCACGTTGGGCTTGATGCGGACCGACTTGTAGCCGTCTGCGGTGGGATACACACCCAGGACCATGGCAGAGAACTCATAGATGGGAGCAGAGCTCCAACCGTGGCACTCACTGCGGGGAGAGTCGGGATTCTCACACCAGGAGGTGCAATGCAGATCCAGCATGGTCTCCCAGCCCTGCAACTGCTTGGGAGCATACTCGTTATAACGGCCCGAGAGCTCCAACGCACGGAACATATAGTAATTCATAGAGAAGGAGCAAACCGCCACAGGCACATGACCGTCAAAGGTGCGGTCCATCAAAGCACCTGCCTCGTCGCCAGTTACGGCACCGGACAGGATTGCCCACACGGTGGTGTGCTGGCTGAATTCCTTTCTGGTGGGAATATTGCGGAACAGACCGATCTCCTCGTCGTAGCAATGCTTCTTGGTGTTCTCAATAACCAGTTCGGCGCGTGCGCGGTAATCCGCGGCTGTACCGGGGCGGCCAACCGTCTCGCAAATCTCGGCGGCAGCCTTCAAACCGGCAGCATACATCAGGGAAGTAACTGTAATGGGCTCGGTAAATCCGCCGGTGGGAACACCGGACTCCCAACCGGGAACCCAATCCACGTAGTGCCAGTAAGGAGTTACACCCACAAGGCCGTCATCGGTCAGGTAAGCCTCAAAGGCCTCCAGGGCACGGTCAACCGTACCGGTCAGAGAACGAACGCGGGCGATTTCAGCGGGAGTCGAACCGGTGTAACGCAGATAGTCGCGGAGCATAAGGATCCAGAACATGGTGAAGTCGGGAATGACCTGCACACGGGTAGAGGGATAGTTGGCCTGGATCATACCGTCGGAGAGCTGAGAATGAGCGAAATCGGTTATAGACTTAAAGGGCATCCGATAATCGGCGCTCATACGCATGGTAAAGAGCATCTCCAGCGCGCTGTCCATATCGTACTGCTGTTGCTCATAGAAGGGACAATCTACGTACATCTCGTGCATACAGCAAAGAACGGTGTTGCGGCTGATGTCCCACATCTGATTGTAACGAGGATTGGAGCACTCGAACACGCCCGCCTTATCCAGGGGGTAGTGATAGAACTGATACGAGAAATCAATCAGCTGGAAGTCAGGATCCTCAAACGCCACCCGCACAAAGCGGAAGGAGCGATACCAGAATGGAATAAACACCTGCTCCTCACCTGTAGCGATCAGAATGTCAAACGCTCCGTCGATCAGGGCATCGGGATGATCATAGGCATCTCTGATTGCCTTATATTGATCGCCGTTCGCACTGATAGCATAGCACTCAGCAAATTCCAAGCGCACCTTGGTGCCAGCCTTCGCTTTGAACGCGAAACGAATCTTTGAGGTAGTGTAATTGACCGAATCGTAATCGATGTAACCGTCTCCGAAACGAACGGGCTTCAAGGGTTTGGCGGGTTCGGTTTCCATCTGAGGCAGCGGACGGGGAGTCATGATATAGTGGCGATTATTCTGGCCGTAGGTATTGTAGTTGCCCTTATCCAAGTCAATAGGCAGGAAAGCAACCGTAGCCACGGGCGTAGTCTTGGATTCGCCGCTCCACTCCTCAAAAGGAGGAATGGAATCATGAACGTGTCGGCCGTGGAACAATTTACAAGCGTCCTCGCGAGCGCAGGTCCAGGTCTCATCGGTACCGATCACGGTGGTCACACCGTCGGCGGTGAGCTTGCCATCAAACCAAAACGCGGGCTGATTTTTGCGATATACCGAGTCGAAAATATTGCTGTTTACAGACAAAACCTTCGCAAACAGGATATTTTTGCCTTCCTGAAGATAGGGAGTCAAATCCTCAGTCTCGTAGAATGTAATGTAAGAAGAACTCTGACAGGGGCCTTCAGACACAAGATGTCCGTTCAGATAGAGCTGATAGCGGGCATCTCCGCAAGCAGACGCAACCAGCGTTGCTCCCGCAGGAGCATCAAACTCCTTGCTGAAATAGTAAAATTTGGATTCCAACGGATGCTCGTCAGCGCGGATCCAGAAACTCATAAAACATCCTTTCTCGCATAGGTAAGATGCGGGTGAATTTAGCAAATCTGCTATAGAATATTATACCTGTTTTTTGTGTATTTGTCAATATTTTTCGAAAAAACTTATCAAAAAAGAATCACCGCGGGGCGATAGCCTGCGGTGATTCTTCGTATGTTAGTCAATCGTGTTCAAGGTAGAGATCAGACGCAACCGGCGACCATGTCCTCAACCCACTGAACCAGCTCAGCCTGAAGCTCTGCAGTCAGAGCACCGCCAAACATCAGGAAACCACCGAAGCTGATAACCTTAACGCCAACCAGGTTGGTACCTGCATTCTTGATGATCTCGGCGACCTTGTCAGCAGTAGCCTGATCGCCATCGATCAGCAGAGCTACGTTGTATGCACGGATCTTGCTGAGCTCAGCGCAGAAACGACGTACTTCGTCAGAAATGTCACCCTTAGCGGATAGACCGAGGATCACGATACGCTCCTTGTCGCAGGGGTACTCGGGGGGGAATTTGCTGCTGGTCGCATTGACGGGCAAACCGTACTTGTCAGCGATTACCTTTGCAAACTGACCCATGCCTTTCTTCTTGGAATCGTACAGAACACGCATCTTAATTGCCATAATAATTTTTCCTCCTGAATCGGTATAAGCCCGCAATGCGGGGATATCCGTTATTTATTATATTATACCATAAAAAGCAAAAAAAATAAAGAGTTTTTTTAAAGAAAAGTATATTTGTAGGAACTAACAAATTTGAATTGTCAATTAAGGACAAAATGACCATGAATCCGTGTTTTGGAGTCCTACATGACTATATCGCCGTATACTTATGGAAAAATATGTATTTTCAGTTCCCTTTATTATGCTAAATTTTGATTTAGTATAATTACGTATATGGATACTCAGGATGCAATTGTTGTTCCCTTTGCCGCATTTGATCTCATTTTTTGCAAACAATCTTATACATTCTTATATCTGCATGAAGTATTATGAAAAGCGTATTTTATATTTATTTTCCTTTCTATCAGATTTTGTTACGCATTAAAAAGATTTTTAAATTATAAAACAAAATAATGAAACAATTTAAAAATATATATAATCTTAATTTACAATCCTCCTATTTCCTGCTCCATTTTTTAACTTTTAATAAAAATATAAAAATCATAAATACAAAATCAAAAATGCCAATGCCAGCTCAAAGACTGCCATTGGCATTTATAAGACCATATCATCTACGATTACGGAAAAATTTCTGCAACAGATCTTTACACTCGGATTCCAGACACCCCATCTCCACGCGGGTGTGCTTGCTTTCCACGGGATGCCGATGCAATGCCCAAACGCTCCCCATAGCACCTGCCACAGGATCAGCCGCTCCACAGACGATTCTGGGAATACGAGCGTGCAGAATCGCCCCCGCGCACATGGGACAAGGCTCCAGCGTAACGTACAGCGTGCAATCCGACAATCGCCAGCCGCCCAGGACCACACAGCCCTCGGATATAGCGTTGATCTCAGCGTGACCCAGGGCGGTTTGCGCGACCTCACGTGTATTGCGTCCTCGCGCCAAAACCTCCCCTGTAACATTGCTAATCAACACAGCCCCTACGGGCACGTCTCCCGCTTCACCGGCACAAACCGCTTCCTCCAGGGCTATACGCATATACGCTTGATCCTGTTCCGTGAATTCACGTTCTTCCATCATAGCCCGCCTCCATTCATAGCCAGCAGCATGAGCCAGGTGATTCCCATCAGCACGGCAGTGATCACGGTAAAGACGATCATACCGGGACACAGAGCGCCCTTTATGACCGAGGTCCCGGACAGAGGCCGATCAAATCGCCCGACCGCATGATGTTCTGTTCCAAACATTCCGTTTCGCCGTCCGCTTTGACTACGAATATTCGTTCTGTGATAGTAAACGACGAGCAGAAGCAAACTAAGCACACCCAATCCGATCAGGATCGCGTCCAGGATCGTCGTATAGGGTACCGATGCTTCCCCACCCCATCCGTAATAGATGACTTCGGAGAGTACCGACATTTCGTTGTTGAACATATGGAAAAACACACTGCACCAAATAGATCCCGTCAGCTCGTACATGAGTGCCATAGCGATACCGCCCACAAAGGTGTAGAAGATCTGACCGATATTCTGATGCATCAAGGCGAACAGCAAGGAGCTGATCAGGATGGCCTGTGTACGTCCATAGGGGCGGAGATTGGCGTAGAACACACCGCGGAAGAGGAACTCCTCGGCAAACGCGGGAGCCAGTGCTACAGTCATATACAGAATTACCGTAGATGCATCATCGTACTGTTCGGCCAGCAAAAGGTCTGCAGGCATGGTGTAATGGATAGCCGAACAAAACCAAGAGTTGATATAAGCCCCCGCCGTCAGCATGGCCATCCCTGCCAGGATCAGCAACGGAAATTCTCGCGGCAACCTGACTTCAAAGGCAATCCGCTCAGTCCGCACACGTCCGGACATAGCATAGAAGATCAATCCCGTTAGGAAAAACGGGAGCATATAACCGAGCGCAGATATGATCCCAATCAAAGCCGTCAGAAGGTCTTGCAACCCGGAATCAGGGATAGACTCTCCAATGACCGACAGCGTGGCCGTCAAGCCTTGGATCGTAGAAAATAGACCGATAAAAATCAGCATAGACCAGCCCATACGGTTGAGGGTCTGGCGGTAGTATGCACCGTTTGGAGTAGATGGGGCGAGCATAGCGGCCTCCTTCCATATTTTTTTCAAATGAAGCATCTTTCGTGCAATCCATGTCATTATAACACGCCGAGCGATGTTTGTCAAGTTTTCCCAACAAATATCCATCGGCAGATCCCCACCAAAACAGGCCAACCCATCCGAGTTGGCCTGTTCAATCAAATTCAGGAATTGGCTTTAGGAGCAGAATCACTCACAAGTCCCACAGCGGCATCCACGGGGAGAGAGAAAGCGATTCCCTGGCCGGGGGTCTTAAGTCCCACAGCACGGTACAAGCCGTGGAGCACGTCATCCTTGATTTCGGCAGGAACCAGGATCATAACAATCTCCTTTTCAGGGGTCACGGGGATCTCAAATTTCTTTTCAGCCAAGCTGTTTGCGGTACCGCGGGCATGGATCACCGTACCGCCTCGTGCACCGAATTCCTTGGCCGCATCCATAACGGCATCCGAAAAGCCGGCGTTTACAATACATAAAATCACTTCATGTTCAAAATTCATACTGATCGCTCCTCCTATTATAGCTGTGTGTTGGACAGGAACTGATAGATAGCGACACCGATGGTACCTGTCATGGGAATGGTGTAAGCAATGCCTTTGCCGTTCTTGATAGTCTTGAATTTCTGCTCCAACGCGGAGAGGGCCTTAGCGCACATATCCTCGCGAATCACGCTGAAGATCACGGTCTTATTGGACTCGCCCAGGCCGAGAAGACGAAGCGTCTCCTGGCTGGCCGTACCGTGAGCGGCCATGGACGTTTGGAAATTGACCTCAAAGGATTGAATGAAATCCATGTAGAACTCGGCCTTTTCACGATTGATCACCGTGACCAGCAGTTTGAGCTTACGGGGGGCAATGGGGGTATTGTGAGATGTTGCTTGTGGTTTCATAATAATTACCATGGCTTTCGTTTGCGAAAGCCCTCCTTTTTTGGGGAATTGGGGCTGGTTTTGCGTAGCAAAATCGTTGTTGTCAGACAACGAAAGCCACAAAACCCGCGTGAAAAATAATTTTTCACGCTACTTCCCTCCTTTTACATGAATCGAATAATCTGTTCGTCGTCGGCAGACAGGATACGCTTCATCGCAATGCGATCGCGGACCTTCTTATGGACAACGGCACGGAAGCCCAACAACTGGATGGTAATGAGGGGAGTCATAGCGACCATCGCTACGATACCGAAGGCATCCGCCATCACGTTAGCCTCGCCTTGAAGCATACAACAAGCTCCTACCGCCAAGGGCAGAATAAAGCCCGAGGTCAGAGGACCGCTGGCAACTCCACCCGAGTCAAATGCGATCGCCGTATAGATACCGGGTACGAAGAAAGACAGACCCAAAGACAAAAGGTAGCCGGGGATCACGTAAAACAGAATGGAGAAATCAAACACAATTCGAAGCATAGACAGGGCGATGGAGATACCGACACCAACCGAAAGGGCGATCATCATAGAGCTCTTGCTCACGCTACCGTCGGTAATGTCCTCGACCTGCTTATTCAGAACGTGAACGGCAGGCTCTGCCAGAACTACTACCATACCCAGAATAAATCCGCCGCCGATCAGGAGCGCGGGATGGTTTCCTGCCAGCTCCTCGCCTAGCTTATAGCCGATGGGCATAAAACCAACGGATACCGCCGTAAGGAAGATCACCAAGCCGAAGAAAGTATAGGCAATGCCTACGGCGATCTGGATCAGCTTCTTTTTGGGGAGCTTGAGCAGGAGTATCTGCAGGATGACAAAGAACACCACGATCAGACCGAGTGCCAGGCCGACCTCCTTGAGGGTATGCAGGATCTTCTCAACCAAGGCCATGCCAAGACCGTTTTCAATGGCGTAATCGGGGACCTGGTACGCGATCTCTCCGTCCACGGTGGCACCCAAAAGCATGACGGCCAGGATGGGGCCAACCGAGCACATGGCGATCAGACCGAAGGAGTTCTCGCTGACATCCTTACCACCCAGAGTAGCGGCAATACCAACACCCAGTGCCATGATAAAGGGGACAGTGATGGGACCTGTAGTCACACCGCCCGAGTCAAAAGCGAGGGGGAGGAAGTTGTCATTACCCGTGGCGATCACCACAGCAGAGAGGGCGAACAGAATCATGTAGAAATACAACAGCATGGAGGACAGGGGCTTATGGAAGACCATTTTCATGACCGAAAGGACCAGGAAAATGCCCACACCCACGCCTACAGACACGATCAGGATCGTACCGTTGATGACATCCTTAACCTGATTGGCCAATACGGTCAAGTCGGGCTCGGCTACCGTAATGAGCAGGCCCATCAAAAAGCAGACCGATATCAACAAGAGCAGTTTTTTGGATTTGGTCAAGCCCGCACCCATGTGCTCACCCATGGGAGTCATAGCCATGTCGGCACCCATACTAAATAGGCCGATGCCCAGAATCAAAAACACGGCGGATCCCATAAATACGCCGATTTCCAACCCCGTAAAGTGGACCAACGGGGTCAGATTCAAGAGACAGACAATAGCCGCGACGGGAAAAACCGACATAAAGGCTTCTTTGAATTTCTTCAGCAGTTCTGTCATTCCATCCTCCTTGTTTCATAAAGTTTTCATCCTATTTATTATAACATATCATACTATACGTTGTCAATTAGAGGATATTCCAAGAATTTGTCCTCTTTTTATGTCAATTCGGGCATTTTCGAGCGAAACTGATGATTTTGTCTTGACTTTTGCATCGAAGCGTGTTATAATTTGAGCAGAATACTTTCCACGGAACCGAAAGGAGACACCATGACACAAACGACTTCCCCAAAAGCCTACTGCGTTCTGTACAATCCCCTTTCCTCCACCGGTACGGGTGAGGACAAAGCTCATAAGCTGACCCAAATGCTGAAGGACTGCCGCGTGGACTTCCGCAGTCTGCTGGACATTCCCGACAAACGCACCTTTCTGCGAGAGCTGGATCCCAACGTGGTCCCTATCGTCACGGGCGGAGATGGCACGCTCAGCTTTTTCGTCAACGAGTTGGGCGGAGAGAATCCCGAGCGGGATATCTACTATTATCCCGCGGGTACAGGAAATGATTTTCTCAGCGACCTGGGACGGACCGCCGACACCGAGCCCTTCCTGCTGACCCCCTACATCACCGACCTCCCCAAAATTCATTTCAACGGGGAGACCCACACCTTCATCAACGGCGTAGGCTATGGTATTGATGGCTACGTTTGCGAGGAGGGCGACCGCGTCCGCAAAAAGACGGGTAAGCCCATCAACTACACCGCCGCCGCCCTTAAGGGACTCCTGTACGCCTACAAGCGCACCCGGGCCACGGTAACCGTGGATGGCCAAAGCTACACGTACAAGCACGTCTGGATGACCCCCACCATGTTGGGCCGCTTTTTTGGCGGCGGTATGATGTGTGCCCCCGGCCAGGACCGCTTGAATCCCGACGGGACCGTGTCCCTGATGGTCATGCGCTGTCCCTCCAAGCTCCGTACCCTCCTGCTGTTCCCTACGATATTCAAGGGAACTCACGTCAAGGCAACTAAGGTAGTTTCCGTGTTCCGAGGCCATCACATCCACGTCCGTTTTGACCGTCCCACCGCTCTCCAGATCGACGGAGACGTGTTCTCGGGGGTCAATGAATACACCGTCACCACCGCTACGGCTCGTCGAAGACAGACAGAGTCGGCTTCTGTCGGTGATCCCGTGACGGTATAAAGCACTCCCATCCATTTGCAACTGAAAGGAGCTCTCTATGATGATTCGTATTCCCGATCTTACGTCCGTTGTGCTTGCTGACCGCGAGTTGGAACTGAATTCCGACCTTTTCTTCCCCGGCGGTTCGATCACCTACACCCTGACCGACGGCCTCCATGTTCAGATTGAAAGCCATGAGCTTGGCGTTCGCTTTATCCGTATGCGTTGGACTCATCCCATCGAAGGGGATGTAAAAGTCCTGGGCGATGCTTGGGAGCGTGGCTACGGCAACCTGTATTGGGGGACCATGGATCCCACTCGCAATATGCCCTGGTACATGGCTATATCCAACGGCTCGGACAGTTGTCCCGATACCACAGGCCGCCGCACCGAATGTTGGGGCGTTGGGGTTCTGCCCAACTGCTTGGCTATGTGGAACTGTGACCGCGACGGTGTCACTCTGACGCTGGATCTCCGCTCGGGGGCGGCTCCCGTATTCTTGGGTGACCGTGTGTTGGATTGCGCCACGGTCTACAGCGAGGTTTACACCAATGTCAGCGCCTTCTCTGCCCTGCAACAGTTCTGCCGTCTCCTGTCTCCCGCCCCTCTGCTGGCGGATCACGTAGTTTACGGCTCCAATAACTGGTACTACGCCTACGGCAAAAGTTCCAACGAGGAGATCCTGTCAGATACGCAGTTGGTGGCAAATCTCTGTGGCGGCTTAGAGAATCCCCCTTACATGGTCATTGATGACGGCTGGCAGCCCCACAATACCAATGCCCCCTGGGATCGGGGTAACGAAAGATTCCCCGATATGGCGGGATTGGCCCACAGTATGGCCGCCGCAGGCGTTCGCCCCGGTATTTGGATCCGCTACCTCATCAACGGTGGAAACGGTACCCGCTATGTAGAAGGCTTCCCCGAAGAATGTTACACCCAACGCTACGGTATGGCTTTGGATCCCTCTCATCCCCTGGTGCTGGATTACGTCCGCAAGACCACGGAGCGTCTTGTGGAGTGGGGCTATACCCTCATCAAGCACGATTACTCCTGTTACGATATGTTTGGCAAGTGGGGCTGTGAAATGACACGCTTCCCCGCCAATGATGACGAGACCTGGAGCTTTTTCGATAATACCAAAACCTCCGCCGAGATCATCAAGAATTTCCACTCGGCGATCCGTGAAGCCGCCGGAGATGCCGTGATCCTGGGTTGTAACCTCATGGGCCATCTCTGCGCGGGTATCCATCACGCTAACCGTACCGGTGACGATACCAGCGGCCGCGATTGGATCCGTACCCTTAAAATGGGCGTAAACACCTTGGCTTTCCGTTTGGTTCAGAATAACGCCTTCTTTGCTGCCGATGCCGATTGCGTCGGCATCCTGGGCCTTGTGGATTGGCAGTATAACCGTCAGTGGCTGGATCTGTTGGCGGTGAGCGGTTCGCCCCTGTTCGTGTCCTGCAAGCCCGACGTACCGAATGATGATGAACTCCAAGACCTGCGAGATGCCTACGCCAAAGGCTCCCTGCAGGCTGATGAGCTGATCCCCCTGGACTGGATGGAAACGCCCTATCCAGCACGCTACCGACTCAACGGTCAAGAGATCCGCTACGACTGGGGCGACACGGTTGAAAAGCTAGTCGACCCCGTAACCGGCAATCCCCGTTGACCCCGCCCATTCTGCACCCGAAAGAGGTACCCCATCATGAAGAAGAATACCCACAATCAATTCCTTATCGGCTCCTGGCTCTCCTTTTATTCCCCGGAAATCGACAGCTACGAGTATCAGCTGGACCAGATGCATGAGGCAGGCTTGAATTTCAATATTTTTCCCACCGTCGGATACGGCGGGGGCATGGAGTCCCCCGAGGTCTGCGCAGACGTGGAAAAGCAGTACGCCGCGCGGGATATGTTCTACCTGATGCGCGGCGGTATGGATGATGCGTCCATGCAGGTAGCCGTTGAAAACGCCCGAGACAAGGATCACTGCATCGGCTACTACCTGAAGGACGAGCCCGGCGGTAACGCCCTGCCTCGCGTGGGACAACACGTCCGCGCGTATCGGGAAGCTGACCAAGAGCGGTTCCCCTTTGTCAACCTGTTCCCCAGCTATGCGGGCGAAGCCGTTCTGGAAGGAAACTACTACGAGTATTGCTCCCGATACGTGCGCGAAGCGGGAGCCGAGAACATTGAGTACCTGTCCCACGACTTCTACCCCTTCTTTGAAACCTTCACCAACCGAGCGATTTTCACCGACTTGGAGGTTGTCCGTCGGGTAGCCCTGGAGAATCAGCGTCTGCGAACCCATGCTTTCCCTCAATCCTCGGCCTGGAACGGTATGCGGATGCCCAATATCGACGAGATGCGATGGAATGTCTACGCATATCTTGCCTACGGATTCAAAGCTCTCTCCTGGTTTAACCTGGTCTGCCCCGGCAATACAGATACAGAGGGCGAGGGCTTCCGTGATTCCATCATTTACCGTGACGGAACCATCCGAAACAAAGCCCTGTTCAAGGATTTCGGCAAGCTCAACTCCGAGATCCACAATTTGGGCGATACTCTTATGAAGCTGGATACCATCCACGCTTACCACACCGTAGATCAGACAGCCGGAGTAGAGCTCCTGCCTGCCGACTGGATGATCACTCCCATGGGGGATGAAGATCTCATACTCAGCCATATGGTCACTCCCGCGGGCGATGAAACCTACGTCATGATCTTCAATAAGGATTGGAAAAAGCCCCTCACCGCATCCTTCCGTATTTCGGAATTCAGCGGGATTGAGTCTTTGACCTATATCAGCCCCTTCAACGGAAATGATTGTCCCGTTTCCGAAGAAGATGGCATCTTTACCGAGACCTTCCGTCCCGGCGAGGGTAAGCTCTATAAGCTCAACGGCAAGCTTTCTTACCGCGTGCTTCCTTTGGACCGCGAGCACACACGCCTGGATGTCGATCTCCCTGCCTCCTCCGAGCTGATCGGCGTGGATATTGTCTGCCCGTTCCATGAGAAGAGCGCGGCTGTAGCCCTGCAGCTCTGCACCAACAAGAAATTCACCGAGGATAAGACCACGATCCATCTGTTTACCGAGATTCCCGAGAACGGTAAGCTTCGCTTCGCCCCTACCGTCGGAAAGTATATCCGAATCGCCCGTGGCGGCGAGGGTGAGGGTCCCGCATATGGATACGCCGAGCTCCGTATTCGGTTTGCTACCGAACCCGCCGAGCGGGCCGATGCCCACAAGCTCCCCGTGGCTGTCCGTGAACCTGCTCCCGTGGCTATTCCTCGTGGGGCCGATATCCGAGAGGTTGAGGCTCTGTTGCCCAAAACCGTCACGGTAGTATACGCGAATCGAACCAGCACCGAGGTATCCGTCATTTGGAAGCTGAACGAGCTGGATACCTCCGTATCGGGAGCCCGACTGCTGTGCGGTACCATCCTTTTGCCTGACGGAACCCCCACACCCGATAATCTGGTTGCACACCAACCCGTCACGGTAACCTACGACGTAGACTTCACGAACCTGGACGAAGCCCTTGCCGTTGTGGACGAATTGATCAAGGAAGAATACACGCCCGACAGTTGGAAAGCGGTAAAGGAATACTACGATGCCGCCGTAGCCATGAAGGACGGTACCTATCCCCAAAACGCCGTTACCGTTGCCTACTGGCAGCTGTTGGACCGTGTCCGTGAACTTGAGCCGGTACAGTGGTCTCTACCCAAGCCCGAACAAAACACTACTGATGATGCACACCGACTTCATGTAGCCCGCGGCGTTCTTCCCGCCGCCGTAGCCACCCTGGCAGGAGCGGTTGCAGGTGCCTTTGCCGGTATGTTTGCATCCAAAGCAAACAAGGGCAAAAAGAAGAAGAAATAACTCCGTATGATCGGGTAGGGAGGATTTTTCATCCCCCCTCCCACACCACCGTGCGTGCCGTTC
>CAYRTP010000053.1:0-13490 GCA_964427175.1 uncultured Clostridium sp. | reverse complement strand
GGTGATGCCCTCTATGGCTCTTGGTGTCCTCTCGTATCCCTCATAAATCCCTTTTTAAAGTTTTTGGAATTCTTAAGGGGCTTTTGCAAAAGCCCCTTAAGCCGCCGGAGGCACGCTCTTTGGGCGAGGAATCACAGCACCTTGACCGTCTCCTCCAAAGGAGCCCGCTCGAAGTGGCGGGGGCCGGGCTGGCAGTCCTCGGCGGGGTAGCCCAGGGCCAGGAGGATGTAGGGGGTCAGATTGGCGGGCAGGTCGAAGACCTTGGCCATGGCGGGGACGTCGAAGGCGCAGATCCAGCAGGAGCCAACGCCCAGCGTCTGGGCGGCCAGCATCATCTGGGTGGTGACGATGGTGCAGTCCATCTCGGCCATACAGTGGTCCACCTTGGGGCGGTTGCAGGCTACCTCGGTGTCGCCGCAGATCATGAGAACGGTGTTCGCGCCGTAGCACTTCTTGACGGTCCGCATCTTTTCCAGGGCCTCGGGGGAACGGATGGCGAAAATGCGCTGGGGCTGGAGGTTCATGGCGGTGGGGGCCAGGCGGCCTGCCTCCAGAATCTGATTCAGCACCTCATCGGGAATGGGCGTATCGGCAAAGGAACGCACCGAGTAACGGTCGGCGCAGAGCTTGAGAAAGTCCATGGAAAAATCTCCTTTCGTTTGTTCAGATCTATTATAACACGCCGCGAAGCCCTTGTCAAGGGGGCGATTTGGTGTGAAATTCCGTTCGTTACATTTTTTCACGAACTTGCTTGCAAAAAATTGTGAATCTTTTATAAATATTTTCGAAACCCTCTTGCAATCTGTCCAAAAATATGTCATAATAGATAGCAATTCTGCACGAAAGGAATCCCCTCATGACCCTCATTGTCTGTTTGGATGATCACGGCGGTATGATGTTCAATCGCCGCCGTCAGAGCCGTGACCGCGTTCTGATTGCGGAGCTCATGGCTCATATCGGGAACCGCCGCCTGGTGGTCAGCCCCTATTCCGCGCCCCTGTTTCCTGCCGATGCCCCCAACGTCACCGTTGCGGAGAATCCCTGCGCCGCGGCGGGAACCGATGAGTTTGCCTTTGTGGAGGACACCGACCCCACCGCCGCCTGGGATCAGGTGACCTCGGTCATGCTGTACCGCTGGAACCGCGTCTACCCCGCCGACCGATATTTTCGGGGGGACATGACGGGATTCCTTCTGTCTGAAACCAATGAATTCGTGGGCTCCTCCCACGAAAAGATCACCAAGGAGGTATGGAAAAAATGCAATTCATGAAGTTTTTGAAAACCAAGATGACCGCGGCCCTGGCCCTGCTTCTGGTCTCCTGTCTGCTCCTGGCGGGCTGTGACCTGGCGGGCAATCTGTCTACGGATTCCTTTGATCCGACGGGCGGGGACAAGACCGACGCTGTCACTACAGCTGCCACCGTAGCCGACACCAAGGCCGATCCCGACGAGGATTCTGCCGAGGGCACAGATCCTTCTGTCGAAACGCCCGTAACCGAAGCGGACACGGTCGCCGACGGAGAGCAGACCCTGGCCGGCTCGGATTCCGAGCTGGAGGTCCCCGCTCTCTCGATGCCCGCGTTCACCCCCGCCGACGCGCCCGCATTTGTGGGTGAGCCCTTCGCGGCCATCAACGGCAACGTGCCCTTCTTCACCACCAATCAGATCACCGCCGAGTCCTACGAGTTCTACAGCGAGCTGGACGATCTGGGCCGTTGCGGTCTGACCGTGGCTTCCATCGGTCAGGACCTCATGCCCACCGCCGACCGCGAGAGCATCAGCTCGGTCAAGCCCTCGGGCTGGCAGTCGGTCACCTATGATACGGACATCGTCAGCGGCGGTTATCTCTACAACCGCGCTCACCTCATCGGCTTCCAACTCTGCGGTGAGAACGCAAACGAACGCAACCTCATCACGGGTACCCGCTACCTCAACATCGACGGTATGCTCCCCTTTGAGAACATGGTGGCCGACTACGTCAAGGAAACCGGCAACCACGTGCTCTACCGTGTCACCCCCATCTACACCGAGGACAACCTGGTGGCCGAGGGCGTGCTGATGGAGGGCTGGTCTGTGGAGGACAACGGCGAGGGCATCTGCTTCAACGTCTACGCCTACAACGTTCAGCCCGGCATCAACATTGACTATGCCACCGGTCTGAGCAGCCTCTCCGGCGAGGAGATCCAGACCCAGGCTCCCGTGGAGAAGGATTACGTGCTCAACACCAAGACCAAGAAGTTCCACAACACCTGGTGCGGCTCTGTGGCGGATATGAGCGAGGCCAACAAGCAGGAATTCCACGGCTACCGCTCCGAGCTCATCGAGGACGGGTATGCGGCTTGCGGGTCTTGTAATCCCTAACCGTGAAATATCTCGTCGGGCGGTTCTGATTTTATGTTTATGATCAATAAGGAGTACGCTATGGAATATTCTCATGAAATTCCCATTACACGAATTGCCGCTACCATCACGACCCTTCTTGGGATCGAGAGCCATGCGGAGGCGGCGGAGCCCATCCACGAGGTCTTGACGGCGGCCAAGGCGAAATTCGGCACGGAGGGTTGTGACAGGGTGTTCATGTACAATCCGGATGCTATTGCCGCATGGGTCTGCCAAAAATATGGGGACGATGTGGCGGGTATGGACGTGGATCTGACGCTTCCCATGCTGTCCATGGTGCCGTCCGAGACGGTCGTTTGCTTTTCCTCCATGTACACGGGCATGATGCCCGCGCGACACGGCATCGTGAAGCACGTTTCGGTCAAGCCTGTTCTGACGGTGGATACGGTATTTGACGATATGATCCGCCAAGGTAAAAAAACGGCCATCGTATCCACCACCGGGGATACCATCTCCAAGGTGTTCCTGAACCGCCGGATGGACTATTTCATTTATGACACCATCGCGGAGTGCAACGCCAAGGCACTTTCCTTGATCGAGGAAGACGAGTACGATCTGATCGTGCTGTACAACGGCAATTTCGACGCGACCATGCACCGCTTCGGAGCCGAGAGTACCGAGGCTTTACAGGCTCTGCGCGACAATATCGCGGTATTCGGTGAGCTACAGGCGGCCATCCGCAAGTATTGGGCAGAGCACCGCACCGCGTTGGCCTTTGCGCCCGATCACGGGTGCCACGACAGAAGCCACGGGTCGGATCTCCCGAGTGATGTGAATATTCTGCATTTTTACAGCTTTATTTGATGGCCTCAAGGCTGCCGACGTGAAGCAAACAAAAATCATCCCGAACGAGCTCGTTCAGGATGATTTTTTTGCTCCGCGTATGTGTACTCTGTTGAGATCGGCCGAATCACGGTCTCCGCCCATACTTCTCCATACTCTGAATCCCGCTTCTCATGATGCAGTACCGCAGAAAGGGGGAGCAGAGGACTCCGCGCTTGAAGCTCTTCCCGAGGAGCTTCCGACGCAGGCTACGGGTCTTGCGGCGGTAGGTCACGGCGACCCGATCCGCCGTATAGGACTCCGCGAAGGCCTCGGCCAGGAGCCGTCCGCTGAGGACCGCGCTGCTGATGCCCTCGAAGGAGCTGGCACTGATGAAGCCCGCCGCCTCACCTACCAGGAGAATATGGTCGGTTCCCGTGCAAAAGTCTTTGGCTTTGCGGGGGCTGGTGACCTGGCAGGCTTCGGTCTTGAGGGGCTCCCCGAAGGTCACTCCGAGGAACTGCTCCAGGCGGGTCTTCTGCCGCTCAAAGGCCTCGCGGCATCCCGTGGGCTCAAAGGCACCGCCGAACAGGATCTGTCCGTTCTTGCGGATGGTCCAGGAACAGCTGTCGCTGGTTTGGGCATCGAAAATGCAGGAGTAGGGCGGGAGCTCCGCTCCCGTGTCGGGGAAGGTCTGCTGGATGGATACGTACTTCTTGGGACGGTGCTTTGCCTTGAAACAGGTCTTCTGCACGAGGGAGGAGGCTCCGTCAGCCCCCACCGCGTAGAGGGCTCGGAGTGTCTCGGTACGCCCGTCCGTCAGAATATCCAGGGCGATCTGCTCCCCCTCGCGGCGGATGGCCACGCACCGTCCCATGCGGTGCTCCACGGTGTGGGGCACCAGGCTGACCAGCCATTTGTCGAAGGCGTAGCGGTCCATGTTCAGGTAGTGGCGTTGGTAGTACCGCACCTGTCCGCGGGTGAGGTCGATGGTCTCCACGTCGAAGATCTGGGGATCCGAGAGCAGGGAGGTGGGCAGGGTCAGGTCCAGCTTGGCGAACATCTTTTGGGCATCGGGAGCCAGGAGGCCGCCGCAGACCTTGGGGTTCTTACGGGTCTGTCCGTCTATGAGCAGGATATTCAGCTGGGGCAGAAATCCCGCCAGCTCCTTGGCGAAGACCGCCCCGGCGGGACCCGCGCCGATGATGGCAACGTCGTATGTTTTCATACTGTTCATCATCGGATCAGATTCACCACCACGCCGAACAGCCACAGCACCACCGCCAGGATCCCAGCGGGGGAGGCGAAGGCCGACAGCAGGGCCTTGGGCCACTGACGGGCGGGGAGGCGGTTGAGACCGGGGGTGGAAATATCGTCGGGATGGTCCAACAGATCGGCGCGGGCGCGGCGGCGCAGGATGCGGGCCACCTCCCCGCAGAAGAAGGCGGCGGACAGGATGAGCAGGGCGATCAGCAGGACCACCAAAAGCCCCACGCTCCCCGTGCTCCGACAGTAGCCCGACAGGCCCGCCTGGACAAAGATGCCGAACAGGTTGTAGCCCAGATGCACCACCATGGGGGCGATGGAGGAGCGGGTGACGTACATGACCAGGGACAAGAGCATTCCCGAGAACAGGTACACGGGCAGGGCGGTGAGGTCAAAGTGCAAAAAGGCAAAGAACAGGGCACTGACCACCGAGGCGTAGAGGATGCCGTGCTTTTCGTGCTCGGCGCAGAGGATGCCGCGGAAGACCAGCTCCTCGCAGAAGGCGGGGAGCAGGCCGTAGGCCAGCACCAGACGCATGGTGGCACCCACCGAGCCATCGTTGACCGAGGCGAAGGTATCGTACAGGGTAAAGGAGGGCTGGGCGATCATCATACCGCAGAGCATACCCAGCAGGGTACAGCCCGCCACCAGCATGAGGGCCGCCGACAGGAGCAGGAACAGGTGGGACAGCCGCAATCCGCCGAGACGGAGGGCTTTGGAAAACTCCCTGGGCTTGAGCCGTATGTACAGGTAGGCGGGGATGGGGAAGATCATGAGCTGGAGCAGGATGATGGACAGATACTCGCTCTCGCGGGTCAGAAAGGCCGAGTCGATGAGCCGTGACAGGAGCAGGAGGGCGTAGATGACCAGCACCAGGATGGTGGCCGAGTTGGAGACCGCGTATTTGCCCTTCAAAAAGTCCCGTTGCTTGGGAGTCAGGCGGTCGAGGGGGGATTTTTTCGGGGGACGGGCGGTTTCGGGCTCCTCGGGAGCCACGGGGGTTTCAGTTTGGGATTCCATGGGGGAAGGTCACCCTCCTTTCGTCAATGATGCAATCCACGGGCAGATCGAAGGCCTCGTGGGGGAGTGTTGGGGCGCGGCAACAGGAAAAGGCCAGCCCTACCGTGGTCACGTGGACCGAGGCGGTCCGCAGGTCGGCCAGAAAGCGATCGTAATACCCGCCGCCGTAGCCCAGGCGGTAGCCCTCGTCATCAAAGGCCAGGCCGGGAACCAGGATGAGGGCTCCCTCAAGCTCCGGCCGCGACAGCGTGGGACAGCTTTCGGAGGGCTCGGGGACTCCGAAGCGGGCGGGGATCAGGTCGCGGGGAGCGAATCCCGCCGTGCGGCGGAAGACCATTTTCCCCTCGGAGGCCCCCGTCAGGGTGACGGGTAGGGCGTAGCCCTTGCCTTCGGCGGCCGCCCGCTCCCATACGGGATCCATGGCGATCTCGCTTCGGATGGAGGTGTAGCCGCAGATCAGGGTTGCCCCCCGCCAGGCGGGCAGGTCAAAGAGCCGCCGACGGATGGCTGTCTCGGCGGCGGTGCGCTCCTCCCCCGTCAGACTGCCCCGCAGAGCCGTGAACGTGCGGCGCAGGTCGGGCTTTTGGCGGTCGGTCATATCAGAGGGACTGGATGCTGGCGCGGATCTGACCCGCCTTTTCGGGGGAAACCAGGGCGCTGACCATTTCCAGGCCGAACTCCTGGGCGACACCCATACCGGCGGCGGTGATGACCTTGCCGTCGCGGATCACCTTACCGCCCACCTCGGCACCCTCCAGGTAGGACTCGAAGCCGGGGTAGCAGGTGGCGCGCTTGCCCGCGAGATAGCCCCGCTTGCCCAGGACCAGGGGAGCGGCGCAGATGGCGCAAAGGTAGGCATCCTGACCGCAGGCCAGCTTGAGGACGGCATCCACGGCGGGGGAGTTGTCCAGGTTGGTGGTGCCGGGCATACCGCCTGGCAAAATAACCGCCTCGATGGGCTGAGTCTGCTCACCCGACAGGGCGTAGCGGCAGAAGGCCTCGGTGCTCATGTCGGCCAGGACCGTGATGTTGTGGGAGCCCTTGACGGCGTGCTCAGTAGCGGGCTCGGTGATGGCCACGGTGGTGACCTCCAGCCCCGCGCGGCGGAGCAGATCCAGGGGAGCCAAAGCCTCCACTTCCTCAAAACCGGGTGCTAAGAACATATAGATCATAATGAAAACCTCCGAGAAATAATAATTGATACTATTCTACAACCAAAATGTTGAATACGACCTCCATATACCAATGGGGAAGGGGCCCCATGGTGATGTCCTCTATGGCTCTTGGTGTCCTCTTGGCCCCTCATAAATCTTTTTTCAAAAGTTTTGGGGATTCTTAAGGGCCTTTTTTAAAAGGCCCTTAAGCCGCCGGAGGCACACGTTCCCGTTCAAGTTTTTGTTTGTGAGTTAGTATGATTTATTATAACACGGATCCGCCGTGTCTGTCAAGGTGTTTTCGGGGATTTTGAGCGGTTCTGCCTATCGGATCAGGCTGATCGGGCGGGGGAGCGGTCCCGTCGGCGGCTGAACAGGGCGGGAAGTCCCGTCACCACCAGCATTCCACCGAACAGCTTGCGGATGAGGGAGGCATCCAGGACCCGCACCAGCCAGCTTCCCGCCAGCGCGCCGGGAATGGCGCAGGCAATGAGAAAGAACACCACCCGCCAGGGGATCTTGCGCTCCCGCACGTGCAAAAGCAGGGCCGCTCCCGCCGACAGCAGGAAAAACAGCAGGTTGAGGGCCTGGGCCTCGGGCTGGGGGAACCCCGCCACCAGGGTCAGGTAGAGCACGAACAGCCCCGCGCTCCCGACCCCGAGCCCCGACAGAATGGCCGATAGGAAGGCGGCAAGCATGATGGTCAACAGGGAAGTAGGCATAGGAATCTCCTTTGTTTCAGAATAGCATCCGCACCCCCGCGATCACCACTACGGCGGCGAAGATCTTTTTGAGCAGATGGTTGGGGATGCGGTTCAGGAGCTTGGCTCCCAACAATCCTCCCGCGGCCGCGGGGAGTATGAGGGCGAGAAGCAGGGTGGGGGAGGGACGGATGCCGCCCATCCAGTAGATCAGCCCCGATACCGCCGAGATGGGGAGCATGACCGCCAGGGCGGTGGCCAGGATGTCGCGGCGTTGGTGGTAGGTTCCCAGGGGAAGGGCGGGAGGATAGAGCGGGGAGGGCGGGGTGATGCGGGGCAGGGCCGCGACCAGCAGGATCCCGCCCGCCGCGCCGAGGAGCCCGTTGAGCAGGCCCGCGCCCAGCCCCGTCAGGGCGCAGAGGATCCAGGAAACAATACGCCCCGAGGGACGGCGGGTGGATGGGATCATAGGAACACCTCCGAGGGATGGGCGTGGTCCGACACGAAAAAATATTTGGAAAAACTTACAAAACACCCTTGTATTTCATACACTTTTGTGGTATAATAGAATGAATTGCTATTCCCATAATCAAGCGGATACTCTGTCAGACTGCGCCCTGTAGGGGGTAGTCTGCCCCGTCTGCGGGGAATCATGCGTTACGCTTTTTCGAATACCCGAAAACACACACCAAAGGAGGCAGAATATGGCCGAAACAGAAAAGAAAACCACCAAAAAATCATCCGCCGCACCCGTCAAAAAGAACGGTACCGCCGCACGCGGCGGCGGGGGCTCCACCCCGAAAACCAAACAGGCCACCTCCGCCTCCAAGGCACCCGCCAAAAAGAAGGATGCCCCCCGCAAGGATCAGGACGGCGGGCAGGTCAAGGCCAAGATCAAGCGCAAAAATGAATTCGCCCTGCAGTTCGTGCCCTACATACTGGCGGTGGTGGTCATCTTCCTGGGAGCTTGCTTCATCATGGATGCCATCGGACAGGCCGAGACCGCCGACCAGCACCTCATGGGCTTCGTGGGCTTCTACGTCTGCCAAGGGCTGTTCGGATGCCTGGGCTGGTCCGCCTACCTCATCCCCCTGTTCATTGTCAACCTCGCCATCTTCTGGAGACGGAACTACGACGAGGGACGCAACCTCAGCAAGATCATCCTGTCGGTTGTGACCCTCATCTTCGTAGCCTCGGTCACCCACGTGGCGGCTTGCTCCCTCAATGAGTCTCTGGCCGCAGGCATCGACCTGCTGGAGCTCTACACCACCGGCGCGGCCCTGGAGGGCGGCGGTGTCATCGGCGGTGTGCTGGGCTACCTGCTGTACCTGGCCCTGCGCCTCCCCGGTACCATCGTGCTGGCGGTGCTGGTGTTCCCCCTGCTCATCATGTATCTGGTGGGCGTGACCCCCTCGCTGGTATTCGGCAAGCTGGGACGCTTCTGCAAGAACAGCTGGCAGAGATCCTCCGAGGAGCGGGCCATCCGCCGTGCCGAAAAGGCCGAGGCAAGGGCATACGAGGAGGACGAGGATTACGATTACGAGGAAGAAGACGAGGACGGGGAGGACGAGGAGCCTGTGCGCCACGCCTCCGACCGGGATACCAAGCGTAAGTCTACCGAGTCCAAGAAATCCGATCGCAAGGCCGACACGGCGGATGCCTACCGTGAGCGCCGCGCTAAGGTGAACGCCAGGGCTGAGGCCGAGATGACGGGGAACTATGAGGACCCCGCCGAGGATGATCTGCCCTTCGATGCCGACGATGACGATATGGGGATGGATCACGACGAGAACGTGGTGGTCAATACCCGCACGGGCGAAGTATTGGGTCCCGAGAAGACCGACAAAACCGATAAGACCGATAAGACCGAGAAAAACGCCAAAACCGACCGAACCTCCCCTGATCAAGGTCGGGAGGAGAAGGGCAAGTCCCGCAAGGACAAGAAGAAGGAAGCCAAGTCCGCCAGCACGGATGACCGTGAGGACGGGATGGAAACGGCTGGCCTGCCCCTCTTTGATACAGCCGCCGCTCAGCCTGTGGAGGAGCCTCCCGTGGATGACGAGCCTCCCTTCGATATGGATCCCGAGTATACTCAGCTCACCGTCGCCTCGGTCCTGGAGGATTACGCCGACGAGGAGCTGGATCCCGAAACCGAGACCATGGAGGTGGGCTACGACGATGACTTCGACGGGGAAGTTCCCGAGGGCAATATGACCCGAGGCGGAGTCAAGTACGAGGTGGTCACCGATAACGGTGAAGCCACTCCCCGCACCCCCTCCCAGCCCAAGAAGAACGATCCCTACGCCACCGTTCGCATCCTCAAAAGCGAGAGCTCGGCTGTGGCCGAGGCAGGGCTTTCCGAGGAGGAGGTGGTCATCTCCTCCGCTACCCAGAATCCCGATCAGCCCGAGGGCGAGGAGGCCGAGGAGGCTCCTGCCCGCGAGTACGTATTCCCGCCCGTGGATCTTCTGACCAAGGGCAGCAGCCGCTACGAGGCCAACGAGGAGGAGATCGCCGAGAATACCCAGGCCCTTCGTGAGGTGCTGGAGAGCTTCCGCATCGGTGTCAAGGAAATCTCCTGCTCCTGCGGTCCCACCATCACCCGCTTTGAGGTCAAGCCCGATTCGGGTGTCCGTGTCCGTTCCATTGCCAACCTGGTGGACGATATCGCCATGGGTCTGGCCAAGGCGGGCGTGCGTATTGAGGCTCCCATCCCCGGCAAGGCCGCCGTAGGTATTGAGGTCCCCAACGCCGAGCCCGCTACGGTTTACTTCCGCAACATCCTGGAGGCTCCCGAGTTCCGCAACCATAAGAGTCGCATCGCCGCTTGCCTGGGCGCCGACGTGTCGGGCCGTCCCGTCATCCTGGACATCAACAAGATGCCTCACCTGCTGGTAGCGGGTACCACCGGCTCGGGTAAGTCGGTCTGCATCAACTCCATCATCATGAGTATCCTCTATAAGGCCAAGCCCGACGAGGTCAAGCTCATCCTGATTGACCCCAAGAAGGTCGAGTTCGCGGTCTACCGCGACCTGCCCCACCTGTATTGCCCCATCATCAGCGACCCCAAGAAGGCCGCGGGTGCTCTGAACTCGGCGGTCAACGAGATGGAACGCCGCTTCGAGCTCATTGAGGAGGTGGGTGTCCGTAACATCGCGGGCTACAACGAGGTCACGGCGGACGATCCCGCACGGCCCTATATGCCCCAGATGGTCATCATCATCGACGAGCTGGCCGACCTCATGATGACCGCCTCCAACGAGGTGGAGACCGCTATCTGCCGTCTGGCACAGAAGGCGAGAGCCGCGGGTATGCACCTGATTCTGGGTACCCAGCGTCCCTCCACCGACGTCATCACGGGTCTGATCAAGGCCAACGTGCCTTCCCGTATCGCGTTCACGGTAACCCAGTCGGTGGACTCCCGTATCATCATCGATACCGTGGGCGCGGAGAAGCTCATCGGCCGAGGCGATATGCTCTACTCCCCCGTGGGAACCACCAAGCCCCTGCGTGTGCAGGGTACCTTCGTCAGCGACGGCGAGGTGGAGCGGGTGGTTACCTTCTTGCGCGAGAACAACGAGCGGGGTCAGTTTGATGAATCCTTCACCCGTCAGATCGAGATCGAAGCCGCCAAGTGTGCCGCGGGCAAGAAGAAGGGCGGCGGCGACGCTGTGGATATCGACGACTTCGATGGCCTGATCGGCGGCGGAAGCGGCGGTGCCGTTGGCGGTGGCCGCAAGGACAACGAGGATCCCAAGTTCTGGGAGGCCCTCGAGGTGGCGGCAGGGAAGGACAAGATCGGTACCTCCGCCCTCCAGCGTGCCCTCAACCTGGGCTACGGACGTGCCGCCAAGATCATCGACCGCATGGAGGAGCTGGGCTTCGTAGGTCCCGATCCCGGCACCAAGCAGGGCCGTAAGGTCATCATCACCAAGCAGGAATACCTGGAATACCGCGCCAACGGTCTGCCCACGAACGGCGGCGGAGGCGGCGGGGAAGCCGACGAGGTCGGGGATCCCGGGGATTTCGATGAGTTGTGATCCATAGTTAAAATTATCCGAGGGAGCCCCGCTCCCTCGGATTTTTTAAAAAGATTTCTTGTATGATTTATCCCTTGTTCACAATCGTGCGGTATAATAGACATGTTCGATCATGGTTTTACCGATGTAGGGGCGAGCAACGCTCGTCCGCCGCGTGAGGTATGAGTCTTCGGACGGCCAATGGCCGCCCCTACAGAATGAGGCTATCGAACACGTCTGATTTCTCAATCCATTCGGAGGTGCGTGAATGTATCCTTATGAAATCATATTCGGTATGGATCTCTATACCATCCTCATCACCGTCGGGGTGATTGTTTGTATGCTCCTCATCCGCCTGCAGGCGGACTGGCGGGAGCTAAAGGCTAAGCTCCAAAATCTGATCCTGCTGGACGCGGTGGCCGCCGTGGTGCTGGGCTACGGCTCGGCGGTGCTGTTCCAGGCCTTCTATAACTACATGGCCAAGGGCAAGTTCGAAATCGTCAACAGCACGGGCTCCACCTTCTACGGCGGGCTTATCGGCGGGACTGCCCTGTTCATTGTCATCTATTTCGCCGTGGGGCATTTCCTGTTCCCCGACGGCTCCCACGTCCGCCATTTCCGCACCGTCTCCGACCTGGCTCCCGCCGCCATCACCGTGGCCCACGGTTTCGGTCGGCTGGGATGCCTCATGGCGGGGTGCTGTTACGGGGCCAAGTGCGATGCCTGGTACGGTATCGAGATGGTCCACCTGGGCTACAAGGTGGTGCCTGTCCAGCTCTTTGAGGCCCTGTTCCTCTTTGCTCTGACGGCGGTCCTGCTGGTGCTGTTCAAGAAGGGCAAGCGGTATCAGATGCCTGTCTACATGATGACCTACGCCTGCTGGCGTTTTGTGGCCGAGCTTTTGCGGAATGACTACCGAGGGGCCACCGTGGTGGATTTCCTGAGCCCTTCCCAGTTGATCTCGGCGCTGTTGCTGGTGGGGGGCGTAGCTCTGCTGATCGTGGAGCTCTGCCTGGACCGTCGGCAGACTTCCGAAAAAGCTCAGCCCGCCGAGACAGCTAAGGAGGCGGCCCATGAATAATCCTCCCACGGACGGCATCAAGACTCCGTCCCGCCGCCGTTACCTGTCCCGTCGGGCTTGCCTGATCGTGATCTTTGCGGCTCTCCCCCTGCTTTTGTGGCTGGAGGTGGCCAAGCCCACCCTCTCGGAGGACCCCGTTCTGTCCCGCCTTATGACCATGACCCTGACCCGCGGGCTGGGGGCGGCGGTGTTCCTGGCTCTCCTGCTGGCCGAGGGCTTTCGGGTGCTGAATCCCCTGCAAAAGCCCTTTTGGCGGTCGCTTCTGTTTACCATCCCGCCGCTTTTGGTGGTGGTGAACAATATGCCCATCCTATCTTTGATCCGGGGGGATGCCTACATCATTCGCTCCGCTCCCGTCTACTGGATCTGGTTTGGGCTGGAGTGCCTGGCCATCGGCCTGTTTGAGGAGTTGGCCTTCCGCGGGGTGATCTTCCTTTCCCTGGCCGAAAAACGGCGCACCACCCGCAAGGGGCTTTTTTGGAGCCTCATCCTCACCTCGGCGGTCTTTGGGGCGGTGCATCTCATCAACGTGTTGATGGGCGCGGGCATCGGGAGCGTGATCCTGCAGATTGGCTACTCCTTCCTCATTGGGGCCATGTGCTCGGTGGTCCTGCTCAAGACCCGCAACATCTGGCTCTGTGTTTTGCTCCACGCCGTCTACGATTTCAGTGGCAACCTGGTCCCCACCCTGGGGGGCGGTACCTGGTGGGACACCCCCACCGTGATCTTTACCGTCATCCTGGCAGTGGCGACCACAATCTATCTGGTGTGGCAGTTCTTCACCCTGGATTTGAGACGGGTGGAGGAAATATACAAGGCCTAATACTATTCTCTAATAAGAACATTGAATACGAGAACGAGCGTGCGTTCATATATACCAATGGGGTAGGGGCCCCATGGTGATGTCCTCTATGGCACTTGGTGTTCTCTTGCCTCCCTATAATCCTTTTTTTAGTTTTAGGGATTCTTAAGGGCCTTTTTCAAAAGGCCCTTAAGCCGCCGGAGGCACGCTCTCCTTATTCAAGGTTTTAATTAGGTGATTGTAAAATGCAAAAATGTATTAAAACACAAAGAACTTGATGGGTTA
>CAYRTP010000052.1:0-13628 GCA_964427175.1 uncultured Clostridium sp. | reverse complement strand
GAGCTGGAAGTATTAGAGGCAGAGCTTCAGGAGAAGATTACAAAAATTATGATGACCATTCCTAATATCATTGATCCTTCCGTGCCTATCGGCAAGGACGACAGTGAGAATGTGGAAATTCAGAAGTATGGTGAGCCTGTAGTGCCTGAGTTTGAGGTACCTTACCATGCAGATATTTTGAACCGTATCAACGGTCTGGATAAAGAAGCTGCCGGCAGAACCAGCGGAAACGGTTTCTACTATCTGATGGGTGACGCTGCAAGAATTCATTCTGCAATGATCAGCTACGCAAGAGATTTCATGATCGACAAGGGATTTACTTACTGTATTCCTCCTTTCATGATCCGCAGCAGCGTAGTAAACGGCGTTATGAGCTTTGCAGAGATGGAAGCAATGATGTACAAGATTGAGGGCGAGGATCTGTTCCTGATCGGTACTTCTGAGCATTCCATGATTGGTAAGTTCAAAGGCGAAATCGTGGATGAGAAGAGTCTTCCTGTTACCATGACTTCTTATTCCCCTTGTTTCCGTAAGGAAGTTGGTGAGCGCGCCCCTGATCGGCTTCCTCATGTTCGGTAACCTCATCCGTGAGTGCGGCGTGCTGGACAGCCTCTCCGAGACCGCCCAGAAGGTGCTGGCCAACCTGGTCACCCTGCTCCTGGGTCTCACCATCGCCACCAAGATGCAGGCCGAGTACTTCCTCACCGTGGAGACCCTGCTCATTATTGCCCTGGGTCTGTTCGCCTTCATCTTCGACACCGCAGGCGGTGTTATGTTCGCCAAGCTCCTCAACCTGTTCCTGCCTAAGGACAAGAAGATCAACCCCATGATCGGTGCCGCCGGTATCTCGGCGTTCCCCATGTCCGCCCGTGTGGTACATAAGATGGGTCTGGAGGCGGATAACTCCAACTTCCTGCTCATGCACGCCATCGGTGTCAACGTTTCGGGCCAGATCGCCTCGGTTATCGCGGGCGGCCTGATCCTCAACCTGATCCACTAATATAGGAGGGAAGTAACGTCATGAAAAAACTGTTTGCCATTCTGCTGACCCTCCTGATGATCGTCACCCTGCCCCTGGCCGCTGTGGCCGACGAGGTAGTGACCTCCCACGATCCCGCCGAAACCGCCCAGGATGTTTCCAACGTGGGCGGTGCCGATGCCTCTGACGTAGAGGTGAGCGAGGAGACCGAGCCCCTCGGTGACGAGGAGGACGCTCCCAAGACCCAGTTCGGTTTCTTCCCCGAGTCCCTGGCCGAGACCCTGCCCGTCATGGGTATGGGTATGCTGGGTATCTTCCTGGTGATCGGTGTCATTGTGCTGGCCGTCATCATCCTGAGCAAGATCGGGAAAAAGAACGAGGAAGACTAATAGAATACCCGCAAGGCATCCGTAAGACGCGGATGCCTTGTTTCTTGTGCTCCGATTGTAAAAAATGCATGAAATCGCATAGGGATATTGACTTTTTATGGACGAAGTGGTATAATAATAAAATATCTTATGTTGCTTTCAATAAAGCCTTGAATACGCACTCTGCACACCCATGGGGCAGGGGCCCCATGGGGGTACCCGAGTCGCGCCTTGTTTGCGAGTCGCCGCTTCAAAAAAACGCGATAAATTTTTTTGGAGTCTTGAACCTTTTTTTCAAAAAAGGTTCAAGCCGCCGGAGGCAGGTTCTCTGATTCCGGCTTTATTTCGAAATCCGCATAAAAAGAAACGGAGCAGAACATGAAAAAACTCCTATGCATAGACGGTAACAGCATTCTCAACCGATCCTTTTACGGGATCCGCTTGCTGACTACCAAGGACGGCGCGCCCACCAACGCTCTCTATGGCCTGGTGAACGTCATCTCCCGCGAGCTGGAGGCGTTGAAGCCTGACTACGCCGCCATCGCCTACGACCTCAAGGCCCCCACCTTCCGCCATAAAATGTACGCCGATTACAAGGCGGGCCGTCACGCCATGCCCGACGAGCTCCGCGCCCAAATGCCCGTGTCCCGGGAATTTGCCGAGATGCTGGGCCTGCATATCCTGGACATGGAGGGCTATGAGGCCGACGATATCCTCGGTACCCTGGCTGCCATGGCCGAGGCCGACCCCGAGGATTGCATGGCCTACCTACTGACGGGAGACAAGGACTCCCTTCAGCTCATTTCCCCCAAGGTCCACGTCCTCCTGGCGGGCAATAACGCCACCACAGACACCGACGAGGCCGCTTTCATGGAAAAGTACGGTGTCCGTCCCGACCAGTTCGTGGACGTGAAAGCCCTCATGGGCGACTCCTCGGATAACATCCCCGGCGTGCCCGGTATTGGTGAGAAGACCGCCCTCAAGCTTATTTCCGAATTCGGCTCCCTGGACGGCATCTACGAACAGCTGGAGACCGCCAAGCACACCCCCTCGGTGCGAAAAAAGCTCACCGAAGGGCGGGAAAGTGCCTATATGTCCCAAACCCTGGCAAGAATCTGTCGGGAGGTCCCCCTGGGCCTGACCCTGGAGGATATCCGTACCAACCCCATGGACCGCGCCCGCGCCCGCGAGCTGTTCATCCGCTACGAGTTCTCGGGGTTCATCAAGCGGTTTGATCTCACCGAGGAGGCGACCTCCCCGATTGAGCCGACCATCCCCGAAGAAACGGGCGGACCGTCGGGGACACCGGTCCACGCGGAGGAGATCAGCGGACCGTCGGGGATACCGGTCCCTACGGGAGAGGTATGCTCCGCAGAGAGTACCCCTGCCGAGCTGAACGCCCTCCCCGCGGGCCGCTACGCCGTGACCTACGAGGACGGTACCCTTACCCTCTGTCGGGAGGGGCAGGTCACCGTTTGCCGTCTCGGCACGCCCGTATCCCCCGAAAACGCCAACGCCGTCAAGGCATTTCTGACCGCCGACGGCGTGGAGACCGTCACCTACGACGCGAAAAATCTCTACCACCGCCTGAATCGGGACGGCATCCACTTTGAGTCCTGCGGCTTCGACATCATGCTGGCCGCCTACGCCCTCAACTCGGGCATGGGCAACTTCGATCTGGACCGTATTGCGGTGACCTACCTGGGGCAGATGCCCCCCGCCGAGGCCATCCGTTGCTTCGAGCCCCTCTGCGATGCCCTGACCGAACAACTCATCGCCACCGAGCAGATGGGTGTCTTCCGCGACATCGAAATGCCCCTGGCCGCCGTCCTGTGGGATATGGAACAGTTGGGCTTCAAGATCGACCGTGAGGCGATCTATCAGTACGGCCTGGTGCTGGACACCGTAGCCGCCGACATGGAGACCCGCATCTTCACCTACGCGGGTCGGGAGTTCAACATCAACTCCCCCAAGCAGTTGGGTGAGATCCTCTTTGAGGTCCTGATGCTCCCCGCCGACAAGAAGACCAAGACGGGCTATTCCACCTCCGCCGAGGTGCTGGAAAAGCTCCGCAAATACCACCCCATCATCGACGATATCCTGGACTACCGCCAGGTCACCAAGCTGAAATCCACCTACGTGGATGGCCTGCTCAAGCTGGCCGACGGGGAAGGACTGGTCCACACCACCTTCAAGCAGACGGGCACCGCCACGGGCCGCTTGTCCTCCGCCGAGCCCAACCTGCAGAACATCCCCATCCGCACCGAGCTGGGACGGGAGCTCCGCAAGTACTTTATCCCCACCTCGGCCGACCGCGTCCTCATCGATGCCGACTACTCCCAGATCGAGCTCCGCCTGCTGGCGGACATCGCGGGGGATTCCGCCATGCGTGAGGCCTTTATCTCGGGCTTTGACATCCACACCGATACCGCGTCCCGCGTTTTCGGCGTGGCCAAGGACGGGGTTTCGGTGGAGCAACGCAAGAAAGCGAAAGCCATCAACTTCGGCATCATGTACGGCATGGGGGAGCACTCCCTGTCGGAGGATCTCCACATTTCCCGCGCCGAGGCTAAGGCGTATATCGAGAGTTATCTGAACAGCTATCCCGACGTGAACCGCTACCTGGACGAGGTCATCAAGACCGCCTACGAGCAGGGCTTTGTGACCACCAAGCTGGGCCGCCGCCGCTTCATCCCCGAGCTGGCCGAGACCAACAAGATGCGAAAGAAGTTCGGCGAGCGGGTGGCCATGAACTCCCCCATCCAGGGAACCGCCGCCGATATCATGAAGATCGCCATGATCCGCGTCCGCGACCGCCTGAAGGGAAGCGGCCTGGATGCCAAAATGATCCTCCAGGTCCACGACGAGCTGATCCTGGAGGCCTCCCGCGCCGATGCCGAGGCGGCCATGGCCCTGCTCTGCGAGGAGATGGAAAACGCCGTAAGGCTCTCGGTCCCCCTGGACGTGGAAGCCCACATCGGTGACAGCTGGTTTGAAGCACATTGATAAAAAATATAGAAAGAAGGTAACCCCCATGAACAAAACTACCCGCGCTTCGGGCGTACTCATGCACGTCACCTCCCTCCCCGGGAGCGATTCGGTGGGCTGCTTCGGTAAAGAAGCCCGTCAGTTTGTTGATTTCCTGGCCGAGGCAGGCTTCACCTGGTGGCAGGTCCTGCCCTTCTGCATGGCCGACGAATACAATTCTCCCTATAAGTCCTACTCCGCCTTCGGTGGCAACCCCTACCTGGTAGACCTCCGCATCCTGGCCGAGGCAGGCTACCTCACCGCCGAGGAGCTGGCCGCCGTTAAGCAGGACACCCCCTGGGTCTGTGAGTTCGGTAAGCTGGCCCTGACCCGCCTGGATATTCTCCGCCTGGCCTCCACCCGCGCTACCGAGGCTGACCGCGCCGAAATCGCCGCCTTTGCCGCCGAGCACCCCTACCTGGAGCAGTTCTGCGAGTTCATGGCCCGCCGTGCCGCCAACGGGGATACTCCCTGGTATGAGTGGACCTCCGATGACATCGACGAGGCCGAGCACTTCGCCTGGCAGTTTATTCAGTTCCACTTCATGAAGCAGTGGAGCGACATCCGCGCCTACGCCAACAAGAAGGGCATCCGCATCCTGGGTGATATTCCCATCTACGTGGCCTACGATTCCTGCGACGTATGGGCCAACCGCGACCAGTTCCAGCTGGACGAGGACGGCAAGCCTACCGCCGTGGCGGGCTGTCCCCCCGATTACTTCTCGGAGGACGGCCAGTTCTGGGGCAATCCCCTCTACGATTGGAACCGCATGAAGGAGGACGGCTTTGCCTGGTGGTCCGCCCGCATGACCCATATGCTGACCCTCTTTGACGGTGTCCGCATCGACCATTTCCGTGGCCTGGAGTCCTACTGGAGCATCCCCGCCGATGCCAAGACCGCTAAGGAAGGCCATTGGGAGCCCGGTCCCCGCGAGCCCTTCGTGGATCAGCTCCGCCGCGTGGTGGATGCCTGCGAGGAAAAGCTGGGCTACCGCCCCCTGATCGTGGCCGAGGACCTGGGCGAGTCTACCCCCGCCCTGGCCAAGTTTGTGAAGGACAGCGGCTTCCCCGGTATGCGGGTCCTGCAGTTCGCCTTTGACGGCGATGCCGAGAACATCCACCTGCCCCACAACTACTGCTCCAACACCGTGGCCTACACCGGTACCCACGACAACAATACCCTCCTGGGCTTCGTGTGGGAGTGCGACGAGATGACCCGTCGCGACCTGTTGGACTACTGCGGCTTCACCGATGCCAACTGGGACCGCCCCGAGACCTATGATGCTATCATCCGCACCCTCATGCGCTCCGCCGCCGACCTGGCCATTCTGCCCATCCAGGACGTGCTGGGCTTCGGTGCCGACTGCCGCATGAACACCCCCGGCGCGGCCGAGGGCAACTGGGCCTTCCGTGTCACAAACGAGCAGATCGCGGGGATCGATCGGTATCGGTTCTCTCGGATGAACTGGCTGTATGGCAGACGGCCTGCTTTGAAGGTTGAGAAGACGGAAAAAGAGGATAAGGTGTAATCACTCCATCAAACAAAACAAAAAAGCAACGGATATGAAAACGAAATATCCGTTGCTTTTTGTTTTGCTTGTGATTTTAAATTACACTATCTTTGAATCTAAATGTTGATGGAAATTTGTATTAGACGTGTTCGATAACCGTGTTGCCATGAGCAAAAGAACATGGATTCTGTAGGGACCGGCCTCCCGGACGGTCCGAAACACCTGCAAGCAATCGCGTAATCTCGCCTGCATGAGGCGGACCGTCGAGGATGCCGTCCCTACAGGCGAGGTGATTGAACACGTCTATTATAGAAATATTAGCCGTTAATATTATAATCTTTAGAAAGATAGTTCAACGCCATAGTCATCTGCCAAAACAAGGGGATACACGGAATGGAACACAGGAAAAGACAAGCGATAACAGAAAGTGCGCCTTTGGTGTAAAAATTGCTGATACGATATTCCAGTCCTCTGCGTTCCAATTCTTGATTCATTCTTTTGGCCATTATAGGATGAAAAATACAGATTAGGGCGATAAGAATGTTGACCTTTTTGATATGTGTATGTTCGATAACTTTGTTAAAGGACGTGTAGATCAACACACCGGGGAGCCATGAAAAACAAATACCTAATATTGTATAAAGTCCGGGGTTTCTCTGTGTATCGAGTAGTTGACGTTGCTGATTCATAATGTGATAATCCTTTCATTTGTGTTATGTGAAATAACGTATTTCTTGAAAAATTTGGGGGATGCGTTCTGTGACATAATCATAATATTGAATACGTTCCAACTGTTCCGAATACCATTGCTTATATTGGTCATATTCTTTTTGTAATGAATGACCGGCGAAGTTGTTTTGGCTTGCTGTTTTGCGCATAATAATGTCTATGAGCATGGTCAAACCATAACATGGCAATATCAATAAGAGCATGATGGGTATGAGGTTTATGATCCCTCCGAGAGGTAAAGAAACAACAAAACCAACCAATAATGTAAGCAATAGGGTCACCATAAATTTTCTCTTTCCAGATAGAACGGAAGGCTTAAATTTTTCCTTCCACTCGGAAAAACACATGAGTGGATCTGGTTCTACGGGCCTATTTCCGGTACGATTTTCCATCAATTCATAAAACTCGTTTTCTAACTCAGTGATGTGTTCGTAAAAAGGCATATCTGTATTTCGCTCAAATACCAATTTAGTATAATCTACTTCGTCAGTTTCAGAATAGATGTAGGTAAAACTATCGTATGAAAATGCTGCCAGCGGGCGTGTATTCCGACTGAAAATGCGCTGACTGCTTTTTAGCCTCCAACCAAATATGTGGAAGAGGTTAATATAGGCTTCCTCTGCTGTATTTTCGACATCCAAACTTTTGACCTCTATCATAGTGTTCCCTCCTTTCTCAAGAAAATTTGATTTTGTCTCGTCATAGGACAAAATTGAGACGTTAGTAGTATATCATATTTTTTGTCCTTTGTCAAGACAAAAATGAAGAAATGGAGAAAAAAATGGCACGTATAATTGACGGATCAAAAATGAATCTAATTGGGAACAATGTAAAGATGTATCGAAAGAAGAAAAAAATGAGTCAGCAGGCTCTTTCTAATAAGTTGGAGCTTTTGGGGGTATATGTATGCCGAGGCTCTGTTTCAAGAATTGAGGATATGTCGCGGACAGTGACGGATATTGAGTTATATGCGATTTCTCTTGTGTTGAATGTAACGGTGAATGAATTGTTTGATACGTCTATAATTGACAAGCAACGATACGATTGACGTTTATTTACAAAAACCCCCGACAGACCGCAATCTGTCGGGGGTAAATTCATTCAATCCCCTTCAACTCCTTAATCACCTCATACACGCTCCGCACGGGGGTGATCTTCATCCCCTCCACCTCGATGGGCCGTTTTTCCACGTTCCGATAGGGAACGATGGCCCGCTTGAAGCCCAGGCGCGCCGCCTCGCGGACCCGCATCTCGGGGTTGGAGACCGCGCGGCACTCCCCCGCCAGTCCCAGCTCGCCGATGACGATGAGATCGTCGGGCACTACCCGATCGGTCAGGGAGGACACCAACGCCGTGGCGATGGCCAAATCCGCCGCAGGCTCCCCGATGGACAGACCGCCGATGACGTTCATGTACACGTCATTCTGATAGAATTTCAGTCCCAGCCGCTTCTCCAGCACCGCCAGGATCAGGCACATTCGATTGTACTCCACGCCGTTGCCCGTCCGACGGGGGGCGGGGAACACCGTGGGGGTCACCAAGGCCTGGATCTCGGCAATCAGGGGACGGGTACCCTCAATGGTGCAGAGGGCGCAGTTGCCCGACACGCTCTTGGGACGGCCCGACAGCAGCATCTCGGAGGGATTGGCTACCTCCTCCAATCCTCGGTCGGTCATCTCGAACACACCGATCTCGCTGACCGAGCCGTAGCGGTTCTTCACGGCGCGGATGATGCGGTAGGCCTGCTGACGCTCGCCCTCAAAATAGAGCACCGCGTCCACCATGTGCTCCAGCACCTTGGGTCCCGCGATCCCGCCCTCCTTGTTGACGTGGCCCACCAAAAGCATGGAAATGCCCTCGCTCTTGGCCTTGTTGATGAAGGTCAGGGCGCACTCCCGTACCTGGGTGATGCTCCCGGGAGCCGAGCCCACCTTATCCGAGTAGATGGTCTGAATGGAGTCCAGGATCATCACGTCGGGCTTTACCTCGTCGGTCTCGGCCAGAATGCTCTCCAGGTTGGTCTCGGTGAGGATGTAGAGATGCTCGCCCGTTACCCCCAATCGCTTGGCGCGGAGCTTGAGCTGGCCTCCCGATTCCTCGCCCGACACGTAGAGCACCTTGCGGTTCTGCCCCAAAGCGTCCGAGATCTGCATGAGCAGGGTGGACTTACCGATACCCGGCTCGCCCGAAAGCAGGACCACCGAGCCCGTGACAAGGCCCCCGCCCAGCACGCGGTCCAGCTCCGACAGCCCCGTGTCGGTGCGGATGTAGGAGGGGAGCTCCATTTCCCCGAATTTGGCGGCCTTATTCTCCTTGCCAAGCCCCGCCATAGAGGTGCGCTTGGGGGTTTTGGCTACCTCGGGCTGGGTATCGATCACCTCCTCCACCAGGGTGTTCCATTTGCCGCAGTGGGGGCATTTTCCCAGCCATTTGGAGGACTGCGCACCGCATTCGGTGCAGACGTAGACGGTTTTGAGCTTCATATCGGGGTATCCTTTCGGTTTAATGGGACCATTTGATATGTTCGATAACCGTTTTACGTATGTAGGGGCGAGCATTGCTCGTCCGCTACGTAAGGGAAAAGAGAGATTGCGGACGGCCCATGGCCGCCCCTACGGAATGAGGTTATCGAACACGCCTATTATACCATATTTGCGGGAGAAAATCAAGAATGTTTCGCCCCTCCCACATATTTTTTCGTCCAATAACATAGGATGGACCAATCCAACCAAATATAAGGGGGAACCATCCATGAAACACCCGTTTTGCCGTAAGCGGCGGACCCGCGTGGGCCTGTACCTGTTGACGCTCCTGCTTCTGACCGCGCTTCTGCCCTGTACCCTGCTCCTGACCGCATCCGCTGCCGAGACCGAGGCCTCCGAGCCCGTGACCCAGCCCCATAACAGCACCTCCGTGGGGGCCGCCCCTGCCTCCAAGGCCGAGCCCGCCCCCGCCGTGTCCTATGGCCTGCGGGTCCTGGCGGCCCGTGAGGAGCTAGTCTTCACAGGTCTGTGCGGTAACGAAATTTCCTTTACCGCCGAGGACTTTTGCCGCGCCATGAATCTCTCCGACCTGGACTACGTCACGGTCCAAAGCCTGCCCGAGCCGGGGGAGGGGACCCTGTTCGTGGGCTCCATGGGAGCCTCCGAGGGGCAGGTCATCTCGGCAGGGAGCCTGTCGCTCCTCTCCTTTGCCGCCGCGGACGATACCGCCCCCTCCGAGGCCACCATGGCCATCTCGGTCAACGGGAGCGACTACACCATCACCTGCCGTCTCTGCCTCCTGGACCGCCTCAACTACACCCCCACCGTGGCCCTGGCTCCCACGTTGAGCCTGAATCGGGAGACCTACAAGGGGCTCCCCACCGCAGGCACCGTCTCGGGCTATGACCCCGAGGGGGATGAGATCACCTACGAGATCGTCCGCTACGCCTCCCACGGCCGTGTGGCCCTCACCGACCGCCACACGGGTGCTTACGTCTACACCCCCGACGCGGGCTTTACGGGGAAGGACAGCTTCGATTACGTGGTCTACGATCGATACGGCAACTACAGCACCTCGGCAACCGTCAGCATTTCGGTGACCGCCCGCCCCGTCTCGGTGGCCTACGCCGACCTGGAGGGCCGTACCGATGCTTCTGCCATCCTGGCAATCTCGGCCATGGGGCTGATGAACGGCACAAAGGTGGGGGCCGAGAGCTACTTCAAGCCCGATTCCGCCATCTCCCGCGCCGAGTTCCTGGTCACCGCCATGCAAGCCGCGGGGATCACTTCCGACATGGTGGCGGGTAGCGAGCTCCCCGACTTTGCCGACCTGGATGAGATCCCCGCCGCCATGCAACCCTTCGTAGCTTACGCCGTGGAGCATCAGTACGTAGGGGGCAAGACCGTGGACGGCAAGCTCTGCTTTGGCCCCCACGAGACCATTACACGCGCCGAGGCGGCGGTCCTGCTGTCCAACATCATCGGCTACGCCGTGGAGAACACCGTCACCGCCTTTGCCGATGCCGACACCCTGCCCGCCTGGTCGGAGGAGGCCCTCACCTCCCTCTGCGCCCTGGGGATTTTGACCGTCCCCGACGGCAATGCCCACGCAGGCGGGCTCATGACCCGCGCCGACACAGCGGTATGGCTGCAGAAGTCGGTGCAGTTGATGGGGAAGTGAAGGGAACCGTCATACCGCCATGAAAACAGGGGGCCGATGCGCGCATCGGCCCCTAAAACTATGGTTTCCTGGCAACTGCCTTCAAGCGATTTACGAGGGCTTCATAACGCGGGTCGGTCCGCAAAACCGCCACTTCATCATCGGTTGTCAGCCAGTTCAGCATAGATTGAGAATGATTTCCCTCTGCCTCCATGATCCAGCCTCCGTCGGAATATCCGCGAAGAATCGGCGAAGTATGGGGGGCATCGAAATCATATGTGTCAAAATGAATCTTATAGTTTGCACACCGTCCAAGCCAATACCATGCGCCATCATAGTCTTTCTTGTTAAAGGAATCCCTGAACATAAAATAACTTGCCGTTGCGCCATAAAACGCGTTGTACTGATAATCGCCATCGGGGTATAGACATTCAAGAAGATTCAATTGAAGTTGCCGAATCTCTTTTCTTTCTTCCCACGAATGGATCATGTTTCGGTCATCATCACGATGACCGCTTAGGCATTCAATCATGGATAACAATTCCTGGACCAAAAAGTGCATATAGGTTTGGCGTTCTTGAAAGCCACGATTTCCTTCCCAGTTATATACCATAAAGTGTTCATACGAAAAATAGGTGTGCGGCATTTCTTCCGCAAGCTTTAACATTTCATCCTTCTTGCCTGCATAGTTGTAAGCAGTTCCATTTGATGGTAGAACCAATCGACATAGGTTGTCCTCCAAAAAGTATTCAAAAGCACTTTTGTGATTTTATTATAGCAGATTCTCAAAAAAATTCCACGAAGTGTTTGTTGAGGCGAAGTATAGTGGCACTTTGTTTTTCAAAGATAGTATATCATAAGTGCCGCCATATTGCAAGAAAAAAGTCCCGAAATTTCCCATATCCCCTTTACAAATTGGGACAATTATGCTATAATGACAACGGAAAAAGGGCGGTGTATTGCATAAAAGGAACATATCCCTGCCCAAAATCCCCGAATCTGCAAACCATCAAGGAGGATTGTCAACATGACTTCCAATATGTCCCATATCAAGCTCTGCGCGTTCGCCGACGAGGCCGACGCCAGCCGCTTGGGTCAGATCAAGGCCCTCTCGGAGAACGGCATCCCCTACCTGGAGATCCGCGGCGTGGACGGAACCAATATTTCAGGTTTGTCCCGTGAGGCCGCTCTGCAATTCAAGGCCGAGCTGGATGCCGCGGGCATCCGGGTCTGGTCCATCGGCTCCCCCGCGGGCAAGACCGATATTCACGAGGATTTCGCCCCCGCCGTCGAGCAGTTCAAGCACCTGCTGGAGATGGCCGATATCTTCGAGGCCAAGCGCATCCGTCTGTTTTCCTTCTACGGCACCAACGGCTCGGACGAGTATTTCGACGAGATCTGCCGCCGTCTGAACATTTTCTGTGACCTCTGCGAGGAGCACGGCGTCATCCCCTGCCATGAAAACGAGAAGGGCATCTACGGTGAAAACGCCGAGCGTTGCCTCAAGCTCCATATCGCGGTCCCCCGCCTGAAGGCGGTCTTCGACCCCGCCAACTTCATCCAGAGCGGCCAGGACATCATGCCCGCCTGGAATATGCTGGCTCCCTATGTGGAGTACGGCCACATCAAGGATGCCCTGGAAAACGGCCGCGTGGTGCCCCCCGGAGACGGCGTGGGCTGTCTGCGTGAGTACCTGCCCCTCTTCGCCGCCCAGGGCGGTGAGGTGCTGACCTTGGAGCCCCACCTGGGCGAGTTCGTAGGCCTGGCAGGTCTGGAGCAGGAGGGTGCCCGCAGTGACGTGGGCAGCCTGGCCTTCAAGGACGGCCGCGCCGCCTTCGATTGCGCCGTGAACTGCTTGAAACAGATCCTCAGTGAGTGAGGAGCGCGCCATGGCTTTGCGTTTCCTGGCGTTCACCGACCTGCACCATGAGCCCGAGACCTTCCCCCACGATGCCCCCGCCTTCATGCGGCGGATACTGGCGAGAGGGAAGGACGCGGCGGCTTCCTTTGCCATCCAGCTGGGGGATTTCCTGCACAATCTGCCCATCAACGGCTGGTTGGCCGACGAGTACGCCGAGGCGGAACTGCCCACCTACAACGTATTCGGCAATCACGATACCGACCGCAACGAGATGGGACGGATCCTGGAGATGTACCGCATCGAGCGGAGCTATTACCACTTCGACCGCGAGGGCTACCGCTTCATCGTGCTGGATCCCAACTACAGTTTCGTAAACGGCGAGCTCACCCACTACGCTCCCGGGGTGCCTCAGGGTGCGGGCTACATTCCCCCCGAGCAGATCGCCTGGTTGGAGAGAACCATTGCCGAGGCCTCGGGGCCCTGCATCCTGTGCAGCCACCAAAGCCTGGAGCGGACCGACGGTATTGCAAACCGTGACGAGGTATGGCGGGTCATATGCGCCGCCAACCGCCGCAAGCCCCGCAGTGTGATCCTCTGCGTCAACGGCCACTACCACAATGACTACTGCACGGTGGTCAACGGCGTATGCTGTCTGGATCTCAATTCCTCCTCCTACTACTGGTGCGACGTGGAGAACGCGTTGTATCCGCGGGAGATCTATGAAAAATATCCCCTAGCCGCCCATTGCCTGTTCTACGCAGAGCCCCTCTCGTCCTTGATTACGTTGGAGGGCACCGACAAGATCCGCGTTGAGGGCACCGAAGGTGCCTACATCACCCCCGTCTCCCGCGAGGAGCTTCTTCGCGTGGACCAGCGGCGGCTGTCGGAGGAACGGCTTTGCTCCCCCTCTGCGCGAAGCTACGAGGTAGACCTGGCGGACGGGACGATTACCATTATTTGAAAGACCTGCTAATAAAAGTCAACCCCTAAAATGAAAAAAGTCGAAATAAT
>CAYRTP010000051.1:0-13987 GCA_964427175.1 uncultured Clostridium sp. | reverse complement strand
CTCCACCCTCCACGACGGCTTTACCGTCCTGGCCGTGCCCACCACCGTACAGGATGAGCGGCTGGACATGGTGGGCGCCGTACTGGAGGCCATGGGCTCGGCCAGCTATAACATCGTCAAACCCGCCTACTACGAGACCACCCTCCGCACCAAGTTGGTCAGCGATCCCCAGTCCTCCGCTATGATGGATATGATCGTGGAGAATCTCCGCACCGACGCGGGTTACATCAACGTGTACGCCTTCAACAGCTTCCATCACGGCTTCCGCGAGATCATGAGCTCCAAGCAGAACACGGTCAGCTCCAGCTACAAGTCCCGCCAAAAATCCACCGAAAAGACGGTCAAGAACCTCAATAAGCGACTGACCCGCCTGGCCGAGCGGAATCCTTGATCCCGACTCGGTCCCATACAAAAAGCAACCGCATGGAAACGCATGATGTTCTTATCGGAGAAATCATCTAATACACGGTAGGGGCGAACTGTGTTCGCCCGCGGGCGTTCACAGAACGCCCCTACGGATATAAAAATGCTCCGCAGGAAACAAAATAGTAGCCCCGACAGACCTTAGAAATCTGTCGGGGCTCGTTTTACGCATTATTTTGCTTTGAGAGAAGTGCAGTAAAAGACAATTCCAAGATAGGACTGGGGAAGTTTTCTTCTATCCACCCCATCCTTGTACTGTCATCATCAAACCAAACTAAAAAATCTACATTTTTATCGGGGACAAATGCATTTGAAATGTCATAGCAAGGGCCGCTTATCTTGCCGTTTAACAATGTGCCGACAATATGATACCATCCGTCGTAATTATCCTTTTCATTTGTTATCCCGGATACTTCTCCCGGCTTTCGGGGATCAATCCCTAAGCTGTTTAGAAAATCTACAACAGCAGCCGAGCAAGACATAATTGCTTCGGGAAAACGTTGACAACAATCGCAAGAGCATGCTTCACTCGTTGTGACGGAGAAATCACTTGCATAAAAAGCTCTGGTTTTTTCGACATCTGCATCAATCGTGTATCTGCCAAATTGAAATATCACCTGTATATCCTCCTTTTATCGCCAGTTTCGCCTTTGTAGGGCGGGGGTTTACTCCCGCCGCCCTATTCCCTCAAATCTTACGTTACGGCGGGAGCAAGCCCCCGCCCTACGAAATCACATCCATTATATCACAAATCGGCAGAGGAAACAATCCCTCTGCCGAAATTTTGCACTTGCAATTTCTCTGTTAAGAACATACGGTTGCTTTTTTATTGCCCGAGAGACCCACTCAATGGAAAATCAGCCAACCAATGGTAAAGGAAACCAGGCAGGTCAGGGTTCCCAGCAGAAACTCCTTGAGGGTGTGGCGCTTCAGCACCAGGGAGGCCCACAGGATGACGCACCAGCAGACGGCACCCACAATGATGCCCCAAATACCAAGGAAGTAGCCCGAGTAGACCAGAGGGCCCGACACGCTGCAGGCGTGGCCGCTGATGCGGACCTTGAACACCTTGTTGCCGACGAGAATGATGACCACCGAGAACAGGTAGCCCGCGTAGATGTGCATGAGCCCCGTACCGACCGAGGCGATCAGACCGTAGACGAACACGCCTACGTAGCCCACGGTGGAGAAATACATGGCCAGGGATCTCTGCCCCTCACGGCCGCCGCTGGCCTTGTCCTTCTCGCGGATGGCGGGGACCAGGACCGAAACGGGGTAGGCCAGCATGGGCAGGATGGTCAGGCCCAGCATGGAGACAATCATCTCCACGGGGGTGGCAAATACGTTGTCACGGAGCAGAAACAGCAGAACAATCAGAATACCCACCATCACAGGGGGGACCGAAATGATACGGACCGCGTGGGCCAGCTTGAGATAAAACGGTTTTGCAGACATGGAAGACACCTTCTTTTCGTTAGATTTAAAACCGAGGTATATTATAGAGTAGAATTGTGAAACGAATATGAATCACCGCACCTCAACGCGGGAGGTTCGCAGGATATGAATGGGAATTTCGGGGCAGATCTCAGCGGTCAGCTGAGCCAGGCGGTCCAGGACGGGGGCCTCGGTGTGGAAGTGCCCCGCCATGATGAGGTTGATCTCCCCGTAGGGCGCGTCGCAGAGGTGGTGGTACTTCAGTTCCCCCGTGACGTAGGTATCCGCCCCCGCGGCCACGGCGGCGGGAATGTCATCCTCTCCTCCGCCTCCCAGCACCGCTACCCGGCGAATCGGCTTACCGCATCCCGCAAAGAGCAGGGCGGGCAGGTCCAGGGCGGACTTGACGGTCTCAATGAACTCGTCGGCACTGACGGCGGCGGGAAGCTCCCCCACACGGCCGATGGGCTTGCCCTCGGGATTGCTGTCCTCTCCGAAGGGCTCCACGTGAGTCAGCCCCAGCTTGGCGGCCAGGATATCGTTGACCCCGCCGTCGGCGGCATCCAGACGGGTGTGGAAGGCCATGGCGGTGATGCCCGCCGAGATCATACGGATGACCTTGCGGGAGCCCGTATCGTGGCCGTCCACGGTCTTGAGCCCGCGGAACAGCATGGGATGGTGGGTCAGGACTACGTTACAGCCCCGGGCAATAGCCTCCTCCACGGCATCCTCGGTGGGGTCCAGGGAAATCAGCACGCCGCGAACGGGCGCGCTCGGATCGGGACAGCAGGAGATGCCGTCATTGTCCCAATCGCAGGACAGAGAACGAGGCAGAACCGCCTCCAGGGCGGCGTAAAATTCACGGATGGTCATAGAGCCAACCTCCTTTTACAGAATCTCTCGCCGCAGGGCCGTCAGGGAGGCGATGAGCAGATCGGCCTCGGGGGTCATCTGCCCCGCGCGGCGGCGGGCATCGCGGGCGGCGGTCTCGGTCTTGAGGGTTTTATCGATGAGGGCGATGTACAGCTTTTTCTGCTCGGGATCCCCCACCCGCAGACAGGCTTGTCCCACCGCCAGCTCGGCGGCACTCAGATTTACGGGCTCCGCGCAGCGGCTGTCGTCGCTTTTGCCTGTGGATTCCGCGCAGATAGTCTGGTAGATGCGGTCCCCCTCCCGGGAGAGGGTCTCGCCGATGATGGCGTAGCCCGCCGAGAGCAGGTAGGCGCGGAGTTTTTCGGCGTGGGTCATGGGCTGGAGGATCAGCCGCTTCCCTTCCCGATTGACCCAGGGGGAGGCCGCCAGGATGGAGGCGATGAGCTCGCCCCCCATGCCGAAGATGATGATATCCGAGGGGTCGTAGACATCCAGCCCGCAAAGTCCGTCGGTGCGGACGGTGCGGATGCGGGAGGTCAGCCGCGCGGCGGCGATATGCTGGTCGGCCCGCTCCACGGGACCTTGGTTGATGTCGGCGGCGATGGCACAGAGGGCCTCGCCGTTCCCCGCGGCAACCGGGGTCAGACGGCCCGTCTCACAGAGGTAGATGGGCAGGTAAGCGTGATCGGTGCCGATATCCGCCACCAGGTGCCCGGGACGGACGTAAGGGACGGCGGTCATCAGACGGGGGGTGAGTTTGATGGGCATATGTAAAATCCTTTACAGTAAAATAATAGGCGATTGTAAAACTCCATAAACGATAGCTGGCGTTTTTTCATGCCCTCCCCAGCGGGGAGGGAGGACCGCGATAGCGGTGGGTGAGGAGAGCAGGTTTACGAGTCACAACAAGTTATTCGAGGAACCCAGTTCTCCTCATCCACCATCCTTCGGATGGTCCCCCTTCCCCGCTGGGGAAGGCAAAATCGGAGAAGACGAGCACTTTATTGGATCATTAGTTTCTTATGCGTCAATATGTTTTGAATTTTACAATCGACTGAAGTAAAATAATATAATGATGGCCCCCGCGCAAAACAGGCGGAGGCCATCCCGTTTGCAACGCTCACGATCAAGCGTTCTCGGCCAGGAATGCGTTGATCTTCTCAACCAGCGCGTCAGCGTCGGTATCGTGGACGGCGCAAGCCTCCTCGATGGACTCACCGCGGGACATGGGACAGCCCAGGCAGTGCATACCGATCTCCAGGAAGAAAACAGCGGTATCGGGAGCGTGGTCCAGAATATCACCAATAATGGTCTGCTTGGTTACTTTGGTCATGATTGAAACCTCCTTGATTTTTTCGCTACTATTATACTATGGTTTGCCCGTTCTGTCAAGAGTATGCGGGCGGAAAAGTTTTGGAAGTTTTGCGGTGTGCAACCAAACGGAGTTGGCTAAATAGCCAAAATTTCGATTCCATTTTTGTGCACCTCAACAAACTTACAAAAACCCCAAAAAAGTCATTGAAAAACTGTGACAAATGCTGTAAAATGATAAGTAAGGTCCGTCGGACCGCAAATCGGTGCGGCGGCGATTTTCCTTCATGCAAAACACAATCAAAAGGAGAACACAAACATGGCAGACAAGAAGATCGTAAAAGTCGGTATCATCGGCTGCGGCGGCATCGCCAACGGCAAGCATATGCCCTCCCTCAAGCAGCTCCCCAACGTAGAGATGGTGGCCTTCTGTGACATCGTCGTAGAGCGCGCTGAGCGTGCCAAGGCCCAGTACGGCACCCCCGATGCCAAGGTTTACGAGGACTACAAGGAGCTCCTCAAGGACGAGACCATCGATGTGGTCCACGTCCTCACCCCCAACCGCGCGCATAGCTTCATCACCGTGGATGCCCTGGATGCAGGCAAGCACGTCATGTGCGAGAAGCCCATGGCCATCAACTCGGCTGAGGCAAAGAAAATGCTGGATGCCTACAAGCGCAGCGGCAAGAAGCTGACCATCGGCTATCAGTCCCGCCAGAGAGCCGACTCTCAGTACCTCAAGCAGGAGGCTCTGGACGGCACCTTCGGTGATATTTACTACGCAAAGGCTACCGCGCTCCGCCGCAGAGCCGTTCCCACCTGGGGCGTATTCCTCAACGAGTACGAGCAGGGCGGCGGTCCTCTGATCGACATCGGTACCCACTCCCTGGACCTGACCCTCTGGATCATGGATAACTATAAGCCCAAGTACTGCGTCGGTACCACCTACCACAAGCTGAACAAGGACACCAACCAGGGTAACGCCTGGGGCAGATGGGATCCCGACAAGTTCACCGTAGAGGATTCCGCCTTCGGTTTCGTGGTCATGGAGAACGGCGCAACCATCAACCTGGAGTCCGCATGGGCCATCAATATGCTGGACATCCGTGAGGCTACCACCCTCATCTGCGGTACCAAGGCCGGCGGCGACCTGCATGACGGCGTTCGCATCAACGGTATCCGCAACGACGCACAGTACGTTCTGCGTCCCTCCCTCAATCCCCAGGGTGCCGCCTTCTTCGAGGGCGTAACCAGCGGCGATCCCGCCGTCCTGGAGGCTGCACAGTGGATCAACGCCGTCGTCACCGACACCGATCCCTGCGTACTGCCCGAGCAGGCCTTCGTGGTCACCCGTATCCTGGAGGGTATCTACGAGTCCGCCAAGACCGGCCAGCCCTACTACTTCGACTGATTCCCCCTACATAAATTTTGAAAGGGAGATTACCATTATGAAATTGAGTGTATTAGCCAACCTGTACGGTGCCAAGTCCCTGGACGAGACCCTGCAGATCCTGACCGGTCTGGGTGTCCACACCGTAGAGCTGGGTGCCGGCGGCTATCCCGGCAAGGCCCATTGCAACCCCGAGGAGCTGTTGGCCGACGAAGCCAAGTACGATGAGTTCATCGCCACCCTGAAGAAGTATGACGTAGAGGTCTGCGCCCTGGCCGCCCACGGCAACGCCCTCCACCCCGACAAGGAGATCGCCGCCCAGTTCGACAAGGACTTCCGCAACGCCGTCCTGCTGGCCGAGAAGATGGGCGTGGATACCGTCATCACCTTCTCGGGCTGTCCCGGTGACCACGAGGGTGCCAAGTATCCCAACTGGGTCACCTGCCCCTGGCCCGACGACTTCCTGGCAATCCTGGATTGGCAGTGGAATGAGAAGGTCATTCCCTACTGGCAGGAGGCAGGCGCATTCGCCCTGGCTCACAACGTGCCTCACATCGCCTTTGAGATGCACCCCGGCTTCTGCGTCTACAATCCCGCTACCCTGCTCCGCCTCCGCGAGGCTGTTGGACCCGTGATTGGCGCGAACTTCGACCCCTCTCACCTGGTATGGCAGGGCATGGATCCCGTGGCCGCCATCCGTGAGCTCCGGGGTGCCATCTACCACGTCCACGCCAAGGACACCAAGATCGACACCTACAACACCGCCAAGAACGGCGTGCTGGACACCAAGCACTACGGCGATGAGCTGCACCGCTCCTGGATCTTCCGCACCGTGGGTTACGGTAACAACGAGACCTACTGGAAGGACCTGGTCTCCAACCTCCGTCTCTGCGGCTACGACCGCGTACTCTCCATCGAGCATGAGGACAGCCTCATGACCATCGACGAGGGTCTGGCCAAGGCCGTGAACTTCCTCAAGGGCGTTTGCATCTTTGAGGAGAAGCCCACGACTATGAGCTGGGCATAAGCCGCATATTTTACGGGCGCATCCGATGGGTGCGCCCGTTTTTGGGAAACAAAAAAAAGCCCCGCCGGGGCTAAATTTCCAAATAGGTATTGACAAATTGGAGAAAATATGCTATCATGAAGGCGTAGGAGCTACCGATGACGGTGCTTCCCTGCTAAAAGCTAAAAGATAACCGTTAACTGTGGAAGGTTGGGCGGTTATCTTTTTTTACTGTTTAAGACAAATCTCTAATAGAATGCTTGCATCATAGGCACGCGAGCTCCCTCAGTCACTTCGTGACAGCTCCCTCCCGGAGGGAGCCTAAAGGCGGCAATTTCCTCGTTAGGCCCCCTCCGGGAGGGGGCTCCCGCGAAGCGGGTGGGGGAGAGTGCGGGCATAGATCTTGGCACTTTTTACGGGATAAATTCCATATTCTTATTAAAGAACAATATATGCAAGACAGAATGATAAGGTTAAAATGTGGGAGGTTGTCAATCCCACTTTTTTCAATTTTTTTGCCCCAAACTGTAAGATTCTCTCCGAAACGTCGGTTATGTAGGTAGAGGGGTCAGTGCGCGGCCCCCCCAATACACACGAAAGGATGATCCATTATGGAAGACAGAGACATCATAGCCCTCTACTTCGCCCGAAACGAGGAGGCCATCAAGCAGTCCTCGAGAAAGTACGGCACCTACGTCATGGGCATTTCCATGAGCATCCTGGAAAACAGCATGGACGCGGAGGAATGCGTCAACGATACCTGGCTCAAGGCCTGGCGGAGCATCCCGCCCCAGGACCCGCCTTCCTTGAAGGTCTACCTGGGCCGCCTGGTCCGCCACCTCTCCATCGACCGCCTGCGGACGGTCAGGCGGCTGAAGCGCAACCGTGAGTTGGAGGTGGTGCTGGACGAGCTGACCCTCTGCTCCCCGCCCGACGAGGAGGACGTGACCGCCCTGACCGAGGCCCTGGATGCCTTTCTGGACGGGCTGGTGCCCTTGGACCGCAAGCTGTTTTTGGGACGCTACTGGCACCTGTACCCCGTCGCCCTGCTGGCCGACACCTATGGCCTGACCGCCAACAACACCTCGGTCCGCCTGCACCGTCTGCGGGAGCGGCTGAGAGCACATCTGACAGAAAGGGGATTTACCGTATGAAAAAAAGTACCTCGATCCTGCGCGGGCTGACGGATATCCGCGCAAGCTATATTTTGGAAAGCGAAATACCCGACGCGGCCTCTGCCGCGGCCCTGATGCGGGAAGCCGCCTATGAAAGATCCGCCCGAGGACGCTGGAAGCGGGTCACCTCCAGCGGCTGGTTCGTGGCGGCAGTCTGCGCCCTGGTAGCGGGCGGCACCCTGGCGGGGATCATCTGGGCGGGACACAACGCCCCCGGGACGGTGGACCCCGTAGGCAGTTCGGGCGACACCACCGAGGCGGTCCAAACAGAGACCGAGACGGAGGCCGAGGCTGTGATTCCCTACACTGAGGGGCTGGAATTTACCCCCGTGGAGGGTGAGGAGGGCTTTTGCGCCGTCAGCGGCATCGGCACCGCCACCGATCGGGTCCTGCGAATTCCCGAGACGTCGCCGGATGGGTTGACCGTGAAGTACATTGGAGAAGAAGCGTTCTTAGGGAATACCCAAATCACCGAGGTGATCCTGCCGAATACCGTGGAGAAAATCCTGTCGTATGCATTCCGTGAATGTGTACAATTGAAAAAAGTAACCGTCGGCAAGGGATTTCAGGAAGTTGATGGACAAGCGTTCTATGGATGTCTCTCCCTGACCGACATCAATCTAACGAAACAGCATAGCATCATCACCTATGCCATGCACTACACTCCCTGGTTGGAGAATCAGACCGAAGAATTCGTGATCTATAACGGGCATTTGATCGACTACAACGGAGACGGAGGAGACGTTGTGATCCCCAACGGTGTTGTCCACATTGAGGGCGGTTCCTTTGAGGGCAACAAGACGGTCACCAGCGTCACCATTCCCGATACCTGCGTGTATGTTCGGGAAGGTGCCTTTACCAACTGCTCATCCTTGACCCGTGTTTCGGTACCGTCATCTCTCATCTATATGGGATCAGGTGCATTCGGTTGGTGTCCGTCTCTCCAATCCATCGAACTGCCGGGCGTTACCACCATCGCATACCGCGCTTTTGCAGGATGCACCTCGCTGACTCGGGTGGATATGCCCGCGGCAACGGCCATATTCCCCGAAGCCTTTGATGGATGTACCGCTCTGTCTTCGGTTACATTCGGCAACGAATTGATTGCATTCCTGGACAAGACTTTCAGCAACACCGCGCTCACCGAGCTCATCCTCCCCGAAAGCACACAGCGAGTCGGCGTGTCGTCCCTGGCCGACTGCCCCAACCTGACCCGCGTGGAGACCTCTGCCCGACTCTTGGAGGATAACTGCTTCAAAAATTGCCCCCAGCTCCGCGAGATCATTCTGCTGGACGGCGTGCAGACCCTCGGCAACGATATTTTCGGAAATTGCCCCGCTTTGGAACGCCTGACCATCCCCGCCACCGTCACCGAGATCGGTCAGATCACCGTCATCCCCTCGGACAGCCTCGTTATCGAATACGCAGGCACCCCCGAGGACTGGGCCAACATCCAAATGGACGAACAGACCGCCGCGCTCCTGCTTCCCTACGTGCAGTTCGCGACAGCCGAATAACCCCCGTACAGATACAAATATCCGCCGTGGGCACGCCCACGGCGGATGTTTTTTGGGGGTCAGTTCAGATGCTTCTCGACCAGCGCGTCCACCAGGGGAACGCGGACCGTCTTCTTGCCCAGAGCCATGATGCCCAGCAGAATGAAGACCACGTACTCGAGGATGTTCAGGATATTCCGCAGAATAGCCTCGATCTCAAGGACGATCTCCATGCTGAAGAACTCGTTAAACAGGTTCATGACGCTCTGCACCAGACCTACGAGGTCGGGGATGACACCGATGGCCAGCGAGATGACGGGGAACAGGAAGGTCAGGGCCAACGCCTTCACGGCGGTCTGCTTCAGCCAAACACTCTCCTCACGCCACAGCACGTACACCACGGCGGCAACAGTCAAAAAGTATCCTCCGAACAGGCCGAGAGCGTACAGAAGCGCACCCATCAGGCCTACCGAAATACCCAGCTTGGTTTTCTCCATAACACGATTCTCCTTTCTACATTGTGGTACTGCACAGTATAGCACGAACAGCCGGAAATGTCAAGCAAAATCGGTGACAAATTTCGTCGATTTCCGAAGCGTCCGGCCAACGAAAACAATTGTAAAAACTTTTCAAAAACCCCTTGACAAATGGCAACGGATGTGCTATAATATCATCTGTTGCGGAGGCATAGCTCAGCTGGTTAGAGCGCATGCTTGACATGCATGAGGTCATTGGTTCGATTCCAACTGTCTCCACCAAAAAAATTAAAGCGACCTTTCGAGGTCGCTTTAATTTTTTTATCCAATCCGAAGGATTGGCATGTAATCACGCCCTTCGGGCGTGTATGTAATCCGCGCCCCGCACGGCATGGCATCACGCGTAAGCGTGTATTCCCCCGAATCCTTCGGATTGATCACATGCATCCCTTCGGGATGATTCCATACAGCCCTTAAGGGCTGAGGACATACCGCCTACGGCGGATTTCATCCACGCCTTCGGCGTGATTCGGATGCGAAGGGAGAACTTTATGGCAAAAAATTATTTACTCGAATATTCCGAAGAACTCGCCACGAGATGCGAATTGCTCTGTAAATCCATAAGTGGCAACTCCAACACCGTTTTTCAGCTTTGCAAATCCTCCTCCAGCGTGTTTGCCAATATCACCGAAGCCCAGTACCCTCAAAGTCTGGCCGATATGCTCTCGAAATTCAAAATCGCCAGGAAGGAATGCGCCGAAACCGAAAGCTGGCTCAAGCTGCTGTATAATACCCATGCGATTGACGAGGTCACCTTCAAAGTTCACCGTAACCTCTGCGGCAGGATCCAAAGAATGCTCACGGCTTCGTGTATCACCATTGAAAAGAAAATTGAAGCGAATCCGAAATAAGGGGCGGAGCCTGTCAATCCTCTACCAATCAGAAAGGCGGTACTGTTATGCCAAAATCAATTATGTCTAAACAAAAATTTATCAATCAATAGTTACGGCATTTTGCGAAAAACATAACAAAAGAGAAAATAGCGAAATACGTAAATGATCAATATATTTGGCATATTTTTTTCTTGGGATCTGTTAGAGCCCGAGGCCTTTCTTACAGGAGACAATGCACGCTCGGCATATGACAACGTCGATAAGTCGGATTGCCTTTTTTGCGATATGTTTGGTCCAAACGGAGTAACGGATAAATTACTCGACGAATATCGCACATCAAAGGAAATAGATTCAAATATTACAGAACTGTATGTAGTTGCGAGCGACTATTCTTGGACATATATCAAGACTCATGAGAATGATCTTTGCGGTCCTTATTTCATGAAAATACAGTAATCATCCTTTTTGTCAACCTATCCCAAACCGAAAACGGACTCGCAGAGCGGGTCCGTTTTTTGATCCTCCCTCACCCCTCCCCAAAATTTTCCCAAAAATTTCTTTCATTACATAAAATCCCTCTACACCCCTTTCGTCAAAATGCACAACAGCAAAATCCACCCCCAAATCCTGCCTCGTTCCCCTCGGAATCCCTCCCCGCGCGGGGGTATGACAAGGGTATGACAAATACACCCCCTTATATAATGAAGAAAAACCCCCGATTTTTTGTAAATTTCGGGGATTTTTCGTTATTTTTTTGTCAGATTCCTTGATAATTTTTTATCAGTCCCCCGAGGAGGGGTAAAACTGCAAAAATAGGGGTTCAAAAGTTTGTTTAGTTTTGAAACAAGAAATTTCCGCAAAACTATTGAAAAATCTTCGTCATTTTGATATAATACATGGTGAATAGATTTGTCTTCTATCAAAATCATCAGAAGGAGAATACATCACCATGAAAATACTGGTTGTTAATGCCGGTAGCTCGTCCCTCAAGTATCAGCTTTTCGATATGGACGAGCGCAAGGTGCTTGCCAAGGGTCTGTGCGAGAAGATCGGCCTGTCCGGTATCATCACCCACAAGCGCCCCGGTCAGCCTACCTACGAAGAAGATTATCCCATGCCCAGCCACAATGAGGCCATCGCTCTGGTCCTCAAGCTCCTGACTGACCCCGAGTGGGGTGTCATCGAGAACGTGGACGAGATCGGTGCCGTCGGCCACCGCTTCGCTCACGGCGGTAAGTTCCAGGCTTCCTGCGTCCTGACTCAGGCCGAGATGGAGTACCTGGAGTCCATCGTGCCCATCAACCCCCTGCACGGCCCGCCCGCTATCAAGGGTGTCAACGCCTGCCGCGCTCTCATGCCCAACACGCCCCACGTCGGCGTGTTCGACACCTCCTTCTACTCCACCCTGGAGCCCAAGGCTTATATGTACGCTCTGCCCTACGAGTGGTATGAGAAGTACGGCATCCGTAAGTACGGCTTCCACGGTACCTCCCACCGCTACGTTGCCGCTAAGGCCGCCGAGTATGTGGGCAAGGACATCAAGGATCTGAAGATCATCACCTGCCACATCGGCAGCGGCTCCTCCATCACCGCCATCGACGGCGGTAAGGCCGTGGACACCTCCATGGGCTTCACTCCCCAGGACGGTCTGCCCATGGGTACCCGTTGCGGTGCCATCGACCCCTCCCTCGTGACCTACATCATGAAGCAGAGCGGCATGACCTGCGATGAGATCGACACCGCCATGACCAAGAAGTCCGGTCTGCTGGGTGTTTCCGGCGTTTCCAACGACCTCCGCGACGTTCGCGTGGCCGCAGGCCAGGGCAACGAGCGCGCCAAGCTGGCTCTCGATCTGATGTGCCAGGGTGCCATCAAGCTCATCGGTACCTACGCCGCCGAGATGAACGGCGTGGACGTGCTGGTCTTCACCGCCGGTGTCGGCGAGAATGACCGCAAGACCCGCGAGCAGATCGCCGGCAACCTGTCCTTCTTCGGCCTCTACTTCGATGCCGACAAGAACGCCAACGCGCCTCACACCGACGTGCTGGAGATCTCCACCCCCGATTCTCCCGCCAAGATCCTGGTTATCCCCACCGACGAGGAGTTCATGATCGCCTGCGATACCGAGGCTCTGGCCAAGAATCTGTAAGTGCTTCCCCCCCCGAACCCCTTTGTTTCCCCCTCGGGGGCATTCCCACATAAATAAAAATTTTTTATAAAGCGAAAGGAAAACAAAGCTATGGCACAGTCTCCGTTTGAAATCAAAAAGGAAATTTGCGACATCGGTAAGCGCATCTACGACCACGGTTTCGTTGCCGCTAACGACGGTAACATCTCCGTAAAGGTCGGCCCCAACGAGTATTACTGCACCCCTACCGGCGTTTCCAAGGGCTTCATGACCCCCGATATGATCATCAAGATCGACGCCAACGGTAACAAGATCGACGGTAAGCTCAACCCCTCCTCCGAGATCAAGATGCACATGAGAGTGTATCAGGAGCGTCCCGATGCCGGTGCTGTCGTTCACGCTCATCCTCCCGTGGCTACCGCCTTCACCGTTGCCGGTGTTGAGCTGGACCAGTACATCCTTCCCGAGGCGATTCTGACCATCGGTAACGTTCCTACCTGTGACTACGGTATGCCCTCCACCATGGAGATCCCCGAGTCCCTGATGCCCTACATCCAGAAGCACGACGCATTCCTGCTGAAGAACCACGGTGCTCTGACCGTTGGTAACACCCTGCTCCGCGCTTGCTTCACCATGGAAGAGGTTGAGTTCAACGCAAAGATCAACCTGTACGCCCGTCAGATCGGTGTCGGTGCCAACAGCCGCATCGACGAGATCTCCTGCCACGAGCTGGAGAGACTGATGGAGCTCCGCAAGAAGATGGGCCTGCCCGGCAAGCATCCCGGTTGCAAGTCCTGCCCCAACAAGGGTACCTCCAACTGCAAGTGCAAGGACAACGCCGGCAAGTGCGACTGTGGTAACCACGGCAACGCCGACGATGCTCTGGTTGCAGAGATCACCCGCAAGGTTCTGGCCGCTCTCGGCAAGTAATCCGGCCCTCTGACCGCCTTACTTGATCCCAAGAGAAAGGAAGAACACGATTATGGCTATTAACTGGACTGAAGCCCAGGTCGCTGAGCTGGTGGCCAAGGTCGTGGCAGAGATGCGGTCGGATAACACCGCCGCATCCGCCCCCGATTGGTCCTCTACCCAGTACAACGGCCGCAAGCTGGTCGGTATTTACGAGAAAATGGAGGACGCCATCGCCGCCGCCGAGGTTGGCTACAAGGCCATCCGCGCCATGAGCGTGGCCGAGCGGGAGAAGCTCATCACCTCCATCCGTAACTACTGCCGCGCCGAGGCAGGCACCATGGCCGCCCTCGGTGTAGCCGAAACCAAAATGGGTCGTGTGGATCACAAGACCGCCAAGCATATGCTGGTGGCTGACAAGACCCCCGGCACCGAGGACATCGTGGCCGAGGCCAAGACCGGCGATTACGGTC
>CAYRTP010000050.1:0-13993 GCA_964427175.1 uncultured Clostridium sp. | reverse complement strand
GGTCAGCTTATCGTTATCCTGGGTGGTCATACGCTCCTTGATGATCTTCTCCATACGGACGAAGCCGATACGGAGCTGGTTCTGGAGCTGCTCGCCCACGGAACGGATACGGCGGTTGCCCAGATGGTCGATGTCATCCAGGGAGCCGACCTCGTGGGTCAGGTTGAGCATATAGTTGATGGAAGCGAAGATATCGTCCTTGGTGATGTGCTTGGGGCAGAGCTCGGCCATTCTTTCCTTGACCAGCTTTTTCATCATATCCAGGTCGCCCTCGGCGGCCTCCATGATCTCGCGGAGGATGGCGATACGGACTCTCTCCTTCACGCCGCAATCCTTCAGATCAAAGCCGATGATGTATTCGGGCTCCAGGGTGTTGTTGGACAGCACCTTCATGGTATCGCCGTTATCCAGCTCGATGCGGATCTCGTTGATACCGGCGCGCTCCACCTGGAGGGCCATCTCGTGGGTCAGGACGGTACCGGCCTCGTAGAGCACCTCGCCGGTGAAGGGGGAGATGGCATCCTCAGCCAGCTTGCGGTTGGCCAGACGGCCGCTGATGGCCACCTTCTTGTCGAACTTATAACGGCCCACGGGGGCGATATCGTAACGCTTGGGGTCGAAGAAGTAGTTGTTGATGAGGGCCTCGGCGGACTCCACCAGGGCAGGCTCACCGGGACGGAGCTTCTTGTAGATCTCCTTCAGAGCCTCCACGTGGGGAGTGGTGCGGTTGGTGGCAGCCAGGTTCTCGCAGTCATCCTTATCGAAGGTGACCTTCAGACGCTCGTCCTCACCCACCAGGCTGTAGATCTCCTCGCGGGTCTCGGGACCCAGGGCGCGGATGAACATGGTCATGGGGACCTTACGGGTCTTATCGATACGGACGTAGATCACGCCGTTGATATCGGTCTCATACTCCAGCCATGCGCCGCGGTAGGGGATGATCTGGGCAGAGTAGGTGCGCTTACCGGTCTTGTCGATCTCGGAAGCGTAGTACATACCGGGAGAACGGATGAGCTGGGAAACGATGACACGCTCAGCACCGTTGATGACGAAGGTACCGGTCTCGGTCATCAGGGGGAATTCGCCCATGAAGATATCGGTCTGCTTGACCTCGCCGGTCTGCTTGTTGGTGAGGCGGACGTTGACCTTCAGGGGAGCGGCGTAGTTGACGTCGCGCTCCTTGCACTCCTCGACGGGGTAGTTGGGCTTGGAGGTATCCAGGCTGTAGGAAATAAACTCAATAAGCAGGTTCCCGGAGAAATCGGTAATAGGAGATACCTCGTGCAGGACCTCGGTCAGGCCCTCCTCGAGAAACCACTTGTAGGACTTGGTCTGGATCTCCACCAGATTGGGCAGTTCCAGATTGAAACGGGTGCGGGAGAAGGACTTACGAACGTTCTCACCGAGTCTCTGATCTTTCAGATTGACCATGAATTACACACTCCATTCAAAATCATTGGTTGGGCACCGTCGGGCGGATTCCCGAACGGCGGCGGGGACAGAAGGCGGCCGCGGCGCAAGGGGCGAAGGAGCGAAGCGTACACGAGCAGGACCTCAGGGGCCAAACGGACAGCCCGAGGGCACGGCAAATGCCTCGGCCGAGTCGCATGGAACGCACGCTTCGATAGTTCGTCGAATTGCACAAAGAACACCTTGTAAAATCGCCTTTCATTGACAGAGGAACCCTTCGGAAGGCAGAGAACCCCATAGTTAAAGCGATTATAATGCAGTTTACTATTTTAGCACATAAATCAAGTGTTGTCAAGGGGTTTTCACAAAATAATTTGCAGAATTTTGCAATTTGATAAAAATAGACAAATTTCTCCGAAGACCGCGCGTTTTCCTCTCCACCCCCTCAAAACACCCCCATCACGCGGACCCAAGGCCCGAAAAAGGCGAATTTTCCAATTCATTCACACACTTTTTCCAAATTTTCCATCAAGAATCTGTTTACAAATCGAGAAGAATATGGTATACTATTATAATCTATTACTATGCTTACCAAAATACCGAAAGGAGACCGCGACATGAACACCGGCCCCCACTCCGATCCCGCGCGTCCCGCCCGCGCTCCCCTCTGTCCCATCCCGCGTGATGGGGTCAACGGGTCCTCCGGCGTGATCCTTGCCGTTCTGCTGACCCTGGCCGCTGCCATGGTAGGCATTGGTCTCTGTTCTGTCGGAGCCGCCCCCGAGAGTGGGCCCTCCCTCTCCCAAGGAATCGCCATTGCTTCCCTGGTGCTGTTCGTCCTCTACCTGTGGCGGGTCACCCGCACCTCCAAGGGCATCCTCCCCATCCTCATCGTCATGGGGATCCTCGTATTCTACTTCACGGGCTCCATCCAGCTCACCGCCGCCTTGGGCGGTCTGCTCTTTGCCATCGGCGAGGGCTCCTTCCTGTTGGCGGTGCTTCCCCGCAAGCAGTTGGCCTGGTTCCCCATGATCCCCATTGTTGCCTACGCCGCCGCCCTGGCCTTTACCCGCGATCCCGTGGGGGCGGCCTCGGTGCTGATCCCCTTCCCTCCCATGCTGGTCCTGGCGCTGAGCACCCGCCGTGCCGCCGCGTCCGAGGACGGTCCCACCCGCGTAGGCGTGATCTGCGCCACAGCCCTGGCCCTGGGAGCCTCCATCGCCGCGCTGACGGCCTTGGGGCTGTACATCCAGTTGGGTACCCTGACCCCCGACGCGCTGATGGGCTTTATGGAGGAGCTTCGCGCAGCCCTCATTGAGAGCATCACCTCCGCCGAGATCCCCGAGGGGCTGGCTCCCGAGATGGTGGCCCAGCTGGAGGAGATGATGACCTACGCCAACGCCCAGAACACGGTCAACAGCGTATTCAATCTGCTCCCCGCCCTGTTCGTGGTCTTCGTCAACATCATCTGCGCCGTGGTGCAGATGATGCAGCACGCCACCCTCCGCACCTTCGGGTACGGGGATTCGGTCAGCGATCGGGTCCGCGCCTTTGGCATGAGCCTGATCTCCTGCATCATTTTCCTGGTAGCCTACCTGGTGGTCTTTTTGGAGAACTCCAACGCCTCCACCCTGTCGGGCACCATCGCCCAGAACGTCTACGTCATTCTCCTGCCCGGCCTGGCCCTGGCGGGTGTGATCCGCATCATGGGCGGACTGGCGCGGAAGGGTCCCCGCGGTCTGGGGTGCCTGTTCTACCTGCTTTTGCTGGTTCCCTGCCTCCTGATCCTGGCCCCCGTTATCCCCGCGGCCGTTGAGGTCATCGGCCACATTTACGGTGCCATCACCTCGGCCATCAAGCCTCCCGACGACGAGAATCCCTTCGGCTGATCCCATTCCTACCCGGTCGATTGTAAAGTTCCCTAAAGATAACAGGCGAGCCTCCTTGCCTTCCCCTTTGGGGAAGGCAAAAGACTCCGCTCCGCCATTGTTTTGAAAGATATTGCCTATTCACGAAAGCGTACGTATGACAATCGCCCATTCCTACCTTATCCGAAAGGAGCCACCTTATGTCTCCCAAGAAACCCTTCAAGGACACCTTTGGAAGCGCACCCGGAAGCATCCGCATGGATCTGCGGACTCCCTTTGCCATTGCCGTGGCCGAGGCTCTGCTCCTCCTGGGGCTCCTGGTCCTGCTGGCGTATCAGAAGGTTCCCCACCTGCCCTACCTGGCCCTAGGGGCGTTGATCCTCTACCTGGTCTCGGCCGGTGCCACCCTCCTGGCCTACGTTCTGCGGTACGAGAAGATCCGCGAGGCCGCCGAAGCGGCTGAACAGCTCAACACCGACATTTATCGGATGTTCCGCACGGTAGTGGATATCCCCTACGCCGTGGTCAACTCATCCGGCTCGGTGCGGGTCATCAACACCGCCATGCAGAACATTCTGGGCTTCCACACCCCCGTCTGCAACATCCCCGTATCCGAGGTCTGCCCCGGGGTCAGCCCCGAGCTGTTGGCCTCCTCGGTCCGCAACACCGTCACCGCCGACAGCATCGGTGCCCGCATTGCCGAGCGGCTGTTCTCCGAGGGCATCCCCTCGGTCACCGCCGCCAATGAGGACAGCGCCACGGTAGTCCGCCTGTCGGACGGCCGCCGCTACCTCGTGGACAACTACCTGCTCCATCGGGAAAACGATCACTACTACTTCTTAGTCTTCCGTGACGTAAACGATCATCTGGACCTCATCGACGACTTCAACCGCAACCACATGGTCATGGCGTATATCATGCTGGATAACCTCCAGGAGCTGACCCAGTTCGTCCGCGCCAACTACCGTGCCACCGCCAACCTCATTGAGGAGACCCTAACCAAGTGGGTGGAGGGGATGGACGGTATGCTGCGGGAATATGACCGAGACAAGTACCTGGCCATCTTCACTTCGGAGATGCTGGACCGTTGCATCGAGGACGATTTCTCCATTCTGGACGACATCATGAACATCCGCGTGGGCGACAACAGCTTTCCTTTGTCGGTATCCATGGGTATTGCCGACATCGACGGCACCATGGCTGAGCGTGAGCGGGCCGCCAACGCCGCCCTGGATATGGCCCTTCAGCGAGGCGGTAACCAGGTAGCCCTCCAGCGGCGGGGTGTCAACGGCCTAACCTACTTCGGCGGTGCCCACAAGACCCTGGAATCCAACACCTCCATCTCCTCCCGCGTCAGTGCCCATCTGCTGGAAAAGCGGCTGTCGGACTGCGAGAACGTCCTCATCATGGCCCACGCCAATCCCGATTTCGATGCCATCGGCTCCACGGTGGGTGCCTACCGTCTGTGCCGCAGTATCCTGGAGGCCCAGGGCCGGAGCCGCGTCCCCGTCCGCATCGTGACCAACAAGAATTGCGACACCTTCGACATCTGCTTCAACCATCTCGCCACCCTCCCCGAATACCGCAACGTATTCATGGATAAGGCCTCTGCCCAACAGCTGGTCACCACAGGGACGGTGCTCATCCTCACCGACGTGAGCAATCCCTTCATTTTCGAGGCTCCCCAGCTGGCGGGCTCCATTTCGGCAAAAAACGGCGTGAGCAACATCGCCGTCATTGACCACCACCGTCTGGTCAGCGAGCTTCCCTTCTCGCCTTTCCTTCATTATATAGAAACCACGAAATCCTCGGCCAGTGAGATCATTGCCGAGATCCTCCAGCAGAGCGACTACGCCGAGACCCTCCTCAAGGAGGAGGCCAACCTGCTTTTGGCGGGCATCATGCTGGATACCCACAATTTCACCCGCTCGGCGGGTGCCCAGACCTTTGAGATCACCTACTACCTCTACAGCCGCAACGCCCATACCGACGTGGTCCGCGATTTCTTCAGCGCGCCCATCGACGAGTTCCTGGTAGCAGGCGATTTCGATGCCCATACCCGTGTATACGCCGACTGCTTCGCCATCACCTGGCTCAGCGAGGATCACGTGCCCTCCGGAGGCGACCGCATCGCCGCCGCCAAGGCCGCCGACAAGCTCCTCTCCCTGCGGGGCGTGGAGGCCTCCTTTGCCCTGGCGTTGGTGCCCGGCGGCGTGGCCATCTCGGCCCGCTCCAAGGGTAAGATCAACGTTCAGCTCCTCATGGAAAAGCTGGACGGCGGCGGCCACTTCGACATGGCGGGTGCCCAGGTACCCGGTGACGTGTCCGAGGCCTACGACCGCCTGACCACCGCCATCGACGAATACTGTATGCAGTTCCCCGAGCAGGTGAGCCGTGAGGGGTAATCCCTCCCCGCGCACTTTCCCCGCTTTCCATTCATCCCATCATAAAATTCACCCAACAGAAAGGAAATCCATCATCATGAAAGTAGTTCTTCTCGCAGACGTAAAAGGCCAAGGTAAGAAAAACGAGGTCATCAACGTATCCGACGGATACGCCCGCAACTTCCTCCTCCCCCGCAAGCTGGCTGTAGAGGCCGATGCCAAGGTCCTCAACGAGATCAAGGGCCGTGAGGAGTCCCTCAAGCACAAGATCGAGGTAGAGACCGCCGAGGCCAAGGCTCTGGCCGCCAAGCTGGACACCCTCCTCATCAAGATCACCGCCTCCTCGGGTGCTGACGGCCGTCTCTACGGCTCCATCACCGCCAAGGACATCGCCGAGCAGTTGGCCAAGGATCACGGCATCACCGTGGATAAGCGCAAGATCCAGCTCTCGGATGCCATCCGCGCCTACGGCAAGTACGACCTGGACGTGAAGCTCTACACCGACATCGTCGGTAAGATCCACGTACTGGTCTGCAACTGAGCCCCCGCTACTATAAACGACCGTCATGAATGACAACGCAAACGCCTCGGACGCGTTAGTCCGAAAGCTCCCCTTCTCCCTCATCGCCGAGCAGTCCCTGTTGGGCTCGGTGCTGGTGGATCCCGAATCCTTCAATGAGATTGCGGACATGGTGACGCTGGGCGACTTCTATCTGGAGGAGCACCAGCAGATCTTCTCTGCCATGCACGAGCTGTTCCTCACCAGCCGCGACATCGACGTGGTCACCCTCATCGATATGCTGGTGCAGAAGGGCATCTACACCAAGTCGGGCGGTGAGCAGTACATCCGTACCATCGCGGAGGTGGTCCCCAACGCCCTGAACGTCAAGGACTACGCCCGCATCGTCAAGGACAAGAGCATTCTCCGCCAACTCATCGGGGCTTGCGACGAGGTCAGCGAGATCGCCTACTCCGAGCAGGACGACGTGGCCCACATCCTGGACTCCGCCGAGAACAAGATCTTCGCCATCGCCCAGGGCAAGGACACCAAGAACTTCCGCCACATCCGAGAGGTCATCGGGGACGTGTACAACCACCTCCACGAGCTGGTCACCGATAAGGATGCCTCCCAGGGCACCTCCACCGGCTTCTCGGGCCTGGACCGCGTGCTGGCGGGTATGGGTAAATCCGACCTGGTGCTGGTGGGCGCGCGACCCGGTATGGGTAAGACCTCCTTCTGTCTGAACATCGGCACCAACGTGGCCGCCCAGACGGGCAAGACGGTCTGTATGTTCTCCTTGGAAATGTCCGCTGAGCAGCTGGTCAACCGTATCATCTCCTCGGAGGCTATGGTGGACAGCTACGCCATGCGTACCGGCGACCTCAAGCCCGAGGACTGGGAAAGCATCGCCCACGCCACCTCCAACCTGGCCAAATGCGACATCCTCATCGACGATACATCGGGTATCACGGTGACGGGCATGAAGGCCAAGCTCCGCCGTGTCAAGAACCTGGGTCTGGTCATCATCGACTACCTCCAGCTCATGCAGAGCGACGGCCGCAACGACAACCGCGTGCAAGAGGTGGCCGAGATCTCCCGCGCCATGAAGATCATGGCCAAGGATCTCATGGTCCCCATCATCTGCTGTGCCCAGCTCTCCCGCGGTCCCGAGTCCCGTACCGACAAGAAGCCCATGCTGTCCGACCTTCGTGACTCGGGTGCCATCGAGCAGGATGCCGACGTGGTCATGTTCCTGTACCGAGACGAATACTATAAGGTCAACGAAAGCTCGGATCCCAATTCGGATGCCGCCGCCTCTATCGCGGAAGTCATCATCGCCAAGAACCGTCACGGCTCCACCGGCACCGTCAAAATGGGCTGGATCGGCCGTTACACCAAGTTCCGTACCCTGGCGGACGAAAACGAGTTGCCCGGTTAATACGAAGCTCCAATTAAAGCCTTGAATAGTGGAGAGCGTGCCTCTGGCAGCTTAAGGGCCTTTTTAAAAAAAGGCCCTTAAGAATCCCAAAAACTTAAAAAAGGGATTATTAGGGTTGCGAGAGGACACCAGGAGCCATAGAGGACATCACCATGGGGCCCCTGCCCCATTGGTATATATGCGTGTACGCTCGTTCTCGTATTCAATGTTCTATTGGAGAATAGTATACGGATCTGCCTGCACACTCAAATCTTCAAAACACAGATTCACAATTCTAAGGAGTTCGCTATGCCCAGCTTTCGTCTTCCCGATGCCCCCGCGTATCTGGTCGCCCTGTCGGGCGGGGCGGATTCCCGACTCCTGCTCGCCCTGGCGGTCCGCGCCCTGCGGGAGCGGACTCCCCCGACGGACATTCCTCGGATCCTGGCCGCCCATCTGCACCACGGCATCCGCGGGAGCGAGGCCGACCGCGACGAGGCCTTCTGCCGCGGGATCTGTGAGGACGAAGGGATCCCCTTGATGGTGGAGCACGCCGATATCCCCGCCCTGGCGGCCGAATCAGGGGAGAGTCTTGAGACCGCCGCCCGACGGGTGCGGTACGAGTTCTTCATCCGTATCATGGCCGAGCGGAGCATCCCCGTCCTCCTCACCGCCCACCATGCCGACGACAACCTGGAAACCGTTCTGGACCGTCTCCTGCGAGGGAGCGGCACCCGAGGCATGGGCGGTATCCCCCCGACCCGTTCGTTGGGTCACGCCCCCGACGGAACCGAGCTGACGGTGTACCGCCCCCTGCTGACCTGGACCAAGCGGGACATTTTGGACGCTTGCGGCGAGCTGGGTTTGGACTACGTCACCGACTCCACCAACGGGGAGATCGCCTACACCCGCAACCGCCTGCGCCACACCGTCATTCCCTCCCTGGAGGAGCTGGCAGGAGTCGGTATTCCCCAGCGGGCCGCGTCCCGTCTGTCCCGCACGGCCAGGGAGGACGATGAATGTCTCATGGGGCTGGCCGAGGCACAGGTGAACCGCTCCGCCACCCCCGACGGCGGTCTGTACCTGGACTGCCTGCGTTCCCACCACCCCGCCATTACCAAGCGCATGATGGCCATTCTCTACGACCGCGCCACCGCCGAGGCTGATCCCCATGACGGAAGCGGGACCCTGACCGCCGCCCACCTGGATGCCCTGTGTGAGCTGGTGGAGAAAGGGGTGCCCGAATCCTCGGTGACCCTTCCACGCGGTATGGAAGGGAGGATACGGGAGGATACCCTCATCATCCGCGCCGCGCACACCGCCGAGCCCGCACTCGCCGCCGATCCGATTCCCCTGGCCCTCGGTCTCAACCGATTGGAGACGGGCGTATCGGTTTTGGTGGAAGCCTCCCCCACGCTCCTACCCCCGAACAACGGGGACGGCGTTTGGGCCTCCGCGATCTTCCCCGCCGATCTCCCCCTGCCCCTGACCGCCCGCAGACGACTCTCGGGGGACGGGATCCTCTCCCACGGGATGCGCAAAAAGCTCAAAAAGCTGTTGTGCGACCATCGTATTCCTCCGCATCTCCGGGATCTTATTCCCCTCATCTGTCTCCCCGACGGTACGCCGCTTTGGTACCCCGCCGTTGCTTTCCGCGACGGTTATCCCGCCCCGCGGGAGGGTGCTTGCCTCCGTGTGACCGTATTTCTCAAAAGAATTTAAAAATCTCTTGAAAACAGATTTCAGGAAAGGACATACTACATACTATGGAAAACCAAATCCCTGCCCTCTATAACGACTGCGCTTACACCCTGGTCTCCGCCGAGGAGATCTCCGCCATCGTAGACAAGCTGGCCGCCCAGATCCAGGCCACCTACGAGAACAGCGACCGCCGCCTGGTCATGGTGGTCATCCTCAAGGGCTCCATGCCCTTCGCCGCCGACCTGATGAAGCGTCTGACCCTGCCCCTGGAGCTGGAGTTCATGAAGGTATCCTCCTACGGTGCCGGCACCAAGACCTCGGGCGAGATCAAGGTCTCCCTGGACCTCAACCGTGACGATCTGCAGGACATCGACCTTCTGGTGGTGGAGGACATCGTGGACTCGGGCCGTACCCTGTCCCGTCTCACCCAGCTCCTCAAGAACCGTAACGCCCACAGCGTCCGCACCTGCACCCTCTTGGATAAGCCCTCCCGCCGTGAGGTGGACTTCGTCCCCGACTTCTGCGGAGCCTCCATTCCCGACGAGTTCGTCATCGGTTACGGTCTGGACTACAACGAGAAATACCGCAATCTGCCCTTCGTAGGCGTGCTCAAGCGTGAGGTTTACGAGAAAAACTAAGCCCGCGCCCAAAACTTCACGGGAAACCCCATGGATTTTCATAAAAAATTCATAGTTGTGTGTTATACTTTATTTCGTGTTGCTCTGCCCGCGCGCGGGCGGAGGCACGAAGCTGTCTCAATCGGGTCTGCCGAGCCCGTTACCCCTAAGATCCCGGCATAACGGAGGAAAATAATGAAGAGTAATTTTAAGCTGATCCTGGGCTATCTGCTGGCCGCGGTGGTGTTGGTCGGTATGATCGCCGTGCTTTACCGCGGCACGACGGGTGGCCAGGAGAAGATCACCGAGGCCGACTTCATCAAGGCCCTGGTGTCCGAGGAGGTAGCCGTCTATACCCTGGACTACAATAAGGGCTACCTGAGCTATCAGGAATTCGTCAAGGACAATGACGGAAATTTCCTGGACGTCCGCGGCAACGCGGTCACCTTCCCCACCGACGAGGAGGGGAACACGGTCTATGAGATCCCCGAGGGCGTGGAGCTCAAGCTGGGAGATTCCAAGCAGATCGCCCTGGCGGATATCACCGTCTCCCGTCTGAGCTACATCGACGAGCTGTCGGTGGAGCAGAGCCGCGCGGGAACCGGTGTGGGTATCCTGGACAACTACGAAACCAAGCCCGCCAACAGCTTCCCCTGGTGGGTATCCATCCTGCCCGCTGTCATTCTGGTGGTGGCCCTCATCGCCCTCTACTACTTCGCCATGAAGAAGATGATGAACGGCGGAGGCCCCGGCGGCGCCAAGATGTCGGGCTTCGGCAAGGCTCACGTCAAGATGCCTTCGGATGACAAGAACAAGGTCACCTTCCGCGACGTGGCGGGTGCCGACGAGGAAAAGGAAGAGCTGGTGGAGATCGTGGATTACCTCAAATCTCCCACCAAGTTTGCCCGCCTGGGCGCGCGCATTCCCCATGGCGTTCTTCTCATGGGCCCTCCCGGTACGGGTAAGACCCTGCTGGCCAAGGCTGTAGCCGGTGAGGCGGGTGTTCCCTTCTTCTCCATCTCGGGCTCCGACTTCGTGGAGATGTTCGTGGGTGTGGGTGCGTCCCGTGTCCGCGACCTGTTCGATACCGCCCGCAAAGCAGGGTCGGCCATCATCTTCATCGACGAGATCGATGCCGTGGGCCGTCAGAGAGGCACAGGCCTGGGCGGCGGTCACGACGAGCGTGAGCAGACCTTGAACCAGCTGCTGGTGGAAATGGACGGCTTCGGCTCCCACGAGGGTATCGTGGTCATCGCCGCCACCAACCGTCCTGACGTACTGGATCCCGCTCTGCTTCGTCCCGGCCGTTTTGACCGTCAGATCACGGTCAACCGTCCCAACATCAAGGGCCGTGAGGACATTCTGAAGGTCCACGCCCGCAACAAGCCCTTGGAGCCCGGTGTTGACCTCTCCAAGGTGGCCAAGATCACCGTAGGCTTTACGGGTGCCGATCTGGCCAACCTCCTCAACGAGGCCGCCCTTCTCTCCGCCCGTCACGGCAAGAGCCTGATCGGCATGGACGAGATCGAGGATGCCTACAACAAGATCATCATGGGTCCCAAGAAGAAGACCTGGGTGATGAGCGACGAGGACAAGAAGCTCACCGCTTACCACGAGGCGGGCCACGCCATTGTGGGTCACCTCTGCGACCAGGATCCCGTTCACCTCATTACCATCGTTCCCACGGGCAAGGGCGCGGGCGGCTACACCAGCTTCCGTCCCGAGTCTGACAACTACTACGACCGCAAGTCCAAGTTCAAGGGCAATCTGGCCATGGGCCTGGGCGGACGCGCCGCCGAGGAGATCATCTTCGGAGACGTGACCAGCGGTGCTTCCTCGGATATTCAGCACGTCACCGATCTGGCCAAGTACATGGTCACCCGCCTCGGTATGTCCGAGAGGTTGGGTCTCCGTGCCTTCGGCACCGATCAGGGCCAGGTATTCCTGGGCCGTGACTTCTCCTCGGGTTCGGATTACTCCGATGCCACCGCCGCTCTCATTGACGAGGAGATCCACGCGCTCATTGACGAGGCATACAACCGCGCCAAGGCTCTGCTCTCGGCCAACATTGAAAAGCTCCACTTCATCGCCGAGTACCTCCTGGCTCATGAGGACATGGACGGCGACCAGTTCAAGGCCGTCATGGACAACGCCGTGGTCACGGTGGAGATGATCGAGGCCATTGCCGCCGAGAAGGAAAAGGCCAGCCGTGAGGCCAACGAGGCCCGCAAGGTCGCCGAAGAGGCTCGCAAGGCCCGTGAGGAGGCTGAAAAGAAGGCCGCCGAAGCAAACGCCAATCAGAATCCCTTCGATTACAGCCCCGAGAACAACGCCGGGGAGAATCCCTTCGACTACAGCAACAGCGGTAGCAACGACAGCCGCGATAACCGCGATAACCGCGATAACCGCGATAGCGCGGACAATAGTGGCAAGAGCGACAAGAAGGACTAAAAAAGCGCGCCTCCTGTGGAAACACAGGGGGCGTATTTTTCCTTATACGAATCCTTTGTTCGATAATCCGGGTACACCCCGGGTAGGGGAGGGGCTTGCTCCTCCCCTACGGCAACCTGGGGTTTTAGACCCTACAAAATAGGCACATATCCCATCCCTTGGACGGGCGGGGAGACCCCGCCCCTACGGAAGGACGGTGAAAGAAGGTGTAGGGGAGGCGTTTCGCCTCCCGCAAAATCCCATCCCTTGGCGGGAGGATCAAGCCCCTCCCCTACGAAAAAATAAACGTTATGAAACGAGGTTATCGAACACGTCTGATATTGAAACGATCCGGTAGGGGTGCACACACACCGTGAATTTTGGGTTAAAACAGGCTACTCATACCTTCCCCTACCGCCCCCAATCATACGAGATTCTTCATTATGGCCACGATAAAAACGGTGCCGCACCCACAATGGGTGCGACGCCGTTTCGATATGGATCTGTTACAAGAAATTACTCTGCCTCAACAACAGGCTCAGTCTCAGGGGAGTCGGAGAGAGAGTTGATGTAGGTCATAACGGGAGAATCATCCTCCAGGCCCTCCAGGACGAACTTGTCCTTCAGGTTGGTACCGTCAGCGTGCTCGAACGCGCCGAAGCCGATGTTGGTGTTATCGCTCATGAAGGTGATGGTCTCGATGCCAACGCAGTCGGTGTATGCGAGCTCACCGATGGTCTTGACGTATGCGGGAATCGTCAGAGATGGCAGGGACTTGCAGAAGGTGAATGCACCGTTACCGATGGACTCCAGGGACTCGGGCAGAGCGATGTCGGTCAGAGCAACGCAACCGTCGAAGGCCTTGTCGCCGATCTCCATCAGGTTCGCGCCCAGGTCGACCTTGGTCAGAGCGGTGCACTCAATGAACGCACCCTCACCGAGGGTCAGAACGCTGTCGGGCAGGTTGATCTCGGTCAGCTCGGTGCAACGGGCAAAGGCGTAGTTGCCGATGTCCAGGATGGTGTCGGGGATGGTTACCTCGACGATAGCGGACAGGTTGTAGAAGGCGCGGTCACCGATCTTGGTGACGGTACGATCATTAAAGGTAGAGGGAACAACAACGTGGTCACCGGAGGTAGCCTTACCTACGTAGTTGACCAGAATAGCCGTCTCGCCTTCGGCTGCTTCAAAATAGAAAGTGCCGTCTTCAGTGATCAGATAGTCAGCCTCGGGAGCATACTCACCGATAGAGCCGTCTGCGCCGCTCGCGCAGGAAGCAAACGAACAAACCAGGAGCAGTGCGGCCAAAGCCATAGCCAGATACTTCTTCATGAATGGATACCTCCGAAAAATACAGTAATCAACGTACATATTATAAACCATTTCGGCCAAATTGTCAAGGGATTTCACCCCCGAGATTGTAAAGATTTTGCGCGGAATGCAAAGTTTGTGAAAACCGCCCTATTTTAAGATTGATTTTTTGTGAGGTATTTCCCTTCTGTTTGAGGCGATTTTTTTGTCCTCGGCTCCCTTTTTGTTTTTTTAGTCGGACTACTTGCTTTTTGGAGGGTTTTGTGATAAAATGAAAAGTAATTATTGCAACCCACCATTAACGTGAAAATATAAACTCTACACAATGAAAGCGGGCATAGAAACAAAGCCCA